>DAINPV010000052.1:0-16266 GCA_036743315.1 bacterium | reverse complement strand
GCCGAGGACATCAAGGAAGAAGGCGACACGGTGGAAGTCACCTGCGCCATCGAGGACTTCCCCGGCCTGCAGGAAGCGTTCGACAAAGCGGGCATGAAGTACGAGGAAGCGCAGCTTACCTTCGTGCCGCAAACGACCGTGAAGCTCGACGGCAAACAGGCCGAAACCATGCTCAAGCTCATCGAACAGTTGGAAGAACTCGACGATGTGCAGGACGTCTACGGCAACTTCGACATTTCCGACGAGGAAATGGAAAGGTTGAGCTGATCCGAAACATCAAATCCTTCATTGGCCGGGTGATATCATGCGGGTGATCGGAATCGACCCCGGCAGTCGGATTTGCGGCTGGGGAGTGGTGGAGGACACCACCGGGCCGCATAAGATCCAGCACGTCGATTCCGGCGCCGTCTTTACCGATGCCAAACAAGAACTGCCTCAACGTTTACAGGCCATTTACGAGGGGCTGCGGGCGGCAATCCGCGCCCTCGGTCCGCGCGAGGCGGCAGTGGAAAGCGTCTTTCACCATAAAAACGCCAAAAGCGCGCTGGTGCTCGGCCAGGCGCGCGGCGTGGCGATCCTCGCTTGCGTCCACGAGGGCTTGCCGGTATACGAATATACACCGATGCAAATCAAGCAGGCGGTGACCGGCTACGGCAAGGCCGACAAACGGCAGGTGGGGCTGATGGTCAAGAGCCTGCTGCGCCTGCCCGAAGAAGCATGGGTGGACACTGCCGACGCGCTGGCCGGCGCCATCTGCCACCTCAACAGCCGCAAGCTGGCGCAGGCAACCAAACATCTGAACAAGCGGAGCGAAACGTGATCGCGCGACTGACCGGCAAGCTGGCCGACAAGGACCTCAACCAGATCGTGGTCGATGTCCACGGCGTAGGCTATCGCGTGTTCATCAGCGCGAACTGTTTTTATTCCCTGCCCGAGCCACCGCAGGAAGTGTCGTTGCTCGTGCACACGGTGGTGCGCGAGGATGCGTTTCATTTGTACGGCTTTCTGACCGAGCTGGAACGCAAGCTGTTCACCATGCTCATCAGCGTCAGCGGCGTCGGCCCCAAAGCGGCGCTGGCCATGCTGTCGGGCTTCGCCGCGCCGGATCTGTTGGCGCGCATCGCCGGCGGCGAGGTGACCGCGTTGATCAAGGCGCCGGGCGTCGGTAAGAAAACGGCCGAACGGATCGTCGTCGATTTGGCCGACAAGGCCGCCGCACTGGCGCAAGAAACGCGGGTGGAAGTCAGCGCGCAGCGCCCGAAAACCGGCGTGGACAACGACGCGATCAGCGCGCTGCTCAACCTCGGCTTCAAGGAAAATACCGCCGAACAGGTGGTGGCGCAGGCCCGCGCGGAACTGGGCGACCGAGCGTCGCTCGAAGACATCATCCGCCTGGCGCTGAAAAAGATGATGAAAGGATAAACGATGAACCGGGGGCCGATCGATCCGTTGCGCGAACCAGACGATCTCGCTTACGACTTGACGTTGCGCCCCAAGCGGCTGGAGGAGTTCGTCGGCCAGCAAGCGGTGAAAAACAACCTGCGCGTGTACGTCGACGCCACGCGCGAACGCGGCGAAGCGCTCGATCACGTGCTGCTTTACGGCCCGCCTGGACTGGGTAAAACCACCCTCGCCCACATCATCGCCGGCGAACTGGGCGTGGGCATCCACTGCACCAGCGGCCCGGTGCTGGAGAAGCCCGGCGACCTGGCCGCGATCCTGACCAACCTCGCGCCGCGCGATGTGTTGTTCATCGACGAAATCCACCGTCTCTCCAAGCTGGTCGAAGAGAAGCTCTACCCGGCGATGGAGGATTACCGCATCGACCTGATCCTCGGCCAGGGACCGTCGGCGCGCACGGTGCAGATGCCGCTGGAGCCGTTCACGCTCATCGGCGCAACCACGCGCATCGGCCTGATCGCCAACCCGTTGCGCGACCGCTTCGGCATTGTCGATCGGCTCGACTTCTACGCGCCCGCGGACCTGCTGACCATCATTCATCGCAACGGCCGGATTCTCGACATTCGTCTCGACGAGGACGGCGCCGCGGAAATCGCCCGCCGCAGCCGCGGCACCCCGCGCGTGGCCAACCGCCTGCTGCGCCGCGTGCGCGACTTCGCCCAGGTCGAAGGCGACGGCGTCATCACCAAAGCCATCGCCGCCCGCGCGCTTGCACGATTGAACATCGACGACGCCGGGCTGGATAAAATGGACCAACGCGTGCTGCTGACCATCATCGATCATTTCGGCGGCGGCCCGGTCGGCCTGGAAACGCTGTCGGCCAGCCTGTCGGAAGAGAAGGACACCATCGAGGATGTGATCGAGCCGTTTTTGATTCAACAAGGTTATTTACAGCGAACGCCGCGCGGCCGCGTGGCCACGCCGCACGCGTATCGGCACCTCAACCGTACCGTGCCGCCGGGATCGACCGGCACGCTGTTCGAAGGAAGCTGATCAATGCGCACTCCGCCACCCTTTCCCGCTCCGGGTGAAATCCACGATATCCTCGTCGTGTGCACCGGCAACATCTGCCGCAGTCCCATGGTTTCCGCTCAGTTGCGCGTCGCGCTGATCGCTGCGGGCGTGCGCGGCGTGCGCGTGCATTCGGCGGGCACGATCGCCGTCGACGGCCATCAAGCCAGCATCGAAGCGATCGAAGTGTCGGCCGAACACGGCCTGGACATTGCCTATCACCGTTCGACCGCGCTGACCGGCGACCTGGTGCGGCAGGCTGATTTGATTCTGGTGATGGAAGAGCGACACATCCATTTGATCGTCAACAAAATCCCCAACGCGACGAAGAAGACCTTCCTGCTCAGCGACTTCGCCGACAACCGCGACAAGGGGATGGACATCACCGATCCATTGGGCACGACCATCGCGTTTTACGATCAGGTGTTCCAAAAAACGGAGCAGATGGTCGCAAAAGTGGTCGAATATCTCAAAGCCGGGCAACATGAGTGAGCCGAAAACCTTTTCCGTAACCGTAGTGGAAACCAGTCGCGATGCGCGTGGTTGGGCCAGCAATCTGCTCGACTTTCTACCGTTGTCGCCCGCGCAAATCGCCAACGTGCACGTGGTGTCGATGAAACACGGCGCGATTCGCGGCAACCACCGCCATCGCAGGCAAACCGAATGGATCGTCGTGTGCGGCGGTCCGTGCCGCATCGCGATTGACGACGGCTGTCAACAATTTTACCAGCTGCACGACGGCGCCCAGCCGTTGCTGCTTTCGCTGTCCCCCGGCACGGCGCACGCGGTGCAATACCTCGGCGACGGGGAAGCCTACCTCGTGTGCATCACCGACGCTCCCTACGATTTCGAACGCCCCGATGTGGAGCGGGTCAACCTACTGCCAAAAGAGGATGAATCATGAATCTGGAATTTCACGGCGCGGTGCGGACGGTCACCGGTTCGGCGCACCTGCTGCGGATCGGCGACAGGAATTTTCTCATCGACTGCGGCATGTTCCAGGGACCGCGCTATTTGGAAGAACGCAACCAACTGCCGTTTTACTTCGATCCGAACCTGCTCGACGGCGTGTTGTTGACCCACGCGCATATCGATCACAGCGGGCTGATTCCCAAGCTGTACAAGGACGGCTATCGCGGCCCGGTGCACGCCACGCGCGCCACGGTCGATCTGGCGCAGATCATGCTGCTGGACAGCGCGCACATCGCCGAACGCGACGCCATCGACCACAACCGCCGCGCCCGACGCAAAGGCCATTCGTTGATCAAGCCGATCTTCACCATCGAAGAAGCCGGTCAGTCGCTGGAGCAACTGGTGTCGCATAAGTATGAGGACATGATCGAGCTCGCCCCGGGCATTACCGCCGTGTTTCGCGACGCGGGGCATATCCTGGGCAGCGCGTTCATCGAAATGACCGTGCGCTCGGAGGAAGGCGAAAAGCGCATCACGTTCTCCGGCGACGTGGGCAACAAGGACCAGGCGCTCATCCGCGATCCATTCAAGCCCAATCCGACCGACGTGTTGCTGATCGAATCGACTTACGGCGACCGCCTGCACAAGCCGCGCACCGATACGCTGGCCGAGCTGGCCGACGTGCTGCTCGTCGCCTGGCAGGATCGCGGCAACGTGATCATCCCCTCCTTCGCCGTCGGTCGCACGCAGGAAATTTTATACCGCCTGCGCGAGTTGTCGGAGGAAGGTCGCCTGCCCGGATTCAACGTGTACGTCGACAGCCCGCTGGCGATCAACGCGACGGAGATCGTGCGCAACAACCCGCAGTGCTACGACGACGAAACGATTTTCGGCATCACCGGCCTGGGCAACGATCCCCTGTTGGTGCCCAACCTGCGCTTCACGCGCGACGCACGCGAATCGATGGCGATCAACGAAGCCGACAAACCGAGCATCATTATCAGCGCCAGCGGCATGTGCACGGCCGGGCGCATTCTGCATCACCTCAAACACAACCTGTGGCGGCGCGAATGCCACATCGTGTTCGTCGGCTTCCAGGCGGAAGGCTCGTTGGGCCGCATGCTGGTCGACGGCGCGCCGCGCGTGAAGATTTTCGGGCAGGAGGTTGTAGCCGCCGCGCACATCCACACCATCGGCGGCTTGTCGGCGCATGCCGATCGCGACGGTCTACTGGAATGGATGGCGCCCGCGCTGCACAAGCACACCAAGGTATTCGTCGTGCACGGCGAAGAGGAAGCGGCCGCGTCGTTCGCCGCCGGCGTCAAAAAGGAATTCGGCAACCCGGCGGTGGTGCCGACCTGGCACGAAATCGCGCGGTTATGAAAAACCCGGTCATGCCGGCATGACCGGGTCGTCAGGCGTCGTTTCGCTTAATGAACCAGGGCGTGTTTGAGCGCTTCATCGATGTGATTGATGAAGTGCAGCGTCAGCCCTTTGCGTATCTCCTCGGGGATCTCGTCCAGATCCTTTTTGTTTTTCTCGGGCAACATGACGACCTTGATGCCCGCGCGCCGCGCGGCGAGCACCTTTTCCTTGATGCCGCCGACCGGCAGGATCTGCCCGCGCAACGTCACTTCGCCGGTCATCGCCATGTCGTGATTGACGCACTTGCCGGTGAACAGACTGGCCAGCGCCGACAACAGCGTGATGCCCGCCGACGGGCCGTCTTTGGGAATCGCGCCGGCCGGGATGTGAATGTGCACGTCGACCTGCTCGAACTGATCCGGATCGATGCCGAAATCCTCGGCCTTGGAACGCAGGTAGGACAGCGCCGCCTTGGCCGACTCCTTCATCACGTCACCCAAGTGCCCGGTGAGAATCAGGTTGCCCTTGCCTTTCATCATCGTGGCTTCGATGAAGAGGATATCGCCGCCGGTCGGCGTCCAGGCCATACCGGTGGCCACGCCGGGCACCGCGGTGCGTTCGGCGACCTCCGGGAAGAAAACCTGCGGACCGAGATAGGCGGCAACGAGGTTTTTGTTCACGCGTACCTTGTCGGCCTCGCCCGAGGCGATGCGCTTGGCCGCGGCCCGGCACAACGCGGCGATGTTGCGCTTGAGCCCGCGTACGCCGGCCTCGCGCGTGTACTGGTCGATGACCTCATTGAGCGCGCCGTCGGAGATTGAGAACATATTGTCCTGCAACCCGTGGTTTTCCATCTCCTCGGTGATCAGGTGCTTCTTGGCGATGAGCACCTTTTCTTCCTGCGTGTAGCCGGGGATCTCGATCACCTCCATGCGGTCGCGCAACGGCGGCGGAATGGTGTCGGCGACGTTGGCCGTGCCGATGAACAACACGCGGCTCAGATCGTAGGGAATGGCCAAGTAGTTGTCCATGAACGTGTCGTTCTGCTCCGGATCGAGCACTTCGAGCAGCGCCGATGACGGATCGCCGCGGAAGTCCTTGCCGACTTTGTCCAGTTCGTCAAGCATGAACACCGGATTGCCCGTGCCGGCCTTTTTTATGCCTTGGATGATGCGCCCCGGCAGCGCGCCGATGTAGGTGCGGCGGTGACCGCGAATTTCCGCTTCGTCGTGAATGCCGCCCAGGCTCATGCGCACGAACTCGCGGTTCATCGCCCGCGCGACCGATTTGCCCAGCGACGTTTTACCGACGCCCGGAGGTCCGATCAAGCAAAGGATCGGGCCTTTGACGTCGGGCTTGAGTTTGCGCACCGACAGATATTCGAGGATGCGCTTTTTCACGCGCTGCAGGCCGTAGTGATCCTCGTTGAGGATGCGCTCGGCGTCGTTGATGTCCAGGTGGTCTTCGGACATCTTGTTCCAGGGCAGTTCCATCAGCGTATCGATGTAGGTTTTGGAAACGGTGTATTCCGGCGACGAGGTCGGGATCTTGCCCAGACGTTTAAGTTCCTTCTCGACGGTTTTGCGCGCCTCGTCGGACAATTTCAGCTCTTCGAGCTTTTTACGCACATCGGCGATTTCATCCTCGACCGATTCGTCCTCGCCCAGTTCCTTGCGGATCGCTTCCATCTGTTTGCGCAGGTAGTAATCGCGCTGGCTCTTGTCCATCTCGCCTTTGACTTGACGGTCGATTTTCTTTTTGGTTTCCAACAGCGACAGTTCGGTCTGCAACATGCGCAGCACATCGCGCGAACGTTCTTTGACGTCGAGCTGTTGGAGCACTTTGATTTTCTCATCGATCGGCATCGACAGGTGCGAAACGACCAGATCGCACAGCATGCCCGGCTTGTCCATCTCCTGGATGAAATGCTTGGCCTCCTGCGGCAACGCCGGATTTTTCGTAATGATGTCGATGGCCAGTTCCTTGATCTGGGTCAGTAAGGCGTGCGCCTCGGCGTCGTCATCGTGGAAATCCTCGGGGTACTCCACATCGACGCGAACGATCGGCGCCATGTCGCTGAAGCGCATGATTTTTATGCGGTGCAGCCCTTGCAGCAGCACGGTCCGGCCGCCGCGACGGTCTTCCGCGGTTTTGAGGATCTTGGCGGCCACGCCGATGTGATGAATATCGGCGCCGGTCGGTTCTTCGACCTCGGGATCGAACTGCGTGAAGACGCCCAAAATGCCGTGTTCTTTTTGTGCAACTTCCAGTGCATTAAGAGAAAAGGCGCGTCCGACGGCCATCGGCGCAATCGTCCCGGGAAACAAAGTCGCGTTGCGCAGCGCCAGCACCGGCACATTTTTCGGACGTTGTGGATCGGCAGAAAATAGCATCGTTTAAACCTCGCTTTCTCCTAACGCTGAATATAACCACTCTCCCCCGCCAGACAAGGAAATTCGGCGCCCCGATTTTTCCTGTTCATCCCATCGGTTCCGTTTGGATGAAAATTGAGAAAATTCCCTGATATGAACGGCTTTTACGAAAATTTTTCCATTGCATTTTTCCGGTTCGGCGACACATCGCTTACTTATTTAATATTATCCATTTCCCCGCTCGGCGCAACCGCGAAGTGATTTTCCGGTCATTTTATCTTGTTTTCAAATGCGTTATAATTCCGCCGCTGCGAAACAAAACACTTTCCAAGAAGAAGGAGCATGATCATGGGGAAAAGCATATGGCCCGCCCTTCTAGGCGGAATGGCGATTTTGGTCATGGGAGTCTTGCTCTCCTGCGGCAGCACCGGCGAAGAGGACGACGATTACAACTACGTACCCACGGGGGACGACGACGACGCGTACGATCCGACTGACGGCAACGGAGGCGGCGACGACGACGATGACGACGACGACGACGAGAATTACTTCCGCCTGACCTCGACCGCCTTCGTAGGCAACAGCCTGATACCCGCCAAATACACCTGCGACAATGACGATCCCGACAACGGTATTTCACCGCCGCTGGCCTGGGAAAATCCGCCGGAGGGAACGGTGGCTTTCGCCTTGACCTGCCGTGACCAGGATTCACCCAGCGGCGATACACATCATTGGGGGTTGATCAACATCCCGGCCGACACGTCCTCGTTGAGCGACGGAGTCAGCCCGGACGGCACACTGCCGAGCGGCGCTTGGGAAACGCTTAATTATCTCGCCGAGATCGGTTACGCCGGACCGTGTCCGCCCGAGGACGACGACGCGCACCGATACAATTTCACGCTGATCGCGCTGAGCGAAGAGATCGCCGCGCCGGAAGACGACACCGAGTTGGCCGATGTGCTCGACGACCTCGAAGCCGTGACGCTTGGCGAGGCCGTATTGACCGGTCTGTACGCGCGTTAGATTAAAAAAAAGCGGGCGATTTTTATCGGATCGCCCGCTTGCTCTCTGATGCGGAAGGGGGGACTTGAACCCCCACGTCCGTACGGACACAGGACCCTGAACCCTGCGCGTCTACCAGTTCCACCACTTCCGCAAACATGCAATGATCAAAAAAGCGCATTACTATCTACAAGGACGACCCGTTTTTGTCAAGAGAGATTCACCGCCGAATCTAATTAATTATTCCGTTTGAATATCAAGGAATTAGACAAAGCCGTTATAATTGCGATTGTTCTCCGACCTGAGGAACGCGGATCAGTTTCGCCGGGTCATAACCCTGAGCGCGCAGACGCTCGAGAATATTCGCGTAGGTTTCCTCGTCCATCTGCGGCGTTCGACTGAGAATCCACAGGTACTTGCGTTCGGGGTGTCCCACCACGGCGTAGCGGTATTCCTCGTCCAGATCGATGATCCAATAATCGCCGGAGAACGGCCAGAAAAAGCTGACCTTCAATTTGGCGTTCGTCACCGGATCGACAATCCATGCTTTACCCTTGGCCGCTTTCGGTTTGCCGTCGAGCGTTTTGCGACGGCATTGGTTGAGCACGTCGATCTTGCCGTCGTCGCGCAACGAGTAAGCGGCCGTCGCCGCCACGCAATCGCGTTCGAAGCGGTTGGGGTAGCGGGCGATCTCGTACCACACGCCCAGATACCTTTGCAGATCAACCTGCTTTACCACCTGCGGCGGACGATCGTCCTCCGCGGCGATCGTGCTCGCCGATAAAAGGATCAGCATCACAAAGATTGCGCCGATTTTTATCATTTTCCGACCTGATAAATTGTTTTCATTTTTTCAATTTAAAGACGACGAGCCGAGAAGCAAGCGCAGCAATGATTTTTCCGCCAATTGTAACTTGCGTTGCAGACCGTTATAAATGGATCGCCAAGCAAGGAGGATCATGAACCGCGAGCATCTGCCGGTCGATCGCGAACAAGCCCGCGTTCGCGGCTGGAACGAGTTGGACGTCGTCATCGTCACCGGCGACGCCGACGTCGATCATCCGTCGTTTCCCGCCGCGTTGTTGGGTCGTGTGCTGGCGGCAGCGGATTTTCGCGTGGGGATCATCGCCCGGCCCGATCCGCACGACGTGGAATCGGTCAAACGACTCGGTCGGCCGCGCTTGTTTTTCGCCGTCACCGCCGGGGCGCTGGATTCGATGGTCGCCAACTACACCGCGCTCAAACGGCGGCGCTCCGACGATCCCTACGCTCCCGACGGCCGGGCCGGCGGACGCCCCGATCGGGCGCTGACGGTCTACGGCAACCTGTTGCGCCGCGCCTACGGCAAAGCGGCCTTCATCGTCGCCGGCGGGTTGGAAGCCTCGCTGCGCCGCTTCGCGCATTACGATTATTGGAGCGATTCGGTGCGCCGCTCGCTGCTGATGGATTGCGGCGCGGATATCCTCGTGCACGGCATGGGCGAAGGGCCGATCGTCGCCATCGCCCGGCGATTGGCCGACCTCATTCAAGAAATCGACGCGCCCGATCCCGCGCAGCGCCTGGCCGTCGTACGCGACGTGCCCGGGGTGGTCTACCGCGTACCGTTGCGCGAACCGGAACCGAGCGATGCCGTCGCCCTGCCCGCTGCGGAGAAAGTCGCCGCCGATATCGACGCCCATCTGCTGGCGTTTCGGTTGACGGAAAAACATCACGAGCGATGCCAATGGCAGAACAACGGCAGTCTGCGAGTCATCGCCAATCCGCCATGGCCGGCGTTGAGCGGCGCGGAACTCGACCGTATTTTCAGCCTGCCCTTCACGCGCGACGCCCACCCGCGGTATGCCGGCGCGCGCATCCCGGCGCTGGAACAAGTGCGCTTTTCCGTCACCGCGCATCGCGGCTGTTTCGGCGGTTGCGCCTTTTGCTCCATCGGCGCGCACCAAGGGAAGATCGTGCAAAGCCGCTCGGCGGACTCCGTGCTGGCCGAGGTGGAGCGCATCGCGGCGCATCCGGCGTTTCGCGGCACGATCAATGACCTGGGCGGCCCAACCGCGAACATGTACGGCCTGCGCTGCTTGCGCGAAAAACCGTGCGATCGTCCGTCGTGCCTTTGGCCGCAGCGGTGCCCCGATCTGCACACCGATCACGGCGCGTATGTGGCGCTGTTGGAGCAAGCGCGGCGCGTGAAAGGCGTGAAACATCTGTTCGTCACCACCGGCGTGCGCACCGATCTGGCCGTGCTCGACGAACCGTTCATCGCGACGTTGGCGAAGCATCACACCTCGGGACATTTGAAAATTGCGCCCGAGCACGTCTGCCCCGCGGTGCTCGATCTGATGCGCAAAACCGACATTGAGCACCTGGATCGTTTTCTCGAACTGTATGCGCGCCATTCGCAACACGCCGGCAAGGAGCAATACGTGCTGCCGTATCTGATGGCGGCGCATCCGGGCAGTCGCCTGACCGACATGATCGACGTGGCGCTTTATCTGCGGCAGCGTCGACTGCGCGTGGAACAGTGCCAGATTTTTACGCCGACGCCGGGCACGATGGCCACGGTGATGTATGCCACCGGCAAGCATCCGCTCACGGGCGAAGCGGTGTTCGTCGAGCGCGACACGCAACACAAACAGATGCAAAAGGCGCTCATCCTGGCGCATTTGCCGGAAAATGCATCGTTGGTGCATAAAGCCTTGCGGCTGGCCAAACGCGAGGATCTCGCGGAAATTCTGCTTGGCGCAAGCCCGCGCAGCAGCAAATCATCTCACCGATTACGGCGCGAATAACTATTTTATGCAATTCGTATACAGATGCATTTTTCTCAACGATATAAAACCCTTTGCTCGCATTTTCCCCGGTTGACAGCACGGCCTATTCTGTTACAAAGGCACGGAGAAGCAGTATTCTGGGGGTAGGTATGTCCGACGTCAGACCATTCCGCGGATTTCGTCCGAAAACGGAATATGTTAATGAAATAGCCAGCCCGCCGTACGACGTATTGAATTCGGCGGAAGCGCGCGAGATGGCCAAGGGCAACGCCCTTTCCTTCCTGCACGTGGTCAAGCCCGAAATCGATCTGCCGGAAGGCACCGATCAGTACTCCGATATCGTCTATGCCACCGGCGCAAAAAACCTCGCGCGGTTGATCGACGAGGGCTACCTCGTGCGCGACGATCGCCCATGCTATTACGTTTATCAGCAGCGGATGGGACAGCACACACAGGTGGGCATCGTCGCGGCGATGAGCGTGGACGAGTACGAACGCGACCTGATCAAAAAGCACGAACACACGCGCAAGGACAAGGAAGACGATCGCACGCGTCACGTGCAGGAACTCAACGCCAATGCCGGGCCGGTGTTTCTGACTTACAAGGCGCGTGCGGACATCGACGCGATGGTCGAGACGATCCGCGCCGGCGCGCCCACGTATGATTTCATCGCCGACGACGGTATCGGTCATACACTGTGGGTGGTCGACGACCGGGCAATCATCGACCGGTTGCAAGCGGCGTTCGCAGAGGTGCCGGCGATGTACGTAGCCGACGGGCATCACCGCAGCGCTTCGGCCGCGCGCGTGGGCAAGCTGCGGCGCGAAGCCAACCCGCAGCACACCGGCCGGGAAGCCTACAACCACTTCCTGGCCGTTGCGTTCCCCGACAACCAGCTAAAAATTCTCGATTACAACCGCGTGGTCAAAGACCTCAACGGATTGTCGCCCGACGCTTTCCTGGCGCGCGTAAAGGAAAAATACGAGATCATCCCCTGCGCCACACCGCCGCCCAAATGCATGCGGCACGTCGGTATGTACGTGGGCAAAAAGCGCTGGTGGCGCTTGATCGCCAAGGAAGGCAGCTTCCCGGCCGACGATCCGGTAGCCAGCCTCGACGTGCAGATTTTGTGGGAAAACCTGCTGCATCCCGTGTTGGGCATCGGCGATCCGCGCACCGACAAGCGCATCGATTTCGTCGGCGGCATCCGCGGCATCAAGGAATTGGAGCGCCTGGTCGACAGCGGCGCCTATGCGGTGGCTTTCGCGATGTTTCCCACCACGATCGATCAGCTCATGGCCATCGCCGACGCGAACATGGTCATGCCGCCCAAATCGACTTGGTTCGAACCGAAATTGCGTTCCGGCATCGTCGTGCGGTTGTTGATCGACGACTGACCGGGTTAACTGTTTTTGGCCTTCGTCATATTGACGGCACACACACGCTCTCGTAAGGAGGCTAGAAAATGTTGATTCTGATTTCCGACGCATTCGACAACGTATTGCCCGGCAAACTCGCTCGCTTCGGTGAAGTGACCGACGATCAGGCTCGCCTGCCCGAGGCGGACATCGTCCTGATTCGTTCCAAAACCAAGTGCACCAAGGAGTGGATCGACCAGGCGACCAACCTCAAGCTGATCATCCGCGGCGGCGTGGGCATGGACAACATCGACCGCGAATACGCCGCGAGCAAGGGCATCAAGTCCGTCAATACGGCGGCGGCTTCGGCGATTGCGGTGGCGGAACTGTCCTTCGCGCTGATGCTGGCCGTACCGAACCGGCTCATCGAGGGACACAACGGCATGAAGGAAGGCAAGTGGCTCAAGAAGGAACTCAAGCGCACCGAGCTGTTCGGCAAGACGCTGGGCCTGCTGGGCATCGGCAACATCGGCACGGAAGTGGCCAAACGCGCCGCGGCCTTCGGCATGAAGGTCATCGCCTACCGGCAGTCGGATAAACCGTCCGCTTATGCCGAGATCGTAGCGAACGTCGACGACCTGTACGCGCGCGCCGATTACATTTCCATTCACCTGCCGCTCAACGACGCCTCGAAGGGGATGATCGACGCAGCGGCGATCGCCAAGATGAAAGACGGCGTGATCATCGTCAACACCGGTCGCGGCAAGGTCGTCATCGAGGCGGATCTGGCCGCTGCGCTGACCGCCGGCAAGGTTGCTGCATATGCCGCCGATGTATGGTATTCTGACCCACCGGCCGACGATTGTCCGCTGTTGCATGCGCCGAACGTACTCATGACGCCGCACATCGGCGCCAGCACCAAAGAGAACATGGGGCGCATCGGCGAGATCGCGGTGCAGATTATTTCCGACTTTATTAAAGATTAAAGGCAAGGAGTGAAAGCATGAAACGAGTGCACAATTTCTATGCCGGTCCCGCCGCGCTTCCGTTGGAGGCGTTGCAGGCCGCGTACGACGAATTTTTCGATTTCCAGGGCTCGGGCATGTCGGTGATGGAAACCAGCCACCGCTCGAAGGAATACGACGCCGTGCACAACGAAGCCGTCGCCCTGGTGAGAAAGCTGCTCGCCCTGCCCGACAATTATCATGTACTGTTTCTGCAGGGCGGCGCCAGCCTGCAGTTCGCCATGGTGCCGATGAATCTGCTCAACGCCGACCTCAGCGCCGACTACGTGCTCACCGGCGACTGGTCTAAAAAGGCGTTGAAAGAAGCCAAGGGCATCGGCAAGACCCGTGTTGCCGCCACTTCCGAAGAAACCAACTTTACCTACATTCCAACCGAGTTGGATCTGGATCCCCAGGCCCAGTACGTGCACATCACCAGCAACAACACGATCAAGGGCTCACAGTACATGCGGTTCCCCGACACCGGCGACGTGCCGCTGGTGGCCGACATGTCCTCGGACATGATGTGGCGTCCCTTCGACGTCAAGCCCTTCGGGTTGATCTACGCCGGCGCGCAGAAAAACCTCGGGCCGTCGGGCGTGACCTTGGTCATCATTCGCGACGACCTGCTGGCCAAGTGCAATCCCAAGCTGCCGACCATGTTGAAGTACCAGACCTTCGTCGAGTCGAACTCGCTGTACAACACCGCGCCGACCTTCGGCATCTACATGCTGCGCAACGTGCTGCGGTGGCTCGAAGCGAACGGCGGCTTGACGGCGATGGAAGCACGCAACCGGAAAAAGGGCGACATGCTCTACGGCATGATCGACAGCTCGAACGGCTTCTACAATTGTCCGGTGAAAAAGGATGCCCGCTCGTTGATGAACGTCGTTTTCCGTTTGCCCAGCGAAGAGTTGGAAGCCAAGTTCATCGCCGAAGGCAAGGCGCATGCCTTTATCGGCCTCAAAGGCCATCGCAGCGTCGGCGGCTGCCGCGTGTCGATGTACAACGCCACCTCGCCCGAGTCGATCGCCGCGTTGGTGGATTTCATGAAGGACTTCATGAGCAAGAACGGATAAGCAATCCGTTGCCGCCATACACAAGGGGGCGACTTCCTGACGGGAGTCGCCCCTGCTTTATATATGATGCCTAATTGCTGTCGAGTTTGTTCAACGTTTCCAGGGTTAAATGCAATAATTCTTCCAATTTGTTCATGCGTATCGCCGCGCGCGACAAATTCCCGGAGCGGGCCAGCTTTTCCAACTCGAAGGCTTGGCCGCGCAACGGCATGACGCGCATGATGCCGGCCAGTTCCTTGATTTCCTCGCTGAACATGGCCACGCGATCGATGTCCGCTTCGGCCCAGGCGCGTTTGAGCAATTCGAATTTTTCGGTCACCTGCGTCGTGAAGGTTTCGCCGGTGCGGCGCACCAGATCGGCGTTGTGATCGAACGCCTCCAGCAGCGAATTGAGCGTGATCGGCTTGTCGGATAGTCGGCGCTCGGCGTCGAACAGTTCGTCGCGATCGAGCCACTTTTCCATCATCTGTTGCACCTCGCCGATTTGCAGCGGTTTGGGCAGCGCGTCGTCGACCCCGGCGTCGACAAACAGCAGACGCTGGGATGGTTCGGTTCCGGCGTACAAACCGATAATCGGCACCGGCACTTCGCGCGCGGCAAGTTTCTGTCGCAAATGATCGACAACCTTGCGCCCTAGTGCGCTAAACGATCGCGTATCAAGCAGCACGAGATCGATCGGCGTATCCTCGATTTCCAGCAACGCATCTTCCAGGTCGGACACCGCCTTGGCGCGATAGCCCAATTTTTCCAACAGATGCGTCACGGCGAGTTGGCCGACGCTATCGGCGTCCAAGCATAAAATCGTCCGCTGACCGCGCATACCTTCCTGCAACGAATGACGGGTGATGATCTTGCGTTCCTCCGGCGGCAATTCGCTGTCCTTGAGCGCGGCGATGTTGATCAGGGTCTGGTAAAACCGCGCCGGTTTGAGCGGATGGGTGAGATAGGCAGTGAAGCCGATTTCCCGCAGGCGCGCCGCGTCGCCGCGGCGGCCTGTCGTGGTCAGCATGATCAGCGATGTCTTGTTCAGCTTATCATTGGCCCGCACGGCGCGGCCGAGATCTTCCGCCTCCTGCCCCATCAATTTGGTGGCAATGATCAACGCGTCGAAGGGGGTTTCATTGGCCACCGCGCCCTGCATCATGGACAAGGCAAGCTTGGGCGACTGCGTTTCGCGCACGATACAGCCCCACCCGGCGAGTTGTTCCAGCAGTTGCGCCGAGTTTTCCTCGTCGTCGCCGACGATCAACAGACGCATGCCGCGTACCGAGGCGACCGGTCGCTGTTCGTCAACCGCCGGCGCTTTCGCATAAGGCAGGGTGAAGCGATACGTAACCCCCTGCGTGGGATCGAAATCGACGGTGAACTTCCCGCCCATCGCCGCGGCCAGACGCTGCACCAGGGCGATTTGCAGACCGAAGCCGAAACACTCGTTGGACATTTCCTCCAACGGCAGCGGATCGGTATTGATCAGCTGACACATGCCGATGGGGACGCCGCCGCCGGTCGTGTGCACGGAAAACTCGATGCGCACTTCCTCCGCGGTTTCGGCAGCCGGCATCGCGTCGATAATCGTTTCGACGCCGGTCGCCGTATGCAACGCCACGCGGGCGAGATTGCCCAGCATCTGCCGCAACCGGCCGGCGTCGCCGAGCAACTGGGCGGGCACCTCGGGGTGCACCAGGCTGCTGAGCGTTATGCCGCGTTCGGAAAATTCCGGGCTGAGTTGATCGGCCAGACCCAGCAGCACGTTGCGCGGATCGATCGGCTCGACGGCAAGGCGAAAGTTGCCCTCTTCCAGGCGCGTCAGATCGAGCACGTCGTTGATGAGCATCACCAGGTCCTGCGCATCGTGCAGGATGGTCAGCACGGCCTTGCGGCGCATCGGCGACAATTCCATGCCCAACATATGCGCGATGACCTCGATGACCTTG
>DAINPV010000051.1:0-16587 GCA_036743315.1 bacterium | reverse complement strand
GCTGCTACGGCCACATCGGTCGGCCGGACGTACCGTGGGAGGAAGTGACCCACACCGACGAACTACGGGCAGCGCTCGACGATGCGATGAAGGAGTGAAGCCATGTCCAAACGACCGATCGGTTTTTCCACCAAGGCGATTCATGGTTCCATACACACCGACAAACACGAACCCGCCGAACCGCGCGAAGTGCGCAGCCTGTCGACGCCGATTTTCATGGCTTCAACCTTCGCCTTCAAATCGGCCGAACACGGCGCGCAGGTCTTCGCCGGCGAGTCGAAAGATTATTTCTATACGCGCATCAGCAACCCGACCACCGAGGCACTGGAAACCGAAATCGCGTACTTGGAAGGATGCGAGCGTGGATTGGCCTTCGGCTCGGGCATGGCGGCGATCAGTCACCTGACTTTTGCGTTGGTTAAACCGGGTGAAAAGCTGGTGTATGCGCGCACGGTATACGGCGGTACGCATAAGTTTTACGCCGACACCTGCCCCGCGCATTTCGGCATCAAGACGGTCGGCTGTCAAGCAACCGACCTGGCTTCAGTGGCTGAAGCGGTAGACGACGAAACCAAGCTGCTGTTGATCGAAACACCGGCCAATCCGAACATGGACATCGTGGACATTGCTGGTTGCGCGGAAATCGCCCACAAACACGGCGCGGTGCTGGCGGTGGACAACACGTTCTGCACGCCCTACCTGCAAAACCCGGTTGATTTCGGCGCCGACGTGGTTGTGCATAGCGCGACCAAGTACCTAAACGGTCACGGCGATGTGGTGGCCGGTCTGCTGGCCGGACCCAATCGCATCATGAACGAGGTGCACGGCGAAATGCTGCGCGACGTCGGTGGTATCATGAGCCCGTTCAATGCGTGGCTGATTCTGCGCGGCATCCGTTCGTTGCCGGTGCGCATGGACCGTCACTGTGCCAGCGCTCTGGAGATCGCCAAGTTCCTCAGCTTCCATCCGAAAATCGAGCATGTGTATTACCCCGGTCTGCGCACGCATCCGGGTTATGCTCTAGCGCAAAAACAAATGCGGCAGCCCGGCGGCATGATCGCTTTCGAGGTTAAAGGCGGACGCGACGCGGGGCGCAAAGTGTGCAATTCAGTAAAGTTGTGGACGCTGGCGGTGAGCCTGGGCGACGTGGATTCGCTGATTCAACATCCGGCGAGCATGACGCACAGCACCTACACTGACGAGGCGCTGGCACAGGCGAACATCAGCACCGGCATGGTGCGGTTGAGCGTCGGCCTGGAGGACGTCGACGATCTGATCGAAGATCTGCGCGAAGCGCTACGCCAGGTTTGACGTTTACCACGTGCGGTGGCGGGCTTCGTAAAAGGCCCGCCCCCACACGTTCCGCCCTTCGTAGGTGCCGGTCACGCGGCAACCGCCTTCCCAGAGAGCGTCGGTGACTTCCTGATCCTGCATGTCGGGGATGATCGCCAGCGACGAATTAAGCTCCGGAATGTCGATCTGCCAGCCGGACGACCACACCTTGCCCGTCTTCGGGCTTTTCCAGTGACCGAGCACGCGAATGTCGAAACGCAAGCCGGTTTTGTGCGTACCGTCGGCGAACATGACATCGCACAGTGGCGTGAGCTGCTTGCTGTTTTTGCGAAAGTCGAACAGCATGATTTCGACGTTGTTGGTCAACTGAATCGAATACCAGTGCCACTGGTCGAAGTCGCGGTCGAGCCACTCGCCCCATTGGCGGTCCATCCAGCCGCGGCCTTTGAGCGTCACCTGCTTGCCGCCGATCTTGCCGACGCCCTGCACGCTCATGTTGGTCAGCGAGTAGTAATAGCTCTTTCCCGCCTCGCCCATGGCGATGTAGCCCTCACCGCCCACCGGAAGCGGCAGTTTGTTGGCCGACAATTTCAGGTACAAATTGGCGATGTCGTGCTCGAAGGTGAACTCGTACTCGAACTTCGACGGATCGGGCTGATACAGGTTGCACCAGTTGGCGATAATGCGCCGGTTGCCGGGATCGATATCGACGTCGGTGCGCGTGAACAGCGGCAGATGACGCTGCTTCTCCAGAATCGACAACGAACCGAACACTTGCCCGTTTTTCAAAATGGCGATCATGAATGAATAGCGGTGATTGCGCTCGTCCATCATATGCGTGTTGAAGTACCACCACTCCTGCGCAACTTCCATGTGCGAGTGCGAAAAATCGAAGGCCTTGAGCGCGGGCGGAAAAGCGTTGGCCGGATCGACCGGATTGTCGGTAAAGCCTTCCGGTTCGGCGAACGTGGCCAAATCGCCGGCTCCGGGCGCGGGTTGCTCCCGCATAAAGCGATAGATGAAAAAGCCGACGACCAACACAACGATCAACACGATAAAAGGCGATAACAGTTTCAGCGCGCGCATGTTCCGGTGAATCCTCCAGCACCGTTATTTGCGAAGCGCGAGTGTATCACCTCGCCGGGACGCGGGCAATTGAGCAATCGGCTATCGTTCGATGCCGTCGCGAGCGGGCACTTCCGCCTGGTAGTAGTGTTTGACTTCCTTCATTTCCGAAACGAGGTCGGCGGCGGCGACGATTTCCTCCGGGCAGTAGCGTCCGGTGAAGATCAACTCGACGCCCTCGGGCTTGAGCTTCATCAACTCGAGCATCTGTGCGGACGTAATCAGGTGGAAGTAATGCGCGGTGTTGATTTCATCGGCGATCACGACGTCGAATTCGCCGCCGGTCAGCGCCTGCCGGATTTTCTCCAGCCCGGTTTGCGCCATGGCGACATCCTCTTGAGCGGGCGGATTGACGACGTGAATGAAGGTGTCCTTGCCGTATTGTTCGATCACGATGTGACCGTCGGTTTTGTGCGCGGCGGCCAGTTCGGCGTAAAATTGGCCCTTCATGAATTGGCCGATGTAGGTGCGCAGACCGCGTCCCCAGGCGCGAAAGGCCAGGCCGAGGGCGGCGGTGGTTTTTCCCTTGCCGTTGCCGGTGTACACCTGCACGTAGCCGCTGCCCAAACGCGGATCGGGCATCTTCAACTCCTGTGTCGGCGAATGAATTGCATTGCCGTCATCCTAATGAAAAACGCGTCCTATTGACAGCCCGGAATCGCGCCCCGATGATAGGACCTCATTTTCTGGAGCATTCATGAATCCGGTACTTCTCGCCATTTTCGCCAGTTGTTTTTGGGGTCTGGGCAACGTGCTGCAAAAGCACGGCATGGTGACTTCGTTTCCGAAAATCACCGTCAGCCAGGCGCTACACCAGATCGGGCCCGTTCTCAAGGCGCTATTCACCAACATCATCTGGCTGATCGGTCTGGCGTCGATGATCGGCGGCATGGTGTCGTACGCCACCGCGTTGGGTGCGGGAGACATCACCGTGGTGCAGCCGATCGTCTGTTTGACCGGCGTGTGGGCGATGCTCATCGGCATGATGTTTCTCAAGGAGCGCTTCAGCGCAATCGAATGGTTCAGCATGGCGCTGATCATCGCGGGCGTGATTTTCGTGGGGCTGGTCGGCGGCGAGAAGTCGGCGAAGATCCCCGGCGACGCGGCGATTCTGCTTTTCATGGGCATCACCGTGGCGCTGGTGCTGGCGTCGCTGCTGCTCAAGCGCGTGGGCATCCGCACCGAGTTCACGCTGTCGATCGCCGGCGGCTTCACCTTCGGTCTGGCCAACCTGATGGGCAAGCTGCTGACCCAACGGGCGATTCTGGAAGTCGGCGAACCGTTCAGCCTGGGTCGGATCGAGGTGTGGGGCAGCCTGTTGACCGATTATCCGGTGCTGGTGGTGATCGTCTGCAATTTCTTCGGCGCAGTGTTCCAACAAACGGCTTTCGCCAACGGGCGCGCGGGACTGGTGGCCACGATCGTCACCATCGTCTCGACAATCATTCCGATCGTCGCGGCGCTGACCATCTTCGGTGAAACGGTCACCATCTTTCATGCGATCGGCATCGCGCTGGTGATCGTCGGCACCGGCTTGCTGGCGCTGAAAAAAGAAGAGGAAATCAGCCCGGCGCCGGAGCCGGAACAAGTCTGATTTCCCCGTTTCGTATTACGCGAAGGGTTTTTCGAGCACGATCGTTTCTTCGCGGCCCGGGCCGACCGAAATCAACTTGATCGGCAGGCCGACGAATTCCTCGATGAATTGCAGGTACTCGCGCGCCTCGCGCGGCAGATCCTCGCGCGTACGGCAAGCGCACACCGACCCCGTCCATCCCGGAAAGTCCTGGTAGATCGGCCGGCAGCGACCGTAGTCGGCGATTCCCGCCGGGAAGCAATCGATTTCCCGGCCGTCCAGTTCGTACCCCACGCCCACGCGAATCGTCTGCTGCCCGTCGAGCACGTCGAGCTTGGTGATCAACAGATCGGTCATGCCGCCGATTTCCGCCGCGTATTTGACGACCATCAGATCCAGCCAGCCGCAACGACGCGGCCGGCCGGTGGTGCTGCCGTATTCGCCGCCGCGATCGCGCAACGCCTGGCCGATTTCGTCGAACAATTCGGTCGGGAACGGGCCGGCGCCCACGCGCGTCGTGTAGGCTTTGACCACACCCATCAGCCGATCGACGCGCCGGGGACCGACGCCCGCGCCGGTACACACCGCGCCGGGCACGGTGTTGGAACTGGTGACGAACGGATAGGTGCCGTGATCGATGTCGAGCATGAGGCCCTGCGCGCCTTCGAAGAGCACTTTCTTGCCGTCGCGCAGCGCATCGTTGACCAGGCGATAGGTGCAGCCGACGTATTTCTTGATGCGCTCGGCGTACGCCAGGTAAGCGTCCACCACTTCGTTCAGATCCAACGCCGGCGCGCCGTAATATTGCGTGAGCAGGAAATTGGCCAGCGGCAACTGTTCGGCGAAATACTCGCGCAGGTCACGCCCGCCGACGAAATCGCCGACGCGCAGGCCGCCGCGACCGATTTTATCGCGGTACACCGGGCCGATGCCCCGGCCGGTGGTGCCGATCTTGCCTTCGCCCTTTTGCGCTTCGGCCGCCTTGTCCAGGGCGATGTGCTGCGGGCAGGTGACGTGCGCGCGATCGCTGATGACCAGTTGCGCGTCGTCGGCCAGCAGGCCCTTGGCCTTGAGACGGTCGATTTCATCCAAGAGCACGGCGGGATCGAGCACCACGCCGTTGCCGATCAGACAACGGACGCCGGGATGCAAAATGCCCGAGGGGATATGATGGAGAATCGTTTTCTGCCCGGCCACCACCACCGTATGGCCGGCGTTGTTGCCGCCCTGGTAACGCACGATCATGTCCGCCTTTTCGGCGTACAGATCGATCACCATGCCTTTGCCTTCATCGCCCCACTGCGTACCGAATATCACCACCGACGGCATCGTTCCTCCGCGAGCATGTTAGGCGACTTAGCTAACACGAACCAGCCGCGCCGACAAGACTTGCGGCAATTTTTTCAGTTCCTCGACAATTCCACCGTCGATATCGCCGTCCACCGTAACGACCATTAAGGCGTGGCTTTCGCCCTTGATCCGCCCGAGTCGCAACTGACCGATGTTGATCGCCGCGCGGCCCAACAGGGTGCCGACTTCGCCGACGACGCCGGGTACGTCCTTGTTGACGATCAGCAGCATCGTGCCTTCCGGTTCGAGGTTGATGCTGTAGCCGTTGATCTGCACGATGCGCTCTTCACCGGGCGCGGGGATTGATGCCTGGATCGTCTGTTCGCCGCCCTTGCCGGTCACTTTCACGCCCAGAACGTTGGCGTAATCGTCAAGGTGCGGGCGCTTGGCTTCCTGCACCTCGATGCCGCTTTCCTGCGCCAGATACGGCGCGTTGATCTCGTTGATTTCCTGGTCGCCGCGCTGCTGTTTGAAGTACTCGGTCAGAATGGCCACGCGGATCGGCGACGCCGGGAAGTTGGCAAAATCGCCGCCAAGGAAGATTTTCATCGACTTGGGCGCCTCGTCGACCAACTGCCCGAGCATCGCGCCGACGCGTTTGGCGAGGTTGATCACCGGGGCCATGCGCTTGAGGGTTTCCGGTTCGACGTAGGGCGCGTTGACCGCGTTTTTAACGATGCCGTGCAGGAGGAAATCGATCATCTGCTCAGCGATCATGATGGCGACGTTGTCTTGCGCCTCGCCGGTGGACGCGCCCAGGTGCGGCGTGACAACCACGTTTTCCTGCGCGAACAGCGGCGAATCGGTGCACGGTTCCTGCGGGAAGACGTCGACCGCGACGCCGGCAACCTGTCCCGATTGCAGCCCGTCGATCAGCGCCTGCTCGTTGGCGATGCCGCCGCGCGCGCAGTTGATGATGCGCACGCCCTTTTTCATTTTGGCGATAGCCGCCGCGTCGATCAGGTTCAGCGTTTTGTCGTTGCGCGGCACGTGAATGGTGATGTAGTCGGCTTCGGCCAGGATTTGCTCGAAGGATGCGGGGATCGCACCGGCCTCGGCGATTTTGTCCTCGACCATAAACGGATCGTGAACCAGCACGCGCATCTTCAAGCCCAGGGCGCGGTCGGCGACGATGCGCCCGACGTTGCCGAAGCCCAAGACCCCCAGCGTCTTGCGGTAGACTTCGACGCCGACATATTTCGATTTTTCCCAACGACCGTTCTTGAGTGCGTTGTCGGCCTGGGGAATACGGCGGGATAAGGCCATGATCATGGCGATGGTGTGTTCCGCGGTGGCCACGGTGTTGCCGCCGGGGGTGTTCATCACGACGATGCCGCGTTTGCCGGCGACCGGCAAATCGACATTATCCACGCCCACACCGGCGCGACCGACCGCCTTGAGTTTCACAGCGGCTTCCATCACGTCGGCGGTGACGTTGGTGGCCGATCGAATGATCAGACCATCCGCATCGGCAATGGCTTTTTTCAATTCATCGGGCTTGAGTCCCGGCGAGTAATCCACCTCCAGGCCTTGAGCCTGTCGCAGGATTTCCAACCCTTTTTCCGAGAACTTGTCCGAAATTAAAACACGCATCGTCTCCCCCGTATAAATATTCAGGTAAACCGTTTATTTGGAAGTTGCGCCGCCTAGATGGTAAAAACGCTATATAATGTACTTGGTGAAGAAAAAAGTGTCAAGTCTTGTATGCGGCGCGTCATAAAGACATTCCAATCATGCTTTAGGAAGGTGAATAACTATGCGAGCGCCCTCATCCACATGTTCAGGCATGCGATTCTGTATGGTGATGGATCCATGCAGAACGTCGATTAGGGCTTTAACGATGCTCATCCCCAGACCGAGCCCTTCTTTTTTGGAAAAACGAGCGTAGCGTTGGTACAATTTTTCACGCGCCTCCGGGCTGATGCCGTCGCCGTTGTCCTCGATGGAGATCAACCAGTTTTTCTCCTGAGGATCCTCAGCCACGGTGACTTTCACCCACTTGTTTGGTTTGGAATTGTGGCGAACGGCATTGGACAGCAGGTTGACGAACAGTTGTTTGACCAATGGATTGGCGAGGATGAACTGATTGTCAGCCACGTCGATTTCGATGGAAAACGATTCATCGCGGTACATGTCTTCGACAATTTCCCGCGCTTCGTCGACAACGGTTCGCAGTTCGACGGGCAGGAAGGAACTGGGATCCAGACTGCGGATGGCCATGAGTTCACGGACCTGGTCAATTAAGCCGGCGACGCGGCGGGCGGTGCGTTGCACGGTCAGCGCATAACGCTGTTGATCGTCATTCAACGAACCGATGGCTTCATCGGCCAGCAAATCGACGCTGCCCAGGATGGTGTGCATCATGTTGTTAACGTCATGGGTCAGCACGTCATTGAAGAAGGTGGCGGTTTCCTTTTCACGGAGCAATTCGTTTTGCATGGCGATGCGTTCGGACAAATCGCGCACGAATGACAGGCTGGCTTTGCGTCCTTCGTAATCGATGGCGATGGCATTGAATTCCACAATGACGGTATGTCCGTCACGTGCCTTCAACCGCGCTTGGTAGATGGCTTTGGAAACGTCGCCGGAAATGCGGTCCTGGTAATGCCGCATCAATTCCGCGATGTCTTCGTCGGGCATGGCTTTTTCGATGGGCATGCCGATCATGTCGGAAACCGGATAACCGAGCATATCGGCCAGCTTTTTATTGGCGAACTTGAAGACGCCATCCTGACTGATCATGATGCCGTCGTTGGCCTGTTCGACCAACGCGCTGTACTTGGCTTGGTTGCCGCGCAATTCGTCAAGCAAACGTGCGTTTTCAATCGCCTGGCTGAACTGCACGATCATCGCCTGCATCAACGCCTGGTCTTCCGGGTGCAATGAGATCAACGGCACGAAAAGCAAAAAGCCGTACACGCGCCCACGGTTACGGATCGAAATCGCCTGCGCTTCTTCCAAACGATGTTTTTTCATATGATCCAGAACGATCGGATCAATCGCTTTCAACCCGGCAAGCGCTAAAGGACGATCCTGCGCAATGATCTGCTTGATCCACTCCTGATCAAAAGGAATCAAACGAAACTTCTCGACGACCTGCTGCGGCAAGCCGCGATGGGAATACAACACCAACTTTTGGCGATTGAGTCCGACCAGGTAGATCGCGACCGCTCGCAGGTCGAGCGTTTGCATCAAGATAATCAAGAATTTCTCGACCAGTCCCTGCAGCCGGCCTCCCTCGGCCACCAGGGAGGAAACCCGGCTGAGCGTGGCCAACTGCCAGTTGCGCTGCGTCAGAGCACGTTCGGCGCGCACTTCATTATCCACATCGCGCAAAATGCCGATCAATGCCGGCTTGGCGTCGCCTTTGAGTTCGCTGCTGGAGATGGTCAAACTGCCGATGAAGGGATGGCCGTCCTTACGCTGGATTTTTATCCGTTCGGTGTAAATCCGTTTGTCGAGCAAGGCGTCGCGAATGTCTTCGATGAACTTCACGAACCGCGACTGTTCCTCGAAGAAAATCTGCATGTTTTTACCGATCAGTTCGCCGGGATGATAGCCCAGGATGCGGGTCACGGATTTGTTGACAAATTGGATGTGGAAATCATCGTCCAATGAAAAGATGATTTCATTGACCGAATCCAACAAGGTCGTCAAAAAAGCCATATCCCGGCTGAGCATGCATCACTCCCGTGTCGCCGAAGAAGGCATTAATAATACCATCGACGTTTTCGTCGGGATTCTTGAGCGGTAATGCCTCGTCCGGTTACAGGTTGGCGCGCAGCCAGGCCGTCAAATACTGAATGAATTCGGGCGCCACTTCCAGCGAGGGATCGCTGTACTCGGCCACAGTGCCGCGCGACGGTTTGAAAAAGTGATTGAGTTGCGGGAAGTTTTTAAAGGTATAATTCGCTTTGCCACTCAGCGCCTTGCGGAAGCCTTCGGCATGCTGGGGAAACACCTGTAAATCCTTGCCTCCCTGCACGTGAAGGATCTTGGCGGAGCTTTTTTTCAAGTCGTCGATCGGATTCATGTCGAACCATTCCCGGTAAACATCCAGGTACACCGAACGACCGCCCATCACGGTGAATTCCAGCTCCGGTTGCGTTTTGGCACGGTTCATTAAAACCGCGATGGGATTGCGGCGCCAGGCTTCCGGATCGGTATTGCCTTCCAGTGCAAGGCGATGCTTGATTTGCTCTTCGGCCAGTTGCGACAGCGGAACGTCGCAGGGGGCCAACAGCGTCAGGGCTTTCAAATCCTGCCGCTTGGCGGCCACCATAATCGCCACATTGGCCCCCTCGCCATGGCCGACGACGGCCAAGCGTTCCGCATCGACGTCCGTCCGCTTTTTAAGGAATTCCAAGGCGGCCGACGCGTCCAGCGCCTGCACCGATAAACTGGCGCGGGCGATATCGCCCTGACTTTCCCCGACGCCGCGATCGTCAAGCCGCAGCACGAGGAAGCCGGTCTTGCTGACGTCGTCCATCATTTTTTGGGTGCCGATGTTCACGTTGGCGATCGGCGAATTGCCGTCGCGATCCTGCGGCCCGGCCGTGGAGAGGAAAAGAATCGCCGGCAAACGTCCTTCCAGACTTTTCGGCTTGGTGACCACGCCGACCAAATTGTTGCCGCCGCTGTCGAAGGACACGGCTTCGGTAACCAGATCGCCGCCGACCACTTTAACCGGATTGACCTCGTCAGCCCGTTCGCCGTCGTATTTGGTGCGCTCGACGATCAGGTTGAGCATCGGCACTTCGATCTTCAAGATTTGGCCTTGTTTGTCGGCCCAGATGAGCAATCCCATGTCGCTGCGGTCGACGAAATAGCGGTGTGCCATGAAATAGCCGTTTTCCAGGGCCACCGCTTCCCAGCCGAGGTGACGAATTTTCACATCCTCCACCAAACGCAGTTCCGAGGGAATCACGGCCAGAAACGACTGCTCGCCGCCGGTCCGATGCGAATAGCGGTGGATCAATAGGTGATATTGATGCCAGACGCCGATATCGAGAATGAGCGTGGCCGGGGTAACGCGCAACCGTTTGTCCTTTTTGGTTACTCCCTCGCGCACCTCGATGAGCATTTCGTCGTTTTCGTAGGTAACCCCCAATTCGCGGGGCAGATTGTTGATGAGAATTTCCCGCTGGTAATTGTGCACCGGGCCGGATAGACCGCGCATTTGCAGCCGTGAATAGTCTTTGTATTCCGTGTCGTCGTCTTGTTTGAGCGTGCCTTGGGATTCGGCAACCACGCGCCCGTCGTCCTCGAAGGCAATCGTAAATCTTTCGGCGCCGATCACCTTGTCGTTTTCCTTGATTTGAAACGTGCCGCTGATCTCGTCGGCGGCCGAGGCCACCGTGGCGAACAACAGCGCGACGATCGTCATCATGATTGTAAGGGTCGTACGCATCGTTCCTCCTGACACACGCTCACAAGTGCGTCCTTGTAACAGAACATTACCGTTTTGACCAGACATGTCAAAAAAAGTTTCTTTGTCGATCAGGTGGACAACGATCCATGGACTCAAGTAGGATTCGTCCCCATGAATTACCTAGACGAACGCGAACGCGCAAAAAATGCCGCGCCGACGCTGCTGGCGCTATTGGAAAAACCGGCCGAATTCAATGCCCACTTTGCCCAATACCGTGAGCAAGACGGGTTGATCGACGGCGCATTTCTCGACGGCATTCCCCCGGCGCGCGAAGTGTGGCGCCAGGCGAGCGATCCGGCGACGGCGCCGGCGATCCTGGCCCTGCCGTTGTCCTTCCGCGAAGCCGTGTTTTACGGTTTGGCCCGCGATCGGCAGATTGCCGCGCTGCAAGGCTGTCTGGAGCGAACCAAGGATAAGGACGACAAACGCAGTCTCAAACGCTTGCTCTATGACCTTCGGCAAGCCGGCGTGACCATCGAAACCAAAGGGACGAAAAAGCCCCTGTTCCAGCGTCCGGCGGAAGTGGAGGAAATTCACGCCTGCTTCGTTTCGGCGGTCGACGGGCGCAACGAACGGCTGATGATCCTCAACGAGCCCGCCGCGCACGGCGTGCGCACCTTACAGGTCTACGAGCGCGGCGGCGACCGGATCATGCATTTCCACTACGACGAAACGAGCCGGAAAAAGATGCGGCAGTTCGTCGACGATCTGCGCGGCGTGCGGCATATTCCGCTCTTCGAGGCCGAGGCCGATTTCGTCTATTACCTGATCGAACGCGTACGCGAACTCGGCCGCCAAGCCGGACACGGTGAGCCGACGGGATTCGTCAGCGCTTACGCGCGCATGAGCGGCGCAGGCGCAACAACCGCTCATCATCCGTATCAAAAGATAGTCGACGGGCAACAAGTCTTCGCCCGCCTGGCCGACCTGAAGGGCTGCGAGCGTTTGCACCGCGAAGCCGATTTTGCCGGGTGGATCGTCGACGAAGAGACGATCCGCGCTTTGCAGATCAGCCTGCAGGATACGACGACCAGTGGCCTGACGATCAATGAGGCGCAACGCGCCGAACAGTTCGCGGCGAAAATCGACCGGGCGATCGACCGTTTCTTCGACGACCATCGCCGCCTGACCTTCGCCGAGCGTTTGCGCGACACGGCGTATCTGCTGGCCGCGCGCGGGCAACAAGAACAGGCGGTGAGCGCCGCAGCGTTGGCGCTGGCGCTCGATGATCGGCAGCGCCGGCCTTCGTCGATCGAGTTTTTTCGCGCCATGCTGACCAAGCTGTTCGAGCCGGAGCCGAAAAAAAACGATCAGCCCCCGTCGGGACTGATCGTTTGACGAACCGGAATTTTCTTCGCGTTTAGATCCGCTCGACGATTACCGTCTTGCCCATGCCGCCGCCGACGCACAGCGTGGCCATGCCGGTGGTCAGGTCGCGTTTCTGCATTTCATACAGCAGCGAAATGACGATGCGGATGCCCGTGCAGCCCACCGGGTGACCCAAGGCGATGCCCGAGCCGTTGACGTTGGTGATTTCACGGTTCAAACCGAGCGCTTTTTCGCAGGCCAGGTACTGCGCCGCGAAGGCTTCGTTGAGCTCGATGAGCTCAATGTCGGACAATTGCATTTTCGCTTTGGCCAATGCCTTGATCGACGACGGCACCGGGCCGAAGCCCATCAGTTCGGGTTCGACGGCCGCGACCGCATGGGCCACCAGGCGAGCCATCGGCTTGAGACCGAGGGCTTTGGCTTTTTCGGCGGACATGAGAACCATGGCGGACGCACCGTCGTTGATGCCGCTGGCGTTGGCCGCCGTGACTGTACCGTCCTTCTTGAAGGCCGGCTTGAGTGCGGCCATGCCTTCAAGTGTCGCATCGCGGCGCGGATGTTCGTCGTTTTCGAACAGGACGGTCTTTTTCTTAACCGGCACTTCGACCGGAACGATCTCGTCCTTGAAGCGGCCGGAATCGATCGCGGCAATGGCGCGCGTCTGGCTGGTCATCGCCAGTTCGTCCTGCTCCTGACGGCTGATGTTGTACTTCTCGGCCAGGTTTTCCGCGGTGATGCCCATCAGGAAATGGCCGAGGGGATCGGCGAGACCTTCCATCAACGAGTCGACGGCCGGCCGGTTGTTCATCCGGGCGCCCCAACGCATATCGTACAGAACGTAGGGGGTGCGGCTCATATTTTCGGCGCCGACGATCAACACGGCTTCGTGTTCGCCCAGCATGATCTGCTGCGCGCCGAAGACCATCGCCTGCATCGAACTGGAGCACTGTCGTTGAATGGTGCAACCGGGAATGGTGAACGGCAGACCGGTTTCCAAGCCGATGCAGCGACCGATGTTGATTTCATCGGTGCGCATGAAGCATTGACCGGCAATGCAATCCTCGAAAACGTCCTTGGCGACGCCGGCGCGTTTGATCGCCTCGTTCGCCGCGATCACGCCCAGTTTCGTGGCGGGCACATCTTTCAACGAACCGCCGAACGAACCGATCGGCGTGCGCGCTCCGCTGATAATCCAGACCTCTCTCATCATTCCTCCTTAAAAAAAAGCCGGCATCCGAATGATCCCTCAGATGCCGGCGTCTTTGATGTCTATGCGAAGGTTACTGATACTACATCTTCTGACTTAATTCAATGAGGATGCCCCCGGTGCTTTTCGGATGTACAAACGCCACCAATTTCCCGTGCGCGCCCGGCACCGGTTCGTGATTGATCAACGTCATGCCCTGCGCGGTCAGGTGCTTGAGCGCCGCGTGAATGTCGGCGACCTCGAAGCAAAGATGATGAATGCCGGGGCCGCGTTTTTCCATCGCCTTGGCGATCGGACTGTCCTCGCTGGTCGGTTCCAACAGCTCGATGTTGGTGTCGCCGATGGGCAGGAACGCGGTCTTTACTTTCTGCGAAGCAACCTCCTCGCGATGCGTCACCTCGATTTGCAGGCCGGTCGCCCAGAATTTCAGGGCCTCTTCGATGTTCGGGACGGCAATGCCGATATGATCCACGACTTTGAGCATCTTGCACTCCCCGTTAAAAATAATGTTTGAGAACGAAAATTTCCGTCGTGCCGGGCAAGGCGTCGGCGGTCAGTTCGATTTCCACCGCGTCCAGCATCTGCACGCGATCTTTGCCGTTGGTAAACGCGCTGACCGGCGTGATGGGAAAACCGCATTTGTCGGTTTTAAAATGCATCGGGATCACCACGCGCGGATCGAGTCGCCGCATGGCGTCGGTCGCCTGATTGGCGTCAATCGTGTAAAAGCCGCCGACCGGCAGAAACAGCACGTCGACCTTGCCGATCGCGGCGATCTGTTCGTCGGTCAGCAAATGCCCCAGGTCGCCCAGATGGCACAGGCGTACGCCGTCGACCGTGAAGGCGAAAATGCGGTTCGTGCCGCGCTTGCTGCCGCCGCTTTCATCGTGAAAGGTATCCACCGCGGTGAAAGCGATGCCCTTAGCCCGGCCTGTCTGGCGCAGCACGGCGAAGTCGCCGGAAAAACCGTCGAGGTAATTGTGATCGTCGTGCTCGTGGCTGATGGTGACGATGTCGGGCTGCACGTCGATCTGTCGATAACCGATGCCGCCGCCGAAAGCGCCGGGCTGATAGGGATCGGTCACGATCGTCGTGCCGTCCGCAGCGGTGATGGTGAAGCTTGAATGGCCGTTCCAGCGAATTTTCATCGTCCTTCCCTCCTACAATCCATACGCGCCGCGCACCAGCCAGACCGCGGCGGTCAGGCCGATGCTCGGTCGTTCAATAATCAACGTGCCGCGACAGATGCGCCCGGGTGAATGACAATCGGTGCACATGCCGTTTTTTGCGCAGGGCACATCGACGCCCAATTGTGTCGCCCGCTTTGGCCCGGCGATGTCGCGCACGCGTTGCCGTGCTGCCGCGATATTGTCGGTCAGCTTGTTTTCGCCGATGACGAACAGCACCCGCCGGGGGCCGAAAACCGCGGCGGCCAGGCGATTGCCGATGCCGTCGACCAACAGCAGTTCGCCGTCGATCGTCGCCGCGTTCGCGCCGGAGACGAACAAATCGGCGCGCCCTTGCCGCAGGCGCATTTCCCATTCATCGGCGCGCGACAAGCCCGGATGCCAGTGATCGTAAAACGTGACGCCGGAGCGACGGGCGATTTCGTCCAGGCCCAGTTCACGCAAGGTCGCCGAACCGCCGAAACCGACCTCGCGCACATCGCGCAGTTGTTCGGCAAAGGCGGCGCCCACCTCTTCCGGCGTGTCGAACAAACGCACGGCAAAACCGTTTCGTTCGAATGCCCGCCCCGCTTGCTCCAGTTTCATCGCGCCTTCAGTTCCGGTTGAACCTCGAAGCCATCTTACGAACGGGGCGGCCGATCGGCAAGGCGGCAAAAATCGATTGGAAACCAGGCACGAATCGGTTATGCTGACGCCCCATGAAACAAGAACAAAAAGCGACCACCGGCAACGTTCCGTTTATTATCCTATGCCTGCTACTAGTCCTGGGCGGCGGCGGGCTGCTGTATTGGTGGCTGACCGGCTTTCGGATCGGCAACGATTGCAGCGGCGACGGACGCGACAACTGCTGGAGCTATTTCGATCTGCAAATGCAGATGATCCGCTTCGAAAAGGACAAAAACAGCGACGGGACGATCGACTACATCGACTATTACAAATTTTCGCCGGAACTGGGGCGAGAGCACGTTTTCCGCACCGAAACGGACCTGGATATAGACGGTAAATTCGAAACCTTCACCTTTTTCGATCACAACGAAAAGCTGATTCGCCTGGAACGCGACACCAACGCCGACGGTCGTGTCGACATCATTTCGTTTTTCGACAATCCGGAACAACCGCCCAGCAAAGTGATGTACGATGAAAATTTCGACGGCAAGTTCGAACGCGTCAACGAGCGGCCGGAAGAAACGCCGGAACCGGCAACGAAAGGTGAAAAACCTTAACCGATTTTCCTGGTGACGATTTCCAAAACCGTACGATCGCCGAAGGAACCGAACGCCTCCATTTCGCCCTGCTGAACCATCGTCCCGACCACCTTGTCCACTTCGTCGGTGTTTTCCAGGTCCACGCCCTCGTTTCGTTGCAGATAGGCGGCGCGGAAAACATCTTTCACCATCAGTGCATCGAGCGAACGGTTCGGCAGATAGCCGGTGCGGTCATTTTTCAAGTCCGTGCGCGCCAGCAAACCCTGCTCGACGAACAGTTCGATCAAATCCTCGACCAATTCGAAAGGCATGGCGTAGCGGTCGGCCAATTCCACGGCGGTGTATGGTTCGCCGCCTTCATGAAAGCGCCGCGCGATGGCGGTGAACAACCGCATCGACAGGTGCAGCCGGTCGTGCAACGAAAGGTTGGTGAACACGCGGTGCAGAATCAGCGAGCGAAAATTGTGATGAACGTATGAGCTTTCCACGCTCAACAGCACGATGATCCAGGTCAGGTACAGCCAGACAAGAAAGAACGGGATCAACGCCAGGCTGCCGTAGATCGCGTTGTAGGTGATCGATCGCGCGACATAGTTGGAAAAACCGACCTTGGCGAACTCCCACAGCGTACCGCCGATGAGACCGCCGATGAGCGCGCTTTTCATCTTCACTTTGGTGGCGGGAATCACGTAGAGCATGAGAAAAAAAGCAAAGACCGTCAGCAGCCACGGCACGATGCCGAAGACCAGCCGCGAGAGCAGACCGATTTCCAAAACCTCGCTGGCGTCGATCGTGGCGCGAATGCGGCCGCTGGTGTAAAAGCTCAACGCAATAAGCACCGGCCGATTCACGGACCGGGACGGCGCGGAAAAGCATCTCAAAGCAGG
>DAINPV010000050.1:0-16709 GCA_036743315.1 bacterium | reverse complement strand
CTTTTTGTATGTCTCGCGAATGTGCTGCAGGATGAATCCGACGTGGTACTGGTTGATGCGGAAATGATGCGGATACAGCTTGTCGATGACCTTGCTGGTCATGTCCAGCGTCTGCACGCCGGCCAGCCCCGCCACGCCCGCTTCCAGCGCCTGCAGGTTGTTCTGGCCGTCGCGTTCGGGCACGTAGGACGCCTGTAGACCCGCGTACAGCCCGCCGTCGAGCCAACGAAAATATTGCTTGCGCGGATTTTTCTGAAAAACGGCGGTGATCGTCTCGGTGCCCTTGATCTTGCCGTTGTGCGTTTCCACGGCCACGAACTCGCCGATGTACGTGTTGATGCCGCCATAGGTTTGCGCGGCCTGCGCCAGTTCCTGCTCGACCATGTCCACGGCGGAGGGGGCCGCCGTCGCGAACGACATGCCGACGAGCGCCCCGACCACCAGCAGGGACAGCATCAGAAAACGATAAAAAACGGAATTGCTCATGATGCACCCTCAAGAATGATAAAACCACCGGCGATAAGCGCCGAACGAAAGCGGGAACAACAAAACTTTATTGCCAAAACGTCGGCCAACATGCAAGCATAGATACAAGGCAACCGCCAGCGGAAATAGTTTCCCATAAGGAGTTCGCCGATGGCGCGAAAAAATCCGGTGCGGCGAAAAAAGCGGCGGACCAGCTATCCGCAGGCCGGCGTATCGCCGGGCTCCTACCGCCCCGATCCGCAGGCATGGCAATCCGCCGTCCATGTGTTCGCCTACGGACCGGACGAGTGCCGGGAACTGCAGCCACGGCGTTTGGCCGACGTGCAACCGCTGCTCGGCGCGCATCCGGTGGTCTGGGTGAACATCGACGGCTTGGCCGATTTGGAATTGATCGACCAACTCGAACAGGTTTTCGGCTTGCACCGTTTGACCGTCGACGACATCGTCAACGTCGGGCAGCGCGTGAAAATCGAAGAATACGAAAATGGTTATTATATTGTCGTTCACATGAGCGACAAGGACAATCCGCTGCGCACGGAGCAAATCAGCCTGTTTCTCGCCGCCGGGTTGGTGATCACCGTGCAGGAACGACCGGGCGACCGTTTCGACCCGATCCGCGAACGGTTGCGCGCCAACCGCGGCCGCTTGCGCAAACTGGGCGCCGATTACCTGCTTTACGCGCTGCTGGACACGATCATCGACTCGCACTTCCCCATGCTCGAAGCCTTCGACGACCAGCTCGAAGCGCTCGAGGACGAAATCATCGCCCGGCCGGCGCGCGACATCAGCAGCCGCATCCATCAATTGAAAAGCGACCTGCTGGCGCAAAAAAAATCACTGTGGCCGCTCAAGGATGTGCTCACCGTTTTGCTGCGCGACGATTCGCCGCTGATCGGCGAAGCCACGCAAATCTTTTTCCGCGACTGCTTCGACCACACCATGCGCATCATCGAGTCGCTGGAAAGCCATCGCGAAAAGGCGATCGGGTTGATGGACCTGTACATCTCCGCCGTCAGCAACAACATGAACGAGATCATGAAAGTGCTCACGATCATCGCGACGATTTTCATTCCGCTGTCGTTCATCGCGGGCCTGTACGGCATGAACTTCAACCCCCAGGCCTCGCGTTGGAACATGCCCGAACTCAACTGGGCTTACGGCTATCCCTTCGCGTTATTGCTGATGACGTTGGTTTCGCTCGGCCTGTTGGTCTACTTCCGCTGGAAGGGCTGGCTGGGCGGACGACCCAAACAATCGCCCCGGGACTCCACTGAAAAACGCCAATGAATGCGGCGAAACAAGCGCGACGAATCTGCCTGTTTCTCTGGTTGATAACGCTCGGCGCAACGGTGTTTGCGCCGTTGACGTTCGCACAATTCGCTGACGATAAATTCATCAAACCGCCGCCGCGCGAGGAATCGCCGCTGGATGCGCTCACCGGCCACACGCCCCCGCCCGAATACGGTCCGGGCAGCGCCAAACCGGGCGGCCTGCGCTTGTACGCGTGGAAAACCAAACGGCTGCGCGTCGAATTGCGCGTCGGTTCGCTGCCCTTCACGCGCGACCCGCACGCACAGATCATGGAAGCGCAGGAGGATTTTTCCTATCCGATCGTCTACGAGCTGGAGACGCCCGCCACGCAGGAACAGGTCGATCCGGGCGACACGGTCGTGAGCAGTCTGGATCTGCTGCACCGTTTCAACTTTGTCAAAGTGGTGATCGATTTCTGATTACAGCGGCGCGCCGCAGTGCTTGCAGAATTTGGCGTCGAGGTCGTGATCCTGCCGCCCGCATGACGGGCAGGCTTCGTGCCCCGTTTCCTTCTCCCTGCGCACGGCCTGCAACAATTCGGCGGAAAAAATGCCCGTCGGCACGGCGATGATCCCGTAGCCCAGAATCATCACCAACGCGGCGAGCGCCTGTCCCCACACCGTGTGCGGCACGACGTCGCCATAGCCGACCGTCGTCATCGTTACAATCGCCCAGTACACCGCGCGCGGAATGCTGGTGAAGCCGTTGGCCGGCCCTTCGATCAAATACATCAGCGAACCCATGATCACCACCAGCGTCAGCACGGCGACGATGAACACGACGATCTTCCGTCGGCTTTGCGCCAGCGCTCGCGACAGCAGCCGCGCCTCGCCCAGGTAGCGCGTCAGTTTGAACACGCGGAACACCCGCAGCAACCGCAGCACGCGGATGACCAGCAGCGTTTGCGCGCCGGGCGCCAGCAGGCTGGCGTAAGTCGGCAGCACGGCCAGCAGATCGACCAGACCGAAAAAACTCAGCGCATAGCTGCGCGGCCGGCGCACGCTGATCAACCGCAGCAGATATTCGACGCTGAACAGAATCGTGAACAGCCACTCGATCGTATACAGCAAACGGCCGTGCGCGGCGCGGATGCCGCCGACGCTTTCGAGCATCACCGCCACCACGCTGAGCACGATGGCGATCAGCAACGCTACGTCGAAGGCTTTGCCGGCGGGCGTTTCGGCTTCGAAGATCACCTCGAAAATTTTACGGCGCAGCGGCGAATCGGGCGGTTGCTCGTTGGGCGTATGGTAGGTCGTATACATAGGGCGATTGTTCGGGGGCGACTCGTTCATCGTCTCAACCCCGCGCGCCGGGTTCTTCGGTCCATTGACGCCCCTGCGCATCGCGATGCAAAATCGCCGGCGGACGGATGTGCGCGGCGGCGAAACCGGCCAACACGCGCTCGGTCACGTCGGTTTCCAACGCCTTTTCGTAACGCACATCCAGCACGTAGACCTTCGCCCGCAGACGGATGGCAAAGTAGTTTTCGTGGATCACTTGGTTGACCAGCACCGTCCATGGTTTTTTCAAGTAAGCATAACGATTGGTGGTGATCGCCTCGGCGACGATCTGCTTAGCCGCCGCCGGATCCTGGTCGGCGCCGATGTAAAAATCCATCTGGATCAGCATGTCCAGCGCGCCGGCGTTGCCGCTGGCCACGATTTCCGTAAGAAACATGTTATTGGGAATCGTCACCAGGTTGTCGTCCAGCGTCACCAGGCGCACCGAACGCAAACCCATGCCGGTGATTTCACCGTAGGTGCCCTGAAAGGTCACGCGGTCGCCGACCTGAAACGGCCGGTCGATGAGGATCGTCATCCCCGCGATGATCGATGCGGCCAGGTCTTTGAGCGCGAAGCCCGCGGTCACCGCGAGCGTGCCGCCCAACGCCAGCAACAACTCGTTGGACATGTGAAACGACAGCAGGATCGCCACGATGAACACGATGATGTACATGAAAAAACGGATGAACGTGCCGATTTGCTGAATCAGCAGCCGCCGCTCGGTGAAACGATTGCCCAACCGCTCGAAAAAGCCGCGCAACAATTGGCTGAGCAGCCAGACCACGACGATCAGCAGCAGCGATGTCAGCAGTCCGCCGACCCTCACGAATTGGACAATTTGCGTTGCCTCGCCCATGGTTTCTCCCCGCTTGCGACCTTACGAATACAAAAGATGTTTGCGTTTTAAATGGCGGTTGACCGCCCGGTCCCAGAACGACGACACGCGGTAGCGCCCGCCCTCGCCGCGTAAAATGCCCCGCGCCGCCAGCGATGTGAACAGCAACTCGCAGGCGCCCGACGAATAGTTAAGCACGCGCGCCGCAGCGGGCGCCGTCAGATTGCCGTGCGACACCACCGCGGCCAGCAAAAAGCGGCTCGGCTCGTTCAGTTTTTCCAGGACGCCCGCCTCCGGAGCGACGAACAGGCGCACCTTGACGCCGCCGTCGTCCGTCGGCGCCAGCGAACGCAACCAGAAATGCAGCGCCATCCGCGGAAGGCCGTCGGCGTAATCCCATAACAATTGCCGGTAACGTTCGCCGGTGCGGATTACCTCGCTGGCGAACTGCGTGCCGTCGACGCGGTCGATGATCAGGTCGTCGTAGGACACCGGCGCCGCGCTGCGCCGCATGCGGTCGGTCAGCAGTCGGTCGATCGCGTTTTCGTCCCAGGCGCGCAGTTCGTAGACGTCGCTGAAGATGTTGCGCGCCAGGCAGACGCTGTCGACGAACTCCCACACATATTTGGAAAAGGCGCAGACCCAGGCGACGTGCGGCGCCGTGCGGCCGACGATCTCGCCGAAGGCATTGAAGCCGGCCAGACCGTTCACCGCGCGCAGCACGAAGTTTTCGCACTCGTCAAGCACGATCAACCGCCGCGGTCCGGCCAACAGCGCGGCGCGCACCTGCTCGGGCGTATCGACCGGCTCCAGGCCGAGCAACTGGCACAGGTGCCGGCAGGCGAATTGTTCGCTGTGAACGTCCTCGTCGATCTCCGCCAGAGTTATGTTCAGGTCCGTCGCCCGCTCGCGTAGGCGGTTGAGCCACGAGGTTTTGCCCACGCCGCCGGCTCCGACCAGCGCGGCCGAACAGCCGCCCTTACCCTCGCGCCACTGAGCGAGGCGGGCCAGCAGTTGATCTTGCAAGGGGAAATAATCGATCGCTTGCGCACCGGCGACCGGCTCCTCGGTGAAGGCTTCGCGTAACGCGACGGGCAACTCATGCAGAGCCGCCTCTCGATGGTTCGTCGTTTCCGCCTTTTTCTCCAATTGGCGGCGAAAAATGAACGCCAGCGCTTTGCGCGTGTGCCGGAACCGGGAAAGCAGATCGCTTGTGTAATAGCGCAGCCCGCGCCCGGCGACCATCACGAACGCGGCGGGGATCGTCAGCAGCGCCAGCCACTTGCTTTTTTGCTCGCGCAGCAGATGCGACAAACGGTTCTCGGGGAAGTAACGCAAGTGAGCGGCGGTAATCGGCTCGCGCCACCAGCGCAGCAGCACCACGGCGAGCGGAATCGCGCCCAACCAGAAGAACGACACGACCAGCCGGTGCAGATACCCCAAACCCAACATGCGCTGCGAAAGGATTAAAAAGACGATCACCGGAAAGACGTAGCGCGCCACCAGTCGGAACGAGCGCCTGATGCGTTCGCTCAATTCCTCCGACACGCGGATGCGATGCGAGGCGACCGCGCTGGTCGTCAGCCATAGCGACGCCGACAGGCTGAAGCGATACCAGACGTACGCCAGCGCGAGCAGGCGCACGAACATGACCTCCGGTACGGTGCGCCCGCCAAGCGCCCAGAAAAACAGATAGGTGAACAGCAGCAGCCCCAGGTCGCCGGCCAGCGCGACGGCCATCCCCAGCCAGCGATGGGCGGCGAGGCGCACCAAACGATCGGCGCCGCCGCGCAACACGTTCGCTTGCAACCGTTGCAGCAGCGGCTGCGATCGTTGCCGCCAGTAAACGAAACCGATCAACACCAACAGCAGCTTGAGCAGCCCGGCGCCCGCTTTGCTCAGGGTCAGCACGTTCAGCAGCGCGGCGCGCCAATCGGTAAGCAGGCGCCGGCGATGATCGGTATGCACCCGGGCCATCAACCGCAGCTGTTCGATTTCGAAAATGATCTCGCCGACGCCGCCTTGCGTCAGCCCGAACGCCGTATGCTGTTGTTGCGGCGACAGCAGCGGCATCACCTGCAAGCGCAACGTAGTGAGTTGTTTGACATCGCTATAAAACTCTTCGAGATGGGCTTGGCGCAGATCGATTTCCTGTTTCCGCAAATCCGTTTCGTCGCGCCGGATGTCCGCGATTGCCTTGAGCAGGTTCGCCCGTTCGGCGGACGCGCTCTGCAGCGTCGGCTCCTCGAGGTTAAGCTCCGGCTCAAACGCGACGATCTGGCTGGGCAGCCGCACCGTACGCAGCGCCTGTTTCAATTCCAGCCGGTATTTGCGTAGCGAACGGCGCACCTCGCGGTACAGCGCGTCGGTTTCGGGATGCCCTGCCGCCGCGCCGGTCAGCCGTCGCTGATAGCCTTCCAGCAGCGCCAACGACGCCCGCGCCGTCTCGGCGAAGCGCTGTTGATCGGCCGCAAACCGTCGATGCAACGCGGCCAGCAACGCCCGTGTTTCCTCGACCCGCGCCCGCTCAACGGCGATGGCCTTCTCCGCCGCCGAAGCCGCTTGACGCGCCTGCTCCAGCGCCGCCTGTTGCGCCTGCTCGGCTTCTCGTTCCTTCAACTCGGCTTCCAAGCGCGCCTGCGCCGCGGCCGCTTCCGCCTCATCGATGCGCTTCTTTTTTTCCTCCGCCTCCAGCAAGGCGGCGATCTTCTCCGGCGGCTGATTCAAAAAGGCGAGGCGCAACACGCTGATTTGATGGCGCAGAACGATCGCATCGCGCTCCAATTCGGCCGGCGACGGCAAAGGCGCTTTTTCCTTCGCGCCGGCCTCGGGCGTTTTCGCAACGGCCTTGGCGGCGGCGATTTCCTCCTGTTTCTTTTTCGTCAAAGCCGTCACGGTCTCAGCCTGCGCCTGCACCTGTTTGCGTAAAAACTCGGCGCGCTTGGCGACTGCCGCCGGATCCAGCAGGTTGACCTCGAACAGCACGCGTATTTCCAACCCTTCGGGCAGATTCCCCTCGGCGACCCTCTGCAGTTGCGCGATCTTTTCGCGCAAATCGGCGATCTCCCGCCCGAGTTTCTCCGTCAGGCGCTTTTCCTCGGCCTCGACCACCGCCAGCCGCTTGGCCTTGGGCGATTCCAAAAAATCCAGGCGCAACGATTGGCTTTCCGTCTGTCGCGCGACGATCTCCCGTTCAACGGCCGACTCCGTCGTTTCCGGCTGCTGCTCGAGCTTCTTGGCTTGTGTCTTCAGCGAGAATAACGTCCGGCGAATCGTTTGCTTTTGGCGATGAATTTCCTTTTCGTCGCGCAGATCGAAATCGAACAACCGGCGCAGGTCCAGCCCCTCGGGCAGCTTGCCATCCTTAACCCGTTTGAGCGCCTCGATCTCCTGCGCCAACAATTTAACTTGCGTTTGCTGCGCCGCTGTCGCCGCTTTCGCGGGCGTCTGGGCCGCGGGCGTCGAAGCATCCTGCGCCCAAGCCCGCTCGACCGCCGCCGCGCCCAACGGCGCCGACACGAACCAAAGCAGCAGCAATGCGATCAATAAAAAGGAACGACCGGCGATTCGCTGGATCCTTGCGCGCATGATCTCTCCTCCCCGGCGGCAGGATGAATTGGACCTCGTTGTCATGGGGCAGTTGCGACTTATTTTTCATAAAACACTATACCACTTAGCCACCGGGCACAAGGAAACGATGAATTTTCCCACGTTTCGTCGGCGTATGGAAAATTCCAGAAATTCCCGCAAGATGCGTATTATTGTTCAGCGGAAGCGCTAAATTTTCAGCGCTCGGTAATTATTACAGAATCAGCGCGAATTTCTGTTGAAAATCAATCCGTTGGAAAATTGCCTTAACGAACGTTTTTCCCCTTCATGCAGAAAAACACCTTTGGCGTTCCAATTGGACATAATACCGGCAAGTGCATGATATTATTATAAAAATGCCACATTGCCCGGCTTGGCACACCCCTTGCTCACTAGAATATCGGTCGTGCGGTGAGGATCGAAAGGAAACGATGAAAAATATCGGACCCACTCGGAAACAGTCAGATCGGAAAAATCCCAACACCTCTTCACTATCCGGATTTCTGTTTCACGCAACAACTAGGAGATGGGCCATGAAAACCTGGTTCACCCTCATCGCGCTTTCCCTGTTCGCGCTCATGCTGGTCGGCTGCGGCGAAATCGAAGAAATGATCGAAGGGGCTACCGAACGCACCATCACCGCCTATCAGACGGTGCACAACACCACCAGCGAACGCTCCCCCCGTTCGGTCGCCATCGCCGAAGACATCATCATGACCAGCGGCCAAACCCGCCCGCTGGGCACTGTTTCCTTGGAGGAAATGACCGACCCGCTCGAGGTTTCGCGCCTGGGCATCGGCACGGTGTTCTTCTACCTGCGCCTGGCGGTGCACAACCGTGGCAATTCCGCCGCCCGCCTGGAATTGAGCATCGCGCCCAACGGCGCGAATCAGACCGCGACCGTCGTGGCGATCTTCAACCTCGCGGCCGGACAGACGCTGATCGTCGACGAACCTTCCGCCACGCAATTCGGCGCCGCGCTGCATCGCAATCTGACAACGGTCTATGACCAGCTCGACGACAACCTGGTTATCGCCCCCTCGCTGCGCGTAACCGGCGGCGATTCGTCCGGCATCGAAATCGCCCAGATAAAAGTAGCCGCTACGCCCACCTACTGGCGCAGCGAAAACTACCAGTCCGGCAAATACGAAGGATACAAAGACAACATCGACGGCATCCATGACGCGAGCCTGACCGGCCAGATGACCAACCTGGGCGCGGGCGCGGCCGAAGTGCGCATCTATGTCAGCGTCGGCGATGTCATCGATTCGGAAAACGATCTGATCGCCCATGCCGTTTTGCAGCCCGGCGAAACCATCCAGGGTGAAGACATGCTGCTCGAAGGCGGCGGCGAACGCATCAAGCAGACGTTCAAGGACGCCATCGACGGCGATCTGGCGCGCTACGACCTGAGCATCGTCAGCGCCGAGTCGATCGCCATCGACAGCGACAGCCTGCAGTTGGAAATTAAAATCGATGTCAAAGTCGATATTTGATAGATGACGTCCCCGGTTTTCGCTTGGGCATGGAAAACCGGGGCGACGGCGGGCCGAAAACCGCCGACGAGATCCTCCTTGATCTGTGACTGAACCTCCATAACGACGACGGCAGCGGGTCTTTGACCCGCTGTTGTCGTATTCAGCCTCTTTTACAGCGGACGCCACGCTCTTGTTCCCTACGATGTGAATTTTTCTCCACATCTATTGACATTCAATCTCAAAAACTTACATTGTTCAACATCAGGGAAAACGATCCTTTCCAAAACATAAAAAGACTCGGGGAGAAACAAATGAAACCCAGAAAAATATATGAATTCGGCCACTTGGAAAACAATGGCGCCGTTTGGGTCGCCGCTTCCCAAGAAAGCTCGACCAAACTGCTGCTTTACGGTTTTCTTTTATTGATCGGCCTGGCGCTGATGCTTTCATTATCCGGGTGCGGCGAGGTTGCCGGCAGCGACGACGATGCGCCCGCCCAGGCTGCGGGCACTCACCAACACGTCGAGCCGGCTGAAATCGCCGGCGACGGCGATGACGATACAACCGGCGATCCCTGGTCGGCCGACGAAGCCCCGGCGTTCGATCGTCTGCCGGAGATCCTCTTCGCCGATCTGACGCCCGACGGCGACACCGTGGCGAGCGTCGACCTGACCCGTTACCTGGGATCCTGGTACGAAATCGCCACCTACGAACAACTTTTCCAGCGCGGCTGCACCGGCGTCACGGCCACCTACGGCCTGAACGACAACGGCACGATCAGCGTCCTCAACGAATGCTACGTGGGCTCGTTCGACGGAAGGTACAAATCGATCGAAGGCTTCGCCCGCGTGCGTGACAAAGCGACCAACGCGAAATTGCTCGTCTACTTCACGCCGCTGTTCGGCGCGCCGTACTGGATCATCGAACTGGACGGCCAAACCGGCGATCAACCCTACGAATGGGCCGTGGTCGGCAGCTTCACCGACCGCTTTTTGTGGATCCTCAGCCGTACGCCGCAAATGGACGATGAGCGCCTGAACCTCATCCTGACGCGGCTGGCCGAACGCGGATACGACCTGGATAAACTCAGCTTCACTCCCCAACCGGATGCGTGATTCCTCCTTGAATCCTCGAAAACGGGCCGGGGCGGCCAACCCGGCCCTTTCTTTTATCGACATCCTTTGCTTGACATGCCCGCCATACTTCGCTAACCATGCCTTCTTTCTGACAACCTCAATCATGCGGAAAAGGCCATGCGGCGCGAGCCATACCTGACGGACGAAAATCGGCGGAGCATCGTCGCCGGCTGGCTCACGGACCTCACCGATCTGCGCGGCCGTCGTCCGCTGCCCGCCTTCTCCCGCCCGGGGTTGTTGGTGCTCGACGCACAACGGCTGTTTGCCGATCCGGCTTCCCCCGCGTTTCTTCCCGCCTGGCCCGCCTGCCGGCCGGTCGTCGATGCCCTGCTCGCGACGTTTCGCGGGAAACATCTGCCCGTCTGGTTCACGCGCCATGTGCATGACGCCACAGACTTGCCGACGCCGTTTCGCCATTTTTACGATCGGCCGATTCGCCCCGACGATCCGCTCGCCGAACTGCCGGCCGAACTCGTCGGCGATAACGAGGTCTACGCCAAAAACGATTTTTCCGCCTGGAGTCGGCACGAATTGGCCAAAAAAATGAGCGCGTGCGATTTGCTCGTTTTGGTCGGCATGCAAACGCCGCTTTGCGTTGCCGCGACGGCGATTGCCGCGGCCGCCCATCAAGTGACGCCGGTGGCGATCGTCGACGGTTGCGCCGCGCCTGACGAGCGCACTCATCTGGCGGCCTTGCGGACTCTTGGCGCGGGGCATGCGTTTGTGCTCACCGGCGATGAACTTCTCGTTTCGTTGTCCGAGAGGCGGCCATGACCGATATAATTGCTCGCGACTTGTTGATCGTCGGATCCGGTCCGGCGGGCATCGCCTGCGCCCTGCAGGCCGGACGCGACGGATGGTCGCTGTTGGTTGTCGGCGACGAGCCGGTCGGCGGCCTGGTGCGCGCGGCGCATCGACTCGACAACCTCCCCGGTTATCCGTCGGGCATCGGCGGCGAACAATTCGCCGATCTGCTGCGGCAACAAGCGCAACGGCAAAACATCGAATTTTTCCTCGACAAGATCGTCGCCTGCCGTCAGGAAAAAGACGGGACGTTTCGCGCGCTGACCTGCAACGGATCGACGATCGTCGCTCGTGCCGTCGTGCTCGCCGTCGGCACTCGGCCGTGCGAATTTTCCCTGACCGCAAGCGACGGTTGTTTTCATCGCGACATCCGCACGTTGCCCGCCGACTTGTCCGGCCGGCGCGTCGCCGTTATCGGCGGCGGCGAAGCGGCGCTCGACAGCGCCCTCAGCGTGATTGCGCGGCAGGGCGCGGCGGAAGTGTTTCACCGCGGCGCCGTCCTGCGCTGCCCCCCGGCATTGGTCGCCGAAGCGATCGGCGCGGGCGTCGTCATTCGCCTCAACCACGTTATTGAACGAATGCGGATTCTCGATGGTCGCCCGACTATGCAATGGCAAAGCGAAAACGGCGAACGTTTTTCGGCCGCCGATCATTTGCTGGTCTGTATCGGGCGCACGCCGAACGTGGAATTGTTGAAGCAACTGAACGTGAACCTCGACGCGCAAACCGTCACGTCGCTTCCCGGCGTGTTTCTGGCCGGCGACGTAATCAACGGGCGCGATCGTTACGTCGCCACGGCCTTGGGCGACGGGCAGCGCGCCGCCTTGGCGGCCGGTGAATGGCTGCGCGAGACGGAGTGAGCATGCGGATCGTCGAGCGAAACGTCATGCCCGATGTCGCCACGGTTTACGTGGCTTGCGTGCGCGACGAAAAGAAATCGTTGATCGAATTTGTCGATGGCTTGGATCCGACTCAACCGCGCGAGAACAAATGGATCATCAACGTTTCCACGCAAATCGGTTGTCCGGTCAATTGTCTGTTCTGCGACGCCGGCGGCGGCTTCCGCGGCAACCTCACCGCCGACGAAATGTTGGCGCAGGTGCGCGCCGTGGCGGCGATGCATCCGGCACTGACACCCGTTTGTCGCAAGCTGAAGGTGCATTTCGCGCGCATGGGCGAACCGTCGCTCAACGACGACGTGCCGGTCGCGATCGAACGTCTGCCCCGCGAATTGCCCGCGCCCGGCTTGTGGTGCTGCGTGCCCACCGTCGCCCCGGCCGGCCGCGACAACTGGTTTGCCCGCCTGGCGGAAATTCGCCACCGGCTCTACCCCGGCCGTTTTCAATTGCAGCTTTCCGTCAACTCGACCGACGAAGCACAGCGCCGCCGCTTGATGCCGATCGAATTGCTGACCATGGATCGTCTGGCGACGTTCGACCGCGATCATTTCCGCGAGGGCGATCGCAAGATCGTCCTCAACTTCGCGCTGGCCGTCGACGTGACGTTTTCTCCCCGGGCCGTGATCGAGCGTTTCGATCCGGCGTGTTTCGCCGTCAAGCTGACGCCGCTCAATCCCACCGCCGCCGGCGAACGCCACCGCCTGCAAACCGTGCTGCGCGCCGACGATTCGCAAATCGTCGACGAAGCGGTGCAGCCGCTCGTCGCCGCCGGTTTCGAGACGATTCTCTCCATCGGCGACGAACGCGAAAACCGGGTCGGCTCCAACTGCGGGCAGTCGGTGCGGCGGTATCTCGCCCGGACGCAACAGACGAGTTGATTTTTCGTTGCCTTGTTTGGCTTCGTCTCCCGGTTGCGGCACAATGACCCGGCAATCAACGGCGGAGAATCGCGATGACCTACACCAAACTTGTGCCCTTCATCGCCACCGACAAGGTGGAGCAGTCCAAAGCGTTTTACACCACGCACTTGGGCTTTCGCGTGACCTTCGATTGCGGCTGGTACATCACCGTGCAAAGCCCGGACGACGGCGTGGAATTGGCCTTCATGGATCCGCGCGAAAAATCGCAGCCCATGTTCGCCGGTCACGGCTTGAACTACGCGCTGCAGGTGGACGACGTCGACGCCCTTTACGCCGCACTGGATAAAAACACGGTCACCGTTACGCAAGAATTGCGCGACAATCCCTGGGGCGATCGCAGCTTCGCCGTGCTCGATCCCAACGGCATCCGGCTGTATTTCTACCAGAACATCGAACCGGCCGACGAATACAAAGACGCCTTCGTCGGTTAGCGCGACGCCGCCAGATACGCCAACGGAATCGCCGCCGGGTAAAGCGCGATCGTCGCGTCGCGGAAACCGGCCTCGCCGATCAGCGCCAGCAACGACTCTTTATTGAAACGATGATACGCCCTGAAACCGAACAGGCTCATGAAACGCGACACCAGATGACTGCGTAACGTCTGCCCATGAAGATAGGTCGGGGCGATCAACTGGCCGCCGGGCTTGAGCACGCGGTGGATTTCCCGCAGCGCCTCCTGCGGCAGTTGCATGATATGCAGCGCGTTGGCGCACACGACCAGGTCGAAGGATTTGTCGGCGAATTGCAGCTCGCATGCGTCACCCTGCGAAAACTCGATGTTGCTCAAGCCGCGTTCGCCCGCTTTGCGTCGCGCCTCGGCCAGCATCGGCTCGGAAATATCCGTCCCCTCCATTCGCCCGGCATGAACGGCCAACTCCAACGAAATGACTCCCGTTCCGCACGCCACCTCCAACACGCGATCGCCAGGGCGAATCTCCTTCGCAATCCGCTCGATGATCGCCGGATAATCGTGCGCCACGCGCTCCATAAATCGGTCGTATTTTTTTGCGAATTTATCCCAGAAATGCCGCTCTTCATCGATCCGAGACATGGTGCTCCTCCTTAATGATGCCGAGATTGTATCATTAAGACACCCTTATTGAGAATTGGTTAAATTATCGGTCGCCGCGGCCCGAGCCGACCCGTCGCCCGAGCGCGGCCAGTTGCGCGTGCACCTTGCGGTTGGTTTCCTCGGCCGTTTCGTGCTTGGCGGCTTTGTTCGGGTAGATCTCATACAGCTCGCGGTACTTGGGCGGCGTAAGGTTGGGCATGATCACGTTCGCGCCGCGCTCCAGCCCGTGCACGCGACCGTGTTCGCGGTCGATCGTCGCCAGCGCCGTCGTGCTGGGAATGTGCGCCTGCGGGCAGACGATCCGCGCCAGCGCGACGACCTTCGTAGCGGTCGTTTCGTCGCCGGGAACCTGTTCGGCCGGATCGATCTCCGGTCGAAAATCGCCCCGCCCCAGCGGCGTTTCCGGATGCGCCAGGAACGGCCCGACGCCTATCATGTCCAGGTCGAACTCGCGCAGGATTTCCACGTCGCGCGCCAGGGTGGAATAGGTCTGACCGGGAATGCCGATCATCACACCGCTGCCGGTCTGGTAGCCCAGTTCCTTGAGGCGGCGCAGGATGTCCATCCGGTTGCGCGTCTGGTCGGGCAGCGGCGGATGGATCTTTTCGTACAGCGCGTCGTCCGAGGTTTCGAAGCGCAGCAGGTAGCGGTCCGCGCCGGCCTCGCGCCACGCGACCAGGTCCTCGTCGGGCCGTTCGCCCAGGCTCAGGGTGATCGCCAGCGGCGTTTCGCTTTTGATGCGGCGGATGATCGCGGTCAGCCATTCGCGCCGGATGCCGTAATCCTCGCCCGCCTGCATGACCACTGTGCCGTAACCGTATTCCACTGCCAGGCGCGCGCAGGCGAAAATTTCCTCTTCGTTCATCCGGTAGCGAGTGATCGTGCCGTTGGGCGCGCGGATGCCGCAATACAGGCACGAACGCACGCAGATGTTGGACAGCTCGATCAGCCCGCGCAGGTGCACCTGGTCGCCGACGTTTTCGCGCCGCACGCGATCGGCGACGGCCCACAGTTCGGCGAGCCGCGCTGAATCGGTTTCGCGCAGCCACACTTCGATTTCGCTTCGCGGGATGTTCTTATCGAGCATTGCGCTGTCCGATCAGCGATTGATAGACCTCCAGCGCGGCGGGGAAAGGCGCCAGCGCGCGCTCGAAAATGCCCAGGCTGTAGGCGATCACCAGACCGTAATTGGTGATCGGCACGCCGGCGCGTTTGCAGTGCAGCAGGCGCGAGAGCATCGCGCGGCGGTTCCACATGCACGCGCCGCAGTGGATGACCAGCTTGTACTCGGCCAGGTCCTCGGGGAAATCGTGCCCCTGCACCGTGGTGAATTCGAGCTTGCCGCCCACGTACTGCGTCAGCCAGCGCGGAATCTTCACCCGGCCGATGTCCTCGCCGATCGGATGATGCGAGCACGCCTCGGCGATCAACACGCGATCGCCCGGCCGCAGGTCGTCGACCGCCAACGCGCCTTCGGTCTGCGTCAGCAGGTCGCCCTTGAAGCGCGAGAAGAGAATCGAAAAGCTGGTCATCGGAATCTCGTGGGGCGTATCGGCCGCGACTTTCAAAAACGCCTGCGAATCGGTGACGACCAGCTTTGGCGGCACGGTGAGCCGCTCGAGCGCGGCGCGCAACTCGCGCTCCTTGACCACCAGGGCGAAGGCGTCGGCGTCCAGCAGATCGCGGATCGACTGCACCTGCGGCAGAATCAGCCGGCCCTTGGGCGCTTCCTTGTCGATCGGCACGACCAGCACGGCCATTTCGCCCGGCCCGACCAGGTCGCCCAGGATCGCCGGGTTGTTGACGAACTCGGCCGGCGCGTTGTCCAGCAGCGCCTGGCGGAAGTCGAGCACGCCCTCGCCGCGCGCCGCCGCCGTTTTCACCACGGTGATTTCCAACGCCCGCAAATGGGCGAGCGTCTCGGCCGCCGGCGCGGCCAGGTCGATTTTGTTGAACACGGCGATCGCCGGAACGTTCAACTCGGTCAGCGCGACGAGGATCTTCTCCTCGAACTCGCCCCAGGCGCCGTCGGTGACGATCACCCCCAGGTCGGTGCGGTCGAAGGCGCGCTTGGTTTTGGCCACGCGCAGTTCGCCGAGCGCGCCCACGTCGTCGATGCCCGCCGTGTCGATGAACAACACCGGGCCCAGCGGCAGCAATTCCATCGGTTTTTCCACCGGGTCGGTGGTCGTGCCGGCGAATTCGGAAACGATGGACGCCTGCTGGCGCGTCACCGCGTTGAGCAGACTCGATTTGCCCACGTTGCGACGACCGAACAGGCCGATGTGCAGACGAAATCCTTTGGGCGTGGCGCTCGCCATCAGCGCTCCTTGTGCGGCGGCGAGCCCAAACGCGTCACCGCCTCGGGGGTTATCAATTGATCGAAGTCTTCCGCGCTAAGCAACCCCTCGCCCAGCGCGACGGACCGGATGCTCTGCCCGGAAGCCTTGGCTTGCTTGACCACCCGCGCCGCCTTCTCATAGCCCAGCGCGGGCAGCAACGCGGTGACCAGCGCGGTCGAGCTTTCCACATGCGCGCGGCAGCGCTGTTCGTCGGCCTCGAGGCCCTGCACGCAATGCCGGCGGAAAATGTCGCCGGCGCACGTCAGCAGATCCAGCGAGCCCAGCAGCGCGTCGGCGATCAGCGGCAGAAAAGCGTTGAGTTCCAGATTGCCCATCGCCGCGGCCACGGCGATTTCCTGGTCGGCGCCCATCACGCGCAGCGCCGCCTGCGTCACCGCCTCGGGAATCACCGGATTGACCTTGCCCGGCATGATCGACGAACCGGCCTGTCGCGCGGGCAGACGAATTTCGCCCAGCCCCGCTTCCGGCCCCGACGACAGCAGGCGCAGGTCGGTGGCGATTTTCATCAGCGACGCGGCGCAGGCTTTGAGG
>DAINPV010000049.1:0-16930 GCA_036743315.1 bacterium | reverse complement strand
CGAACGCGATCATCGATTTCACGCGCCCCGAGGCGTCGGTGTGGCACGCCGAGATCGCCGCGCACTACAAGATCCCCATCGTCATCGGCACCACCGGCTGCAGCAAAGGGCAATTGGAAAAACTGCGCTCCTTCAGCGACGAGACGCCCATGGTGCTCGCGCCGAACATGTCGGTCGGCGTGAACCTGTTGTTCTACCTGGCACAGCGCGTGGCCGCGACGCTGGGCGAGGATTACGACGTCGAAATCGTCGAGAAGCATCACCGCAAAAAGGTCGACGCGCCGTCGGGCACCGCCCTACGGCTGGCCGTGGCCGTCGCGCGCGCATGGGGCCGCGAGAATCCCGAGGAAATTTTCGATCATGGCCGCCACGGCCACGCGCACGACGAACGCGACTACGGCCGCATCGGCCTGCACGCGGTGCGCGGCGGCGACATCGTCGGCGACCACGACATGCACTTCATCGGCGACGGCGAGATGATCACCCTCTCGCACCGCGCCACGACCCGCGAGAACTTCGTCAAAGGCGCGATCAAAGCGGCTTTCTGGCTGCAAAACCGCGATCCGGGCCAGTACGACATGGCCGACGTGTTGGGGCTTAAATGAAAATCGTCCGCTACGAAACGGCCAACTCGGTGCGCATCGGCCGCTTGGAAAACGACAAAATCCGCGACATGGGCGCGGACCTGTTTTCGCACGTGCAGGTCTTCGGACAAGTGCACAGCGTCGACAAGGTCCGGCTGCTTGCGCCGGTGATTCCGGGTAAGATCGTGGGCATCGGCCTCAACTACCGCGACCACGCGCTGGAGATGGGCCGCGACGCGCCGTCCTGGCCCGATATTTTCCTCAAACCCTCGACGGCGGTGATCGGCCCGGAGGACGTGATCGAGCTGCCCGCCGCTTCCAAGCGCGTCGAGATCGAAGCCGAGCTGGCCGTGGTCGTCGGTCGGCCGTTGCGCGACGCCTCGGTGGAAGAGGCGGCGACGGCGATCCTCGGCTACACGATCATCAACGACGTCACCGCGCGCGACCTGCAGCGCAACGACCGCACCTGGACGCGCGGCAAAGGCCACGACACCTTCGCGCCGCTGGGCCCGTGCATCGTCACCGACCTGGACCCGGCGGACCTGCTCGTCGAGGCCTACGTCAACAAGGAACGCGTGCAGTACGCGCGCACCAGCATGATGATCCACAGCGTGCCCGAATTGCTGGCGTACGTCTCGTCGGTCATGACGCTGCTGCCCGGCGACGTGGTCGCCACCGGCACCCCCGCGGGCGTCTCGGCGATCAAGCCCGGCGACCTGGTCGAGGTGGTGATCGAAGGCATCGGCCGGTTGCGCAACACCGTCGACGAGCGCCGCCGCCTCGACCAGACCGCGTAATTAACTGCCCCACGAGCCTGGATTTTGGGTGGCACTGTTTTGCGAGCGATTGCAATAAGCGAGCATAACAGTGGTCAACAAAAACGCTGATAAGCCTCACTGCGGCCGGTGGCACTGATACACGAGCGAGCGAAGCGAACGAGTTTATCGGTGTTTAAAAAAAACACTGATAAGCCTCACTTCGTTCGGCGTATCAGTGCCACCAAGGATGTTGTAAAAAAAGGCCGCCCCGTGAGGCGGCCTCGCGTTCAAATTTCCGGGAACCTCAGAAGCCCATCGCCTGGCGGAACGCGGCCTGCTCGGCGGCGAACAACTGCTGATCGGCCGCGCTGTGATACTTCTGCAGGTGCTGCTTCCAGGTCTTGCCGTGCAGCAGCATGTTCTGGTGCAGCGTCGGCAGCGCAACGTCCGTGGCCTTGTTGACCACCGCTTTAACCGCGCCCAGGTTGCCGCCGGGGTTGGAGTCGACATAATACTCGACGTAGGCCAGCAGCGCGTCTTCCGGCTTGGCGCGCAGGTTTCCCGGCACCGGCTGAATGTGCCAGCAGCCGTCGTTGTGGGGCATCTGCACCGCTTCGTTGTAGAACTTATCCAGTTCCTTGTTGCGCTGGTCGGCGCAGTACATCTGCTCGGCGGCGGTCCAGGCCGATTCCCACGGGAAGCCGTTGCGGTCGCCGATGCGGTTGAGCGAGAACTTGCGCGGCGCGACGAAGGGCATGACCATCAACTGGTACATGTACTGCTTGCCGTTCACCGCGCACGCAGCGGTGTCGAAGGTGTAGGGCATGAACGTGCGGCGCTTGCTGGTCAGCGAGCCGGTGTTCGGGTACGCCGCGTCGACCAGCGGGAAATGCTTGATGTCGCGCACGATCCACCAGACGGTCACCGGATCGTAGGGCAGGATCACCCGCATGTAGCCGGCCTTGAGCTCCGGGTTGCTCGGACTGTCCAGCAGCAGGCAGACGGGCTTTTGCGCCTTCAGGTCGGCCGTCTGCGCGGCGGACAGGTTGACCGGCGGGATCTTGATCTTCAACGCCTTGCCCGACTTGATCGTGTAGTCGGTCACCTGGGTGGGGATCTGGGCCAAAACCACGGTCGCCGCCAGCGCGACAACCAGCAAAACCAACAACGCGGCGCGCTTCATGTTTACTCCTCGGTTAAAAAAATCCTCCGCCGTCAGCGGCGTGTGGGTACTTTAAAGGAATGCGGCGGATGGTTCAACCGCCCAGTCGTTCGCCGTAGAGGCGCTGGTAGAAATCGCGGTAGGCGCCGGATTTGATCTCCTCCCACCATTGGCGATGGGCGAGGTACCACTGCACGGTCTGCGCGATGCCGTCGGCGAAATCGACCCGCGGCGTCCAGCCCAGCTCGCGGCGGATTTTCTCCGCGTCGATGGCGTAGCGGCGGTCGTGGCCGGGGCGGTCGGTGACGAAGGCGATCAGGCTTTCGGGCTTGCCCAGCGCCCGCAGGATCAGTTTGGTGATCTCCAGGTTCGTGCGCTCGTTGTTGCCGCCGATGTTGTAGACCTCGCCGGGCGCGCCGCGTTCGAGCACCGTCAGCAGCGCGCGGACGTGATCGGCGACGTGCAGCCAGTCGCGCACGTTGCCGCCGTCGCCGTACAGCGGCAGCGGCCGGTCGGCGTGGGCGTTGCTGATGAACAGCGGAATCAGCTTCTCCGGAAACTGGTACGGTCCGTAGTTGTTCGAGCACCGCGTGACGATCGCCGGCAGGCCGAAGGTGCGGTGATAGGCCAGGCACAGCAGGTCGGCCGAGGCCTTGCTCGCCGAATAGGGGCTCGACGGATCCAGCGGCGTGGTTTCGGTGAAATAGCCGGTCGGGCCCAGCGAGCCGTACACCTCGTCGGTGGAAACCATGACGAACCGCGCGACGTTGTGTTTGCGCGCCGCGTCCAACAGCGTCTGCGTGCCCACGATATTGGTTTGAATGAACACCGCCGGGCCTTCGATCGAGCGGTCGACGTGGCTTTCGGCCGCCATATGCACCACCGCGTCGCAGCCGCGCATCGCGCGATCGACCGCGGCGGAATCGGTGATGTCGCCTTTGATGAAGGTATAACGCGCGTGCCCGTCCAGATCGGCCAGGTTGGCCAGGTTGCCCGCGTAGGTCAGCGCGTCGAGGTTGACGATCTCCAGGTCGGGCCGTTCGGCCAACGCAAGCCGCACGAAGTTCGAGCCGATGAAGCCGCAACCCCCGGTGAGCAAAAGGCGCATCGCTCAGTCTCCGGTATGCTTTTTCACCAGCGCGGTCATTTCCGACAGGTCGAAGGGCTTTTTCAGATAATCGACCGCGCCCAGGTCCTGTGCGCGTTTGCGCTCGCCGGAAAATTGGATGGTCGTGTAGGCGGTCATGAAAATGACGGGGATGGCGGCGGTCGCCGAATCCCGGCGCAGGGTTTCGAGCACCTCCCAGCCGTCCATGCGCGGCAGCATGATGTCGCACAGGATGAGATCGGGAATTTCGGCGCGGGCCAGTTCGACGCCGGACTCACCGTCCATGGCCACCAGCACGTTGTACCCTTCATGCTTGAGTTTGACGCGGACGATGTCGGCGTTTTCCTCGACGTCGTCGATCACCAGTACTTTCTTCTTCTCGTTTTCGCTCACCGGCCCACTCCCCGAAATCTAGGCGTCCTCGCGCCACTCGTCGCCGCCGGCGAAGGACTCCAAACGTTTGATCAATTGCGCACGATTGATCGGTTTGAGCATGTAATCGGCCACGCCCATGCTGTAGCCGCGGGCGCGGTCGTCGATAATCGAAACGATGATGACCGGAATGTCCGACGTTTGCGGATCGGCCTTGAGCTCCTTGAGCACCGACCAGCCGTCGCGATAGGGCATCATGATGTCCAGGGTCACCGCGAAGGGATTGGTTTCGCGCACGCGCTCGACGGCCCGCTCCGCATCGGTGCAGCGAATCACCTCGAAGCCGGCCGGTTCCAGGCTGGCCGCGAGCAGTTCGAGCACCTCGGCGGCGTCGTCGATCGCCAACACCGTGCGCTTGCCGCCGGGCGCCGCCTCGGCCTGGCGCTGCCGCGGCAACGCTCCTTTCGTCGCGGCCACGACCGGAATCGAAAAGCGGAAGGCGCTGCCTTTGCCCGGCTCGCTGGACACATCGATCGTGCCGTTGAGCAGGTTGACCAGTTTTTTGCACAACGCCAGACCCAACCCCGCGCCGCCCACCGTGCGCGTGGTCGAGCCGTCGATCTGCCGGAACTGGTCGAAGATGCTGCGCAGCTTGGCCGCCTCGATGCCCGGCCCGGTGTCGATCACCTCGAACCAGACGTTCACCCGCTTTTCGTCGGCGTACACGCGCACGGTCACGCCGCCCGCGGAGGTGAACTTGAGGGCGTTGGACAGCAGATTGTACAACGCCTGCTGCACCTTGCCTCGGTCGGCCTCGACCGTCGGCAGCCCGTCGGCGATGTCGGCCCGCAGCTCCAACCGACTGCGGGCGAACAGCGGTTGCACCGATTCCAACGACGAACGCACCAACTCGCCGGGGTCGAATTTTTCCAGAGTGAGCGACATGCGCCCGGCTTCGATCTTGGACAGGTCGAGGATGTCGTTGATCAAGCGCAACAGCGATTCGGCGTTGCGGCGCACTTTGGTCAGGGACTCCAACTGCGGTTTCTGCATCTCGCCGTAAATGCCGTCGAGCATCAGGTCGGTGTAGCCGAGAATCGCGTTGAGCGGCGTGCGCAGCTCGTGGCTGACGTTGGCCAGAAATTCACTCTTGAGCCGATTGGCTTCCTGAATCTGCGCGGCGCTGCTGCGCAACTCGACGTTGGCCATGGTCAACTCGGCGGTGCGCTCGGCGACGCGCCGCTCCAAATCGATGTTGTCGCGCTCCAGATTCTCCTGCGCCTCCTCCAACTGCGAGGCCATGGCGTTGAACTCGCCGGCCAGCAAACCGAATTCGTCGGACCGGTCGGCGCTCAACCGCACGTCCAGTTCGCCGCGGGCAATGTGCCGGCTGGCGTCCAACAGCGCGCGAATCGGGCTGGAAAACGAACGGCTCAGATACAACGCGGCGAACGACACCAGCAGAATCGAAATCAGCAAAATGAAGAACATCAGCGTGTAAGCGTTTTGGTGCACGTCGGCGATGTGACCCATCAAATGGTTGGCCGTAGCGGGCGAGGCGACGTGGACCACGTCGTAAACGATTTGATCGACCAGGTCCTGGTAGATGGAGGTGATCAACGCCGCACCGATAAACAACGGCACCAGCGCCAGGCCGGCGACGGCCAGGAAGATCTTGGTAAAAATGCCCAAGCGCAGTCGCACGATCAATCACCTCGCGAAGGACGAATCAGCCGGATATGGGAACGGTCGGTCTGCGCCACCCAAAACGCGATAAAAGCCGCGATCATATAGATCAGCCGAATCATCAACAATTGCCATCCCGCCCAAACGCCGCGCACATCGGCCAGCCCCGCCAGGGAGTACACCAGCAGGCTCCAGGTGGCCAGGGTCAAACTGAAATCGACCCACTCGCCGCGGCGGTTGCGTGCAACCACATCGCGAATGGTAGCATAGACCACCAGAAAAAGGCAGAGCAGGTAAGGGACGACGAACGCCAGGAACGCCGGCCGCGGCAATTCGTGCTCGCTGGCCCAGGGCGTGCAGATCGTTTCCCGGATCCCCAGCCAGAACAGCAAGCCCAGAAAAAGCAACACGAAAATCCCGGCGAACCAGATCAGCCCGCGCGTCCAGGGGGTGTCGCCCCAGACGTGCCGAGCCAGAAACGCGGTGCCGGCGACCAGATGAAAACCGGCGAATACCTCGTCGAAATAAAACAACAAGCGGTCCAGCCACAACAGGCCGGAAAAAAAGGCGAGCAGGCGCAGCCCGGCCAGAAACCACAAGCCGGACGCCAACAGCCAGAACCAGGAAAAGGCCTGCCACGTCGGCGTCGGTTGCGGATCCTTGCGCAGTTCGCGCACGGTGGACAGGCCGATCACCGCGACGACCCAGCAACAAAACACGTTGTACAAGATCGCATAATTCACGGCGCGCTCTCCTCCACCCCCAAAATCCGCAAAAGGCAATCGATGAGTTCGCGTTTTTCATAGGGCTTGGCGAAAAAGGCCGCGACGCCGTGGGCGTCGGCCAGTTCCCGCTGCCCTTCGACGCCCAGCGCCACCACCGGGATCGTCGCCGTCTGGGCGTTTTCGCGCAGCCGCCGCAGAATGTTCCAACCGTCCTCATGCCGCAATTCGGTGTCCAGCACCAGCAGGTGCGGCCGGTCTTCGGCGACATGGGCCATCAGCAACCGCCCGTCGGAACAGGTGGTCACCTGCAGGCCCGCCGCCTGAATGGTCAGGCCGAGAAACTGCGCCGCCGCTTCGTCCGAATCGGCCACCAAAATGCGCAGCCGGTTGCGCTCCGGGTTGAGATAGTAGGGGCTTTCGTCGATCTCGGTGAAGGTCTCCGCATCCTCGCCGCGCACCGGCAGCACGACGGTGAAGGCGCTGCCGTGACCGAGTTTGCTGACCACCTCGACGCGTCCGCCCATCAGCTCGGCCATCTTGCGCGTCAGGTACAGGCCCAGGCCGGCGCCGCCCTCGGGCCGGCTGGGACCGACCCGCGAATATTCCTCGAACAGCCGCGGCACGTCCTGCTCGGCGATGCCCCGACCGGTGTCGCGCACCGTGCAGGCGACCTCGCCGGGCGTCGGACAGTGCAGGCGCACCTTGATATGCCCGCGGTCGGTGTACTTGACCGCGTTGGTCAGCAGGTTCAACAACATCTGCTTGATCTTGGTGCGGTCCGCGACCATGCTCACGGGCACTTCGGCCTCGATCTCGCGCAGCAGGGCAAGGTTCTTCTGCTCGGCCAGCGCGGCGATGGCCGCCAGCGACTCGTCGACGATCTGCCGCAGGTTGATCGACTCGAGCGCCAGTTCGAGCTTGCCGGTTTGCAGCCGCGAGATGTCGAGCATGTCGTTGATCATGTGCAGCAGGGTGTGCGTATTGACCACGATGCGTTCGCAGGCCGCATGCTGGCGCTCGTTGAGCGGTCCGTAAATCTCCGAGGACAGCAGCTCGGCGAAACCGACGATCGCGCTGATCAGCGTGCGCAACTCGTGGCTGACGTCGGCGATGAACTCGCTTTTAAGCATGCTCTGGCGCTCGAGCTTGCCGGCCAGCTCGGCCAGTTCGGCGTTGGCCGCCTCCAGCGCGGCCGTGCGCTCGTCGACCATCGATTCCATGCGCGAGGAAAAACGATGCTGCTGCTCGTACATCTGCTCCAGGTCGCGCAGGTCCTGTTCGAGGTTGGCGACGTTCTCGTTTTCGGCTTCGGCCTCCGCCGAGAACACGCGCTGCCACCAGGCGCGCGTCGCGTCGATCGTCCAGGTCATGCGGTACAAACAGGCGTGCGCGCCGAACACCACGTCGCCGATGCCGAACGAGCCGTCCTCGGCGACCTCGCCTTCGTCGCGACGGTCGTGCGGATCGTCGACCGGATGCGAAATCACGTGGCCGAACTTGTCGACGCGATAGACGCGTCCGTCGAGCGGCGGCAGGTCGTCCGGCGCCACCGCGCAGCTCAGGTCCTCGACCGTCGCCGGCGGCAATTGCCACAGGGTGGGAATGCCCGCCAGCAGCCCACGGGCGAATTGGCAGCCGTAGCGATTCTGCGGCCGGCCGCTTTTGCGCTTGAGCTCGACGATCGCCGAGGTCTTGCCCAGGTGATGCACACGTAAAATGCGGTTGGGGTCGAAATAGTGCACGAGGCTGTCAGCCTTTTGCAGCAGCCGCAACGGGCTGCCCGACAAACGCAGGATGGTGGACAAAAAGCCGAAGGCGCGCTGTTGCATGGCGTACAGGCCGACCTCGCGCGCGATGTCGGCGTCGCCGGTCGCCAGCGCCAGGCGTTCCCACAGGGTGAACAGCGTTTCGTTGGCGATCCACCCCTTGCGGTCGAGCAATTCTTCTTGCGTATGGGGCAGCTCGCGACAGAGGTCGTCAATGTCCAGACCGCGCGCCTGCGCGAACATCAGGATCACGGCGGTGATGCGCCCGCTGACCTCTTCCTGTTTGAGCATCCGTGTCGGTCCCCGTGTGGCCGTTCGACCGGCGCCGTCCGCCCGGCCGACAGGCGCACCATGGCCTGATCATCCCGGCGGCATGTTTTCATCTTATCGGCGGATGGCCACGATTCTACAAGGCAAAACTAGCGAATATCTTCCTTTTTTTGCGCGGCGCGGGCGAGCAGCGCGGCGACCAGCACGCCCAACAGGCCGGCCAATCCGTTCACCGCAATGTCCTTGGTGTCGTAGAAGCGGCGCGGCAGCCAACCCTGGATCATCTCGTCGCCCAGCCCGACGTTGAAGGCGATCAGCACGGCAAGAATCGCCCGCTCCGTGCCGGCGAAGCGATGCCGCAGCGCCCGGTGGGCCAGCACGCCGACCGCGCCGTACTCCAACAGATGGATGCGCTCGACCGGCATTTCCGACAACGTGATTAACATCACCGCGTACGCGCCGCCCAGCGCCGCCAGCGCCAGGTAGTCCCGGCCGCGCCGCACGCGGGCCGCCGCCAGCAGCCAGACGAGCGCCGCCACGGCCAACGCCGCCAGCGTCAGCACGATGCCGCGCGCCAACGCCTCCTCCAGCCCGGCGCGGCTGATCGCATCGAAGATCCGGCGCGCCGCGCCCAGCGTGGCGTACACGACCGCCACCAGCAGCGCCAGCAGCAGCCAATCGACGATTTCGGCCTTTTTCAACGGCATGCGACGTTTCGCCAAAAGTTAATGCATCGATTCAGTGTGGCAGAAAAAGAAACTTGCGGCCAGTTGCGCATCACGAAATCGTCGATGCCAAAAAAGGGTAAACTGTGTTGCAAAAATATCCGAAAATGAAAACCATTGAATCGTCGCGCTGCTCGACGAAGCCGTCGGCGAAGACGCCGCCATCGACGGCATCCCCATCCTGCCGCCGGACCGGCTGGCGCAACTGACCGTCGACGCGGTGGTCGTTTCCTCCGACAGCATCGAGGAAAAGTTGTATCGACAATGCCTGGATCGTTACCGCGCCGATCCCGGCCTGCCGGTGCTGAAAATCTACAAATGAACGAAGTTCCGCCGCCTTTTCGCATGGCGCCGCGACCGCTCGCCATGCCGTTTTATCACCCCCGCAACCCGAGAACGAATTGACGGTCCCGGCCGCGCGGCTTAGGATGGCGCGCAGGCGTTGCCGTCGCGACGCACACTTGGGAGAGCCATGAACGACGCCCCGGTCATCTTGATTCACGTGTCGCACCTGACGCGCATCAAGTTCAATCTATCGGGCATTTACCCGGTCATGCCGCTGGGCATCGCCGCGTTGGGCGCGGTGCTCGAGCGGGCCGGCGTGCCGGTGCGGTTGATCGACCTGAACCTACCCGAAAACAGCCTTTTCGACCCGGCGGTCGATTTGCCGCCGCGGGTGCGCTTCGTCGGCCTGTCGGCGACGATCTTTTCCGCGCCCGAGGCCGTCGAGTTGGCCGCCCGCGTGCGTGCCGCTCGGCCGGACATTCCGCTGGCGCTGGGCGGACCGATCAATGTGTTCGCCCACGACACGCTCGACCGGCGCCTCGCGCCGATCGACGCGTTCGTCTTCGGCGAAGGCGAAGGTCTTATCGAGCGGCTGGCCCAGTGCGATTTTTCCGCCTCGTCACTGCGCGACATGCCGGGCGTCGGCTATCGCGAGCACGGGCAGTTCCACGCCAATCGACCCGCGCCGCCGGTCGATCCCGATTCCCTGCCCTACGCGGCGCGCCATCTGCTGCCCCGCCGCCGCTACACGATGCACCCGCCCTTCGGTCTCTACCCGCCGGTGGCCATCGTCGAAACCGCGCGCGGCTGTCCCTACGCGTGCGCTTTCTGCTCGTTGTCCAAGGTGCACCGCCAGCGTTCGATCGACCACCTGCTCGGTGAAATCCGCGAGTTGGTGCGCGTCGACAACATTCGTGAAATCCACTTTGTCGACCCGACCTTCACCGTCGATCGCCCGCGGACGCTGGCCCTGTGCGCGGCTTTGGCCGCCGAACCGTATCGGTTGGCCTGGTCCTGTAAAACGCGCGCCGACCTCGTCGATCCCGAACTGTTGCAGGCGATGCGCCGCGCCGGCTGCTACATGATCTCCTACGGGTTCGAATCGTTCAACAACCGGGCGCTGGACGCTTTAAACAAGGGTTACGCCGCCCGAACCGCCATCGACGCCCTGCGCGCCACGACCCGCGCCGGCATCCGCACCCTGGCCTACATGCTGGTGGCCAATCCCGGCGACACGACCGCGTCGATCTTCCGCTCGGTGCGGATCCTGCGCAACGAAGGCGCCGACTATGCCTTGTTTTCCGGCCTGCTGCCCGACCCGCAGGCGCCGCAAATCCTCGCGGCGTGCGAAGCCGGCCGCCTGACCCAAAAGGAAATCGAGGAAGTCTACTTCGATCGCCGGCCGCTGGCGGATCGCGACAACCTGGCCGGCTTTACGCGCAAGCAGGTCCGGCGCTGGGTCGGCATGTCCTTCGTGCTGTTTTACTTTCACCCGCTGTACCTGGTGCGCCGCTTGACCTCCATCCGCTCGCTCCACGAGATCCGCCTCTTGTTCTCCGGTTTCTGGAACCTGCTCAAGGATCTGGGTCGCGGCCTGACCCGCACGGAAAAAACCAAAAGCAAAGACAACATCGCCGATCTGGTCCATTACCCCTGACGGCGCCGTCAATTGCGTATCTTGCGCAACTTATGATTGAAAACGCGTCGGCATCCGAGTACATTAAAAGTTCACGTGTCGGCTGTCACGGCCGTCGCCGAAAAAGGCGGACCCTTGTGAATTGAAAACAGGTGGTTGTCATGATGGAAGTAAAGGTAACGTCCCAAGGCATTCGTAAAATCATGTTCGTCCGCCCGCCGGGACGCCTGTGGCCGATCATCAACGAATCGGACAATTTCTTGTTGCCGCTCGGCTTCCCGTGCCTGGCCGCCTACCTGCGCGACCGGCTGCCGGAAATCGAAATCAAGATCATCGACTGCCTGCCGCTGCAGATCGGCTGGAAGAGCCTGCGGCGGATCATTCGCGAGTACCAGCCCGACATCTTCGGCGTCGGCGACATGATCGTTTACATGCAGGAAGGCATCCGCGCCTGCCAGATCGCCAAGGAAGAAGTTGCCGGCGTCGTCACCGTCGGCGGCGGTCATTTTCACAGCCATATGCCCGAGTACTCGCTCAACCAGTTCCCGGCGCTCGATTACATCATCCGGTGGGAAGGCGAAGAGGCGTTTTATCAGTTGGTTAAAACGCTGCGCGACGGCGGCGACCTGAGCCGTGTGGGCAACCTGGCGTATCGCGACGAAAACGGCGCCGTCATGACGACCAAACCGCTGCCGCTGATCGACCCGCTCGACGAACTGCCCATCCCGGCTTACGACCTGGTGCCGGTCACCAAATACTCGCCCTTCGGCAAACTGTGGCCCAAAGCGATCACCGTCCAGGGCAGTCGCGGGTGTCCGTACAACTGCAACTTCTGCTCCTGGACCGCGCTGGAAGGCGACCACGTCGAGGTCAACGGGAAAATCAAACCCGTGCCGGTCTACCGCGCCAAAAGCGCCGAGCGCATCCTCGAAGAGATCGACCTGCTCTACAACAAATACGACGTGCGCTACCTGTTCTGGGCCGAAGGCACCTGGAACTACGACAACGACATGATGGAAAAACTCTCCGAAGGCATCATCCAGCGCGGCTACAAGCTGGGTTGGTGGGCCTTCACCCGGGCCGACAAGCTGCTGGAACAAGAAAAGCTCGGCATCCTGGAAAAAATGGTCCGCGCCGGCTTCTCCCACGCGCTGTTTGGCGGCGAGCGGCCGGAAAACAGCGAGCTGGATTTCATCGGCAAAACCGGCCTGACCTCCGACGCGCTCATGGACGCCTGCCACCTGCTGGAACGCAAATACCCGACGGTCTTCCGCCAAGCGACCTTCATCACGGGCATCCGGACCGAAACGCCCGCCACGATGCTGCGCCTGGGCAAATATTCGCGCGACTGCCACCTCGACTTCGCCGCCTACCACCCCGTGATGCCCTATCCGGGCACGCCGCTGCATGAAGAGGCGAAACAAAAGGGCTGGATCGAGGAGTGGGACTTCAGCAAGTACGACATGTTCTATCCGATCATGCCGTCCGAGACGATGTCGCGCGAGCAGATCGCCACGATCAACGAAAAGCTGTACCTCAGTTTCGTGCAGCGCCAACCGTTGCGTTATCTCAAAGGCATGCTCAGCCCGATCCGCATCCGCCGCCGGCTGCATTGGTGGTTCATGACCAGCATGATCCGCGTGGTGCTGCTCGACCTATGGCGGGCGCTGCGCGGCAAAAAGAGCTTCGACGGCTTCGCCGCCACCAGCAAATTGTGGAAGCCCACGTGGTATGACAATTAAGCGGCCGTCCCGACGAAACGTTCGCCGCCATGGCTGAAACGCGCTCCCGCGTTCTGCTGCTCAACCCACCGCACCGTAAGCGCGTGGTGCGCGACTGTTATTGCAGCGATATCGTTAAAGCCGGTTACTATTGGCATCCGTTGGATCTGCTCATCCAGGCCGGCCACCTCGCGGCGCGCCACGACGTTTTTCTGTTCGACGCCATCGCCCACCGGCTGAGCGACGACGCCGTGCTCGATCTGGCCGAGCGGCTCGATCCCGATTGGGTGCTCATGCTCGTGGGCCGCGCGGTCGCCGACGACGATCGCGAATTCGCCGAAATGCTGCGCGAATCGTTGCCCCAAGCCAAACTCTTCGCCTCCGGCGATCTGTTCACCGCCCGGCCGGTCGAAGCGTTGCGGCAATTCCCCATGTTCGCCGGCGCGTTGCTCGAATTCGTCTCGCCCGAATTCGCCCGGCTCGTCGACGGCCGCGAGGCCATCGGCGATGTGGCCCTGCGCGAAGACGACGGCATCCGCGTGCTGACGCCGCTGGGGCCCTCGCGCTTCTCCTATCCGCCGCCGCCGCTGGATCTGATCGACCCGCAACGTTACCGCCTGCCCTTTTACGGCGGCGCGCCGTTCTACAGCCTGCTGGCTTCCTACGGCTGCCCCTACGGCTGCACCTTCTGCCACGTCCCCTCGCTGGGCTACAAACACCGCGACCCGGAGGAAGTCGCCGTCGAAATGCGCCTTGCCTACGAGGCCGACTACCAAAACTTCTACCTGCGCGACGCCACCTTCGGCGTCCGCCGCGACGACGCCGGCAACCTGTGCGAACGCATCGCGCGCATCGGCGACGACATCCGCTGGAACGCCTTCACCCGCGCCGACCTGCTCGACGACGAACTGCTGGACCTCATGGCTCGCAGCGGTTGCGCCGTGCTGCAGATCGGCGTGGAGACCCTCGACCGCGACAGCGCCGCCGCCGTGAACAAGCGTGTCGACCACGACCATCTGCGCCGCCTCGTCGCCGCCTGCCGTCGGCGCGAGATCCTGACCTCGCTGCATTTCATTCTCGGTCTGCCCGGCGACCAATGGAGCCAGACGCCTCAGGCCGTACGCGACCTGATTTTCCTGGAACCCGACTACCTGTCGGTCAACATCCTCGCCCCGCGCCCCGGTTCGGCAATGAACGACGACGGCCTGACCTTGCCCGCCGAACAGGTCCAGCGACTGCACAAGCTCGCCCGGCGCATCAACCTGCGCTTCTACCTACGCCCCACGCGCATCTGGGCCGAGCTCAAACGCCTGCGCAGCCCGCGCGAAATTCTACGCATGCTGCGACTGTTCGTTTCCTCGCTGTTGCCCGAACGATTAAAAACGATCTTCTGATTCGTTTTTCCCTTGTGAAATTCATTGCCGGAATTACATTGAATCGATCAAGGGGAAAGTGTCTCTATCTTATTGGAAATAAAAGAAAAATAAGAAAATGACGCGGGGATGGAGTCCAACCATGAAAACAACCGTACTCAATGAAATTATCGAGATGTGCCTCAACCTCGACGAGGTTGCCGCCGAGCTTTACCTGGAGTTTGCCCAGGACGCCAAAAAACGCAAACTGGCAACCTTTTGGGAAGAAATGTCGCGCGAGGAGTCCGACCATGTCGAGGCTTGCGCCAAGCTGCTGAACATGGCGCGGCTCAACATGATGCCCCAGGTGTTCGAGAACGTCTTCGAAACGAAACAGGAGTTGGAGGAAATCACCGCGCGCAACCGGCAACTCATTGCCGCCTACCGTAAAAAACGCAAACCGGCCGACGCGTTTTTCACCGCCTTCAACCTCGAATTTCACCTGCTGCACCCGGCGTTCATCACCCTGCAGCGATACTACCTGGATGTCCTGGGCGACGGCGACGGCGCGCCGGACATCCACTACCCGGCGCACCTACAAAAATTCAACGCGGCGGTGAAATCCTTCGGGCAGGATACGCCGGAAATCGACCTGCTGGCGCAGACCATCGAACGACTGTATCGCGACAACGCCCTGCTCGTGCGCCAAAGCCGCTTCGACTTGCTGACCGGCGTGCGCAACCGGCGTGGCTTTTTCGACACGGCGTTGACCCTGGCCAACCTGGCCCGGCGCAACGGCTACACCGTCGGCCTGCTGCTGGTGGACATCGACAACCTGCGGTCGATCAACCGCGAGCTGGGCCACGAAAGCGGCGATCGCGTACTGGCCTCGGTCGCCAAACAACTGGCGAGCCTGCTGCGGCATTCGGACGTCATCGGCCGTTACAGCGGCGAGGCGTTTGCGATCTTCCTCTCCCAACTCGGACCGGACGCGCTGCCGTCCCTGGCCGAACACCTGCGGCAGTCCGTCGCTGCGGTCACCCACGCCGGCGAGCGGGTGACCGTCTGCATCGGCGCCGTGGAGGGATCGATCGACGACGATGCGCTCGCCTCGTTCGATCACCTGCTGCGCATCGCCGGCGTCCGCCTCGCCCGCGCCCAAAAACGCGGCCCGGGGCGGATCGTCCTGGACGACGAAGAGGCGTAAACGATAGGTCGAAAGATACAGCGCTTCAAATCAAAAGGCTTACTCCCACGTTATCGGTTCGTTGCTTGCGTCAGCTGCGTCGCCGTCCAGTCGCCGTTTTGCCGGACCAGATGGCGCAATCCCGCGGCATAGTCGAGCACATGCAACGTTTGGTCGGCGGTCAGGAAAAGGGAAATTTCATAGCCGATCAGGTTGGGTTCGACTTCCTGCGGCAAGGCGAAGACGCCGCCCGCGAATGTTCCGTAGAAAAAGCGGAAATCGTCGAAGCTCGCCCCGTTGACCAACGCAAAATGAATCGTGTTTTCGTCATCCATCGCCGCCGAGAGAGCGAAGGGAAAATCCAACAGGATTTGCCGATGCGTCCAGGCGGAAGATGAATTGTCGTAGTGGCCGACCACATCGCCGCCGGTGGTGTACTCGATAGACAGCAGATGAGCGAAACCCGCCGAATCCAGGAACATCTGCAGATGGTTCCCGACCCCGAGCGAGCAGCCATCACGATTGTAATGACATGCGAAATCGACAATCTGCGTGTTCCATGTCCCGCCGGCATTGTCGGCGTAATGCATGAAAACGACGATATCGTAAAACGGATGGTGAAAGAGGCACTCGGAGTTGCTGTAGGCGATGTGGGCGACGTTCTGCTCGTCAACCACGAGCGCCGTTTCGGCAAAAACATCCACTTCATCGACGGCGCCAACCGTTTCGTAAACCCAATCTTCCGTTTCCCGCCGATAATACCGCAGTTGAATACCGTCCTCATAAACATAGCCGCTTATATGGGGGCGGCTCTCCGCGTCGACGGCCAGCGACCAGCCTCCCGACCACCAAAAGGATTCGCCGACGGGCTCAATCTGCCAGTTCAGTCCGTCGTTGCTGTAAGCGTAATTTAAAGACTGCCAACTCGATCCGCTGTAAATCAAATGCAGGCTGCCATCGGGCGCCTTTTTTAACTGCGGAGACATACCGAACATCGCTATCGGAATCACTTGTATACTCGCGTCGGAAGGAATCAGGATGGCCAGATTGTATTCCCGATTGATCGCCGCGATGATCAGTCGGCCGTCGTCATTGACGACAAGGGACATTGCATAAATGCCGTATTCGCCGAGGTCGTCATCGTCATCCGCGGAATCGTCATCGGTGGAATCGTCATCGGTGGCATCGTCATCGACGGAATCGTCATCGGCGGAATCGTCATCGACGGAATCGTCATCGACGGAATCGTCATCCGCGGAATCGTCATCGACGGAATCGTCATCGGTGGAATCGTCATCGACGGAGTCGTCATCGACGGAATCGTCATCGACGGAATCGTCATCGACGGAATCGTCATCGGTAGAATCGTCATCGTCTCCGGTACAAAGCGGCGCGGCGGAAAAAAGAAAAACAAACAAGAGGGCTATCAGAAAAAGAACTTTCGAATCCATGATTGTCCATCCCTTTTTTGGGGTAAGTACAATTCTGCCGGGTCAAGATTTCAGCAATAAGTATGCCATGGCCGGAGGATTATTTTCCAAATAGATACCCCCGGGTAAACCCGGGGTCCTTACGGTCACAGCTTCATACGAAG
>DAINPV010000048.1:0-17097 GCA_036743315.1 bacterium | reverse complement strand
TCCCGGAGGTCGCGTCGCGCTCGTTGACGGCGATCCTCACGACGCCCACCGGCCGCGTTCCGTCCACCAATTTGATTTGTTCGCCATCGGCGGCGAAAGTCAGGTCGCTTTCTTCGGGCGTGGAGCGCTTGACGTGAAAAAAGCCGAAAAGCATCCAGACCCGCGGTTCGAAACGCAGAGCGGTCACCCCCGTCCAACTTTGGATCAGCCGTTCACCGCGTCGGAAACGCAGCACGCCGTCGTCGCCCAATTCCCAGGCCCACGGGCCGTCGACAGTCGCCGGGTCGATCCAGGATTCCGTTTGCATTTCATTGGGTTGGCCGTCGCAAGCGACGAAAAGGGCCAGGAGACAGATCGTCAATAGAAACGGGAAAACGTTTTTTCTCATCGCCTCTCCGTGGGGGTCGTCATTTTTAGCCTACTATAACCGTAATTCGACTGGAGAACCAGTTGATCGTGATCGGTGGATAACCGGAACTGAAAACCGGCGATAAAGTGAAAAAGGTCTTGACACGGCACGCACTTATCGATATAGATTGGCACCCTTGATGGTACATATGGCCGTTTCGACGGAATCAGGAGGCATATACCTTGGCTAATCATAAGAGCGCGATTAAACGTCATCGCCAGAGCCTGGTCCGCAACGAGCGCAATCGCGCCGTGCGGAGCACGGTTCGCACCGAAACCAAAAAGATGCGCGAAGCGATCGACGCGGGCGACGCGGAGAAAATCCAGGCCCAGTTGAAGGAAACCACCACGACGATCCAAAAGGCCGCCAGCAAAGGCGTGCTGCCCAAGCAGACCGCGAGCCGGCGCATTTCGCGCCTGGCCAAGCAGGCCCATGCGAAGGTGTCACCGCCGGCAAAGGCTTAAGGCAAGTTTTTCGAGGATGGCGCGGTCGTTGCTGCGGCCGTCCTTGAGTTCCAAATCGGTACGCGATAACGAGAGCAGGCCGTCGCGCAATGATTCACTCGTAAAGCGGCGGGCCTGCTCCATTATTATTTTCGCCTGATACGGGCTGGCGCCCAGGGCGGCGGCCGCCTCGCCTTCGTTGATTTTCTGTTTCATGATCTCCCGCGCCAGAATCATCATCCGCAACTGCTTGGCGACAAAGGCGAGAATGCCGATGGGCGATTCGCCCTGGTCGATCATCTGCTTGAGCACAAACAGCGACTCGGCCGAATCCTTACGTGCCAACGCATCCATCAACTGGAAGATGGGCTGCTCTTTGACCGTGGAGAGCACGGCGGAAAGATTTTCGATGCGCACACGCGACGAGCCGGCGTGCAGCGCGGCCTTTTCCAGTTCCTTGGCCACCCCGGCCAAACAAGCGCCGACATGACGTACGAGATAATCGACCGCCTCGGCGTCCAGTTCCAGCTTCTGATCGCGGGCGATGGCCAGCACCCAGGGACGCATGCGCGACTCGTAAAGCTTGTCGAAATTGATCATCAACCCGTGCTGCTTGATCAGCTTGAGCATCTTGCCGCGTTTATCGACCTTCTCGCCGAGCATGATCAACGTGGTGAACGGCGCAGGCGATTCCAGATAATCGAGAATGCGGTCCTGCTCGTCCTTCTTCAACTTGTGGATGTCGTGCAGAACGATCACGCGCGACTTGGCCAGCATCGGCAGGCTGTTGGCGATGCGCACGAGGTCGGAGATGTCGTCGCGGCCGACGCGGAAGATATCGCTGTTCAGGCCGCGCATCGCTTCGGGCGCGGCGACGCATAAAATGCGCTGTAAAGCCATTTCCAATTGGAAAGGCTCAGGACCGGTCACCAGGTAGACCGGTTTGATTTGTTGCAGCAGATCGGTTTCCAACGTTTTGAGCGGCATCAATAAAACCCGTCGAAGATCCGGTCGTGAATGTCGGCGGAGATTTCCCGGGCCAACCAGCGAATCGCCTCTTGCTTGTTCGCTTCGCTGTCGAAAATATCGGTCACCTGCCGGTATTCGCGCATTTTCACCAGGTTGTGGTCCTCCCACAGGGTAATGCCCTCACGCGTGACCAGGCGTACGCTCAGGCGCATCGAGATGCGATACTCCACCGCGTAGTCGCTGGTGGAGAAGGAAATCGGGCTGGCTTTGAACTTGGCGATCACCCCGACCAGTGTGGCGTCGGCCTCTTCCACCGGGGCCAACTCCACCCACTCGCTTTCGGCGAACCGACGACGCAATTCGTCGCTGACGATCGCCTCCAGTCCCGCTTCGGTCGTGTCGTTGCGCATGACCGGCACGGCGATGGTTTTGATGCCTTCCGGCAGCTTATCGCCCCGTTGCGCCAGGTGATAGCCGCAGCCGGCCGTCAGCGCAACGCAAAACAGAGCGATTAAAAAAACACGGGAACCGCTAAAACAGCGGTTCCCGCATTCGATTGGCATCATGCAAATTACTCGGAGTCCTTGTAGGGGCTCCAGGTAATGCTGTTATCCTTCATCTTCCAGACGACGGCGACCTGCTGAGCCACGCCGCCTTCCTCGTAGCCGATGATCCACCAGATCTGGCCGTTTTCAAAATCGAACGGCTTGGCCGGCGTGGTGATGTACACCTTGTCCGTATACGATTTTTTCGCCGTCAACTGATAGTGCATTTCCACGTTGAGCTGACGATGCTTGGAAAGCTGATACACCAATTTGTCGCCGTTGATGACCAGCATGTCCTTGTAGACGATTTTGCCTTTCCACGGCGTCATGAAATAGCTGATGAAATTCAGACCGTTTTCATCCCACGTGGCACGTAAATGGTTGAGGTGCACGCCGATGGACTTGTGATGGTCGCCGCCGAAGTTCACTTCGGTGTACTCATGTTCGCGCGTTTCCGCAACCACGGTTACGGCAACAAAAATAACCATGATGGCAACAAGCGCGAAGGCCAAGTTTTTCCGCATGTTTTATCCCCCGGGTCGAAAAGCTTTAGATCGCGTTTTATGTACAAGGAAACCGGCACCCTGTCAACCGAATTCCACTTTTCCCGTCCCTTTTGTCCGCCGCCGGATATCTCTAATAATACACGGCGATGCCCAGCGCGCCCGCCAGATGATCGGTCGTCAGTTCGGTTTCGTCTTTGGCGCGCGGAATGCGCAATTCGTATGCAATCGCACCGGTGTACCGATACGCCGCCTCGAAAAAGAGACCGACGTCGCGCGTCAGCCGCACATTCAGGCCCGCTTTGCCCGCCAGCAACGGCAACGTGTGCTGCTCGGTAATGGATAACTCGTCCTTGGCCAGAGGAATGTCGCTGTCGACATCCTCCGGCGCTTGATGAAACGTCAGGTACAAGCCGCCGGCGGCCAGACCGACATACGGATTGACTATCGCCTGCGGGCGCATCTCGAAATTGACCGCCGCATAAAACGGCGTGAACGTGCTGTTGGTCAAACGTGTGTAGCGAACGTAGGCGAATTCATGATCGAGCTTTTCGTAGCCGATCAGGTAGCCCACGCCGAGTTCGACCGACAGGTGTTGCCACGGACAATAGCGCAGGGCGACCATGCCGCCGTAAATCGGGCCCAGCAGATCGTTCGTATCGCCGTCCAGCAGCCGGGCGTAGGACGGCGCGACGGTGAACACGACGCGCCGCGCGGCATCTTCCATCGTCGCGGGCGTTGCCTCGACGGTTTCTTCGGCCGGTTCGTCGGCCGCCGCCGAAATCGGCAAGCAACAGACGACGAACAGCAGAAATGGCAGTAGGCGTTTGCTCGCTTCGGCCATGACCTCACCCGCTCAGCGATACATCGTCGCCGAAATAGTTGCGGTCGAAAACCGGGCTGACCCGGCACAGTTTGATTGCCTCGATGAAGGACTCCGCATCGTTCACGTTGTTGGGAAAGCGCGTCCCGCAGCGCAAGAGCATGTCCAGGTCGTGCGCATCCGAACCGCCGGTCATGGCCAGCGAATACTCGATGCCGATGCGCACAAGATTGGCGAAATAATCGCGGCGCAGCACGCCTTCTTTGTTCAGCGAGAGCATCGTGCCGTTGATCGTCTCCAGGCCGTCGATGTACGGCACGACCTTGAGCACGTCGGGAAGCTTCGGCGCTTCCCAACTGCGCGCGCGCTGGCTGACGCGCGGATGCGCCCAAATGACGGCGGTCCGCTCGTCGCGGCGTAAATCGGCCACCGTATCGACTTTCTTGGGCAATCCGGTCACATAATCTTCATCGACGGAAAACACCAGAAAATCACCCTCGGCGGCGGTGATTTCGTTGCCGAAGATCACCAATGCGTCGGGCAGCAATTCGCGCAGGCGACGGCAGGCGTCGGTGGAGCCATGATCGGTCGCGGTGACGATCGGCCGGCGCGCGTTGCGGAAAACTTCGGCGATGCGCACGATGTCCATTTCCGCGCAATTGGACAGGGTTGTATGCAGATGAAGATCGACTTCAATCATGGCTCGCCATGTCCGTCAGGGTAAGGCGTTTTTGGCTTTGGCCACCAGGCCGCCGAAGTCCTCGATCTTCCAGGCGTCTTCCTTTTTGACCATTTTGACTTCGACTTCCAGTTCCTTTTTATCTCCCTCGTTAAAGGACTTGGGATCGAATTCCAGATTGTCGCCCTTGACGATGCGCAGTTGCAACGTTGCCGTATCGTCTTTGATTTTCGGTTTGCCCAGCACCTCGGCCTGTTGAACTTTGATGATATCCAGGTAGGCGACAACCTCGAAACGCGCCTGTTGGTTGACGAACAATTTGCGTAGCTTGCTCAGCGCGTCTTCGTAGGCAGCCGCGCGATGCGGGTCGGAGCCCTCGTTTTTAAACGCCAACTGGAACATGGGATCCAGCGCGATGTTGACCGCGACGAAGAAATTTTCCATCGCGATTTGCGGCGAACTTTGATCGAGCGGCTGCAACGGCGTTGGTTCGGTCAATTGCAATTGGTTGGCAATCTGTTCGACATCGCCGGACGCCACGGCTTTATCGTCGGTCGGTTTGGCGTTCGGATCGGTTTTCGGCGTCGCTTTGTCCGAGCATCCAGCCAACAAAATAATGACAAATACGACCAGGATCAATTTGCGCATATCGCAATCCTTTCCTCGTGATCGGCGCGTAGTCTTCCTGTTTAATGCTGTATTACCATGACTCATTGCGGCATCAAACGTCAACGGGGCTATCAAAGCAGGTCGATCATCCGGTCGCCGGCTGTCGTTGGATTGCCGCCAACCCCAGTGAGAAGGCTTTTTCGTTGGTGGCGCGAAACTTCGCGGGCACCGATTCGGTGACGATGCGCCGCATCATCTCGCCGGTAAGCGGCAGTGTGTTCGCCCCGGCCAACGCGCCGAGCATCACCGCGTTGACCGCCTGAGCGTTGCCCGCTTCCTCGGCCAATTGCGTGGCGTCCAGGGCATACAGACGGCCGACCGCCCCGCGTACTGTTGCGAGCATGGATTCGACCTCGGGATACGCGGACTGGCCCATGGTCACGGTGAACGGCACGATGGGATGCGTGTTGACCACCGCGACGGTTTTTGCGGCACAATAAGGCAAGGCGCGCAGCGCTTCGAGCGGCTCGAAGGCCAGCAGCACGTCGGCGTCGTTTTTGCCGATCAGCGGACTTTTCGGCCCGCCCAGCAGCACGGTGCTTTCGACGATGCCGCCGCGCTGACTCATGCCGTGCACTTCGCTAACGGTCACCGGCAGGTCGGCGAGAATCGCCGCCTCGCCCAACAACCGACTTGCGGTCAGACTGCCCTGCCCGCCGACGCCGCACAAATAAATCCGGGTCGCGCCATCGGCTTTCATGAAACACCTCCGTTCAACTCACGCACCGGGACGATCGCGCCGTTGGGACAGATCTGCACGCAGGTGCCGCACCCGTCGCAAAGGATCGGATCGATTCGCACCTGCCCATCTTGGCGATAGAAGGCCGGGCAACCGAAGTTGCTTAAACAGTTGTCGCAGCAGGCGCACAAACCGCAGGCCAGGCAGCGTTTGGCTTCGGCGATCGCGTCCGCCGGCGAGTAACCTCCTTCCACCTCGTCCCAAGAGCGGCCGGCGTCGGCGGGGACGAGCTTCGGCGCGGTGCGGCGCAGCTGCACCTCCACCGCTTGCGGCTCGTAGCGATTTTCCTTCGTCATGGCTTCGATGTCGCGCCAAGCCTCGACCGCGACCGCCTCCGGATGTTCCGCCAGTTGTTTGTCGATGCCGTAGGCCGCAATCTTGCCGCTTTGCAACGCTTCGGCCACGCTGGCCGGACCGGTTACGGCGTCGCCGCCGGCGAACAGGAACGGGTTGTCGGTCGCGCCGGTGTCGCGCTCGACGCGCATCCGGCCCCACCGATCGCGTTCGACCACCGGCAACGCTTCGGGCGCCACTGCCGGTTGTTGACCGATCGCGACGACGACATGGTCGGCCACTACGGTGAACGTCTGTTCGGTGGGCAACGGCTTGCGCCGGCCTTCCTCGTCCGGTTCGCCCAACGTCATGCGACGGCAGAACAGCGTCAGCCGGTCGCCATTTTTCTCGATGGATTCGGGCGTGCTCAACTCGACCAGTTTGACGCCTTCGGCCAGCGCGGCCTCGACCTCCTCGGCGATGGCGGGCATCTCTCGGTGCGTGCGCCGATAAATGATGGTCACCGCGTTTGCGCCCAGGCGCAGCGCACAGCGCGCGGCGTCGATCGCCGCGTTGCCGCCGCCGACCACCACCACGTGCCCGGCTAACTCGTCGAGCCCGCCGAGGTTCACCCGCCGTAGGAAATGCATGGCATCCTGTACGTGCGGCAGGGTTTCGCCGGCGATGCCCAGGCGCAAACCGCGGGTCATGCCGACCGAAACAAAGGCCGCCGCGAAGCCTCGCTCGCGCAATTCGTCGAGCGATAAATCGGCGCCGAAGCGTCGGCCGGTTTCGATCGACACGCCCAGACCCTCAATCACCGCGAGGTCTTTGGCCAGCGCCGCACGCGGCAGGCGATGGCGCGGAATGCCGTAACCGCACATGCCGCCTGCTGCGGCCTCGGCCTCGAAAATCGTCACCTCGTACCCGCGCAGGCGCAGGTCGAAGGCGCAGCCCAGGCCGGCCGGCCCGCCGCCGATCACCGCCACGCGCTTGCCGTTTTCCCGGATGAGGTTGCGCTGCCACGCGATGTACGTTCGGCGCTCGTCGTCGGTTTCCGCGTCCATGACAAAGCGCTTGATTTTATTGATCGCCAACGGTTCGTCGATGTCGCCGCGCACACAGGCCGTTTCGCACGGATGCGGGCATACGCGGCAAATGGTGTGCGGCAACGCCAGGCGTTGGCGGATGAGCGCCCGCGCGACGGCGAGATTGCCCGCCGCCACGTGCTCGATATATCCCTGCACGCACAGCCCCAGCGGACATGCCGTTTCGCACGGCGGATGCTGCATCTTATGCGGCGTGCGCCCCTCGTCGCTTTCCGGCAGCGCTGCGATGCGCGCTCGGCTGCGCGTCAGACCGTAGTCCTTGTACGTTTCCAGGCCGCACTGACCGCCCTCGCCCCGCCCGCACACGCGGCACAAGTTGTCGTCGACGCGGTAGTACGCCGCGGCGCGTTGCTGGCCCAGTTGTTTGCGCGCGAACAAGGGGCATGGGCTGCGCGAAATGAGGACCTTGGTCCCGTTTTGCGCCAGCAGGTTGCGGATGACCAGCGTGCTTTCCTTGAAGTTGAGCGGATCGATCGCGGCGATGTGCTCGACGCCGGCGGCGCGCGCCACGCGCTCGATGTCGATCGTTTCGCCGCGTACGCCCGAACCGGGATTGGGCTGATGACCGGTCATGCCGGTCGTACGATTGTCGAGCACGACCAGGGTCATGTCGCGCCGGTTATGCACCGAATTGACCAGGCCGGTCATGCCCGAATGGAAGAAGGTCGAATCGCCGATGAACGAAATAACCGGTTTGTCGCCCGTCGCGGCGAAGCCCCCGGCGCTGGACGCCGACGAGCCCATGCAGATGAAATAATCGCCCACGCCGATCGGCGGCAGAAAACCCAGCGTGTAGCAGCCGATGTCCGACAGGTACAGCGGCTCGTCGCCGGCGACCAGCTTAACCGCGTAATAGGTGGCGCGGTGCGGACAGCCGGGGCACAGAACCGGCGGTCGCGCCGGCAAGGCGGGCAACGCGGCGCCCGCGCCCTCCTCGGCGTCGAAGCCCAGCAGATCGGCCAGCGCGTGCGTTACCGGATCGGGCCCCAGTTCGCCGAGCATCGAGAAATGCCCACTCTCCTTGCCGTACACGGGAATCAGCTTGCCGCTGCGCGAACAGGTCGCGCGCAGTTCGTTTTCCAACAGGGGATCGAGTTCTTCAACAACCAGCGCGGCGTCGACCTGCGCGACGAACTCGGCCAGCAACCGGCGCGGCAACGGCCAGGTTGTCGCCAACTGCAGCACGCGCACCTTGTCGTCGAGCGCGAAACGCACCACGGCGTCCTCGACATAACAGGCCGCCACGCCGCTGGTGAGCACGCCGAAGGCGCCTTTGCCGTAAGTCCGGTTGAGCGGCGAGTCGTTGAATTGCTCCTCGGCCGCGATCATGTTTTGTTCGACGACCGGATGACGCAGCCGGGCCACCGCCGGCACAGGCGTGAAACGGCGGCGGTCGGGCGCGAACTCGCCCTTGGTTTTACGCGCGCCCAACACGCCGAAACGCACCGCACTGCGCGTGTGGGACACGCGGGTCGTCGTGCGCAGGATGACGGGCATCTCCAGTTTTTCGGAAAGCGCGAAAGCGGCTTTGACCGTCTCGTATGCTTCCTGCGGCGTGGCCGGCTCGAGCATCGGCAGCTTGCCCAGGCGCGCGTAGTGGCGGTTGTCCTGCTCGTTCTGCGAGCTGTGACAGCCCGGATCGTCGGCGCTGACCAGCACCAGGCCGGCGCGCACGCCGATGTACGCCAGGGTCATCAGCGGATCGGCCGCGACGTTGACGCCCACGTGTTTCATCGCGACCATCGTGCGCACGCCCGCGGCGGCCGCGGCTCCGGCGACTTCCAGCGCGACTTTCTCGTTGACGGAGTATTCGAATAAAACACCGGCTTCTTGGTGGAGGCGGAAAAACGTATCGCCGATCTCGCTGCTGGGCGTGCCCGGGTAGGTCGAAAAGAAGCCGAGGCCGGCCTCCAACGCGCCGCGCACGATCGCCTCATTCCCCAACAGCAAGCGCACAGTCGGTTCGGGAGAGAGCAACGGATTCATCGCTGAGCTACCTCATTGCGTTTGCGCCAGTCTAGGCAGGCCGGCGTACCCCGTCAAGGATGCGCGCACGACGGCCAACTGAAGATAAACAAATGGGAAATGCGGCGCGGCTCATGATTGACACTCCAGCGGGTCGATCCTAAGATGCGGCCGTATCTTCAGTATCAATTTGCACCGGGCGATTCTCGGATCGCCTTCACCAAGGTAGGAGATAGTCATGGTCAATGGCGAAACGATTCTTGTTCTGGGCGGCTGGGGACTGGTCGGCCGCGCCGTTTGTCACGAACTGCTGCAGGACAATCCGGCGACGATCATCGTGTGCAGCCTCAGCCGTGAAGAGGCGGAGGAGGCGGTCAACGACCTTGAACAAGAACGCATCCAAATGAACGAATTGCACCAGGTGAAAATCAGCACCAAGTTCATCGCGGAATGGGGCGATATTTTCACCCGGGTGGAATTCAAGGACACCCCCGCGCGCGCCATTAAAAAGATCGAAGACCTGACCAAGATCGTCGACGACACCTTCAACGATTTAAAGAAGATCGACCTGCCCGGCATGTTTCTCTACAAACTGATCAACAAATACAAGCCGCACATCGTGGTCGACGCGATCAACACGGCGACCATCGTCGCCTACAAAGACGTGTACGCCTCGGTGCTCGACCTGCGTATGAAGATGACCGCCCTGGAAACCGCCCATGCGCAGGGCGGCGACATGACCAAGGCGCTGACCAACATGAAAACCAGTGTCTACGAGCATCTGAGCTCGATCTATCTGCCGCGGCTGATCCGCCACATCCAGGTTTTGTATCTCGCCATGAAACAGGCGAAGACGCAGTTCTTCGTCAAGATCGGCACGACCGGCACCGGCGGCATGGGCCTGAACATCCCCTACACGCACTCGGAAGAAAAGCCGAGCCAAAAGCTGCTCTCCAAAAGCGCGGTCGGCGGCGCGCACAGCCTGCTGTTGTTTTTGATGGCCAACACACCCGACACCGCCTTCACGATGGAGATCAAACCGGCGGCGGCGATCGCCTGGAAATCGATCGACCACGGCGTCGTGGCGCGCGGCAAGCAGCCGATCCGCCTGTACGACAATCCGCCGGCCAAGGCTTTCCCGCTGGATAAATCGATCGACCTGGAAGTGTCCTGCGCCAATTGCGGCGGGCGCATCGTGGACACGGGCAAGCCGATGAAAGCGGTGTACATCAACACCGGCGAAAACGGCCTGTTCAGTTGCGGCGAATTAACCGCGATCACGACGACCGGCCAGATGGAATACGTGACGCCCGAGGAAATCGCGCGCAACGTCCGCGCTGAGCTGCACGGCGCGAACACCGGCTACGATATCGTCACGGCGATCAAGAACTCGGTGATGAGCAGCACGTACCGCGCCGGCTTCATGCGCGACTTCGCCATCGACAAGCTGCGGGGCATGGAAGACAAACACGGCGAAGCGGTCGCCTTCGAAATTCTCGGGCCGCCGCGCCTGAGCAAGCTGCTGTACGAAGCCTTTTTGCTCAAGCAGGCCTACGGCACGCCGAAAAAGATCATCGCCGCCAAACCCGAGGCGATGGCCAAAAAGCTGCAAACACTGGTCAACAAGAACGACGAGCTGCGCGCACGCATCATTTCGATCGGCGTTCCCATCGTCACCGCCGACGGCAAGAAACTGCTGCGCGGCACGAAGATCGTCGCTCCGCCGTTCCGCGGCGACAACACGGTGCCGGTCGACGCCAAGCTGCTGGATCATTACTGCTACGAGGGCTGGGTCGATCTGCGTCCCGCAAACATGGAATGCTGGCGCAAACGCATGCAGAACCTGGCGGCGGTGATGGAGGCGATCGACTGGAAGAAGGGCGGCGCAAACACATCGAGCCGTTTCAATCGTAAAAATTATCTCGACGAGGACGGCCGCCTGAACATCGGCGAAATCGCCGGATGGATTTTCAACACCGAGGAAGACGGCAGCCGCATCGGCTTCCAGCCGGTCGCGATCAAGACGCACAACTAAGCGATTATTTCGTGCTCGATCCTTTTGATTTCGGCTTCCAACCGGGCGACGGTTTCATCGACCGTCGCCTTTTCTTTGGCCGCGCCGGCGTGGGCGATGTAGTGCTTGATCTTGGGCTCGGTGCCTGAGGGGCGAATCGCCAGATTCGTCAGCCCGTCGGCGGACAGCTCGAAGACCAGCACATTGCTGGTTTCCAGACCGGTCTTTTCCACCGCGCCGGTGGCGAGGACGCGCCGCGTCGCCGTGAGGCGGTCGACGATCGCGTGCACGGCATACCCGGCGATCTGCGCAGGCGGATGGTTGCGGAGCCGATCCATTAAATAGCGCATCTGTTCGGCGCCGGACTCGCCTTCGAGGAACACCGAAAATTGCGACTCTTTGAAATAACCGTACTTGGCGTACAGTCGCTCGCGGAAATCCACCAGCGACATGCCACGCGCTTTGCCCCATGCGGCCAACTGCGCCAAAAGGCACGCGCCGGCGGCGCTGTCCTTGTCGCGCACCTCGTGGCTGCGCATGTAGCCGATCGACTCCTCGAAAGAAAACAGCATCAACGCCGGATCGAGACCTTTTTCTTCGCGCTGCAGAATTTCCGCGGCCATGTTCTTGAAACCGACCAGCAAATCGTCGACAACCTCCACGCCGTAGGCTTCGCAAATTTTCCGCACCAACTTGGTCGAAACCAGCGTGGTCAGCACGTAGCCTTTTGCGGGCAGACGATCCTGCTCGCGCAGGCGGCCGAGCAAAAATTCGAGCATCATCGCGCCGACGGTGTTGCCGGTGAGGTACACGAAACCGCCCTGCCCGTCAGGCGCGAACACGCCTACGCGGTCGGCGTCGGGGTCCGAGGCCATGACCACGTCGGCATTCACCTGCCGGCCCAGCGCCACGGCCAGGTCCATCGCGGCGGGGATTTCCGGATTCGGGTAATTGTCGCGCACGGTGGGGAACTGACCGTTCATTTCGACCTGCGCGGGCGGCAGGTGCACGTCGGCGAAACCCAGCGCCTCGAGCGCCGGGGGCACGATCGTCACACCGGCGCCGTGCAGCGGTGAATAGACGATGCGCGCGTCGCGTTCGGCGCACACGTCGTAATCGCGGCGGACCATCGCCAGGTAGGCGCGATCGACGCGGTCGTCGAGCATTTCGACGAGCCCGGCGCGCTGCGCTTCCTCCAGGTCCATGCGTTCGATCGCACCGACCCGCGCAACCTCTTCGAGCACCGCCTTGTCGTGCGGCGCAACCATCTGCCCGCCGTCTTCCCAGTAAGCCTTGAAGCCGTTGTCGCTGGGCGGGTTGTGACTGGCGGTAATCACCACGCCGGCAATCGTGTGCAGATGGCGCACGGCGAAGCTGAGCAGCGGCGTCGAGCGCGGTCCGTCGAACAGGTACACTTTGATGCCGTTGGCGGCGATGACCTCGGCGGTCAGACGCGCGAATTCCGCGCTGCTGGGGCGCACGTCGCGGGCGATAACCACGCCGCGCTCGGCCAGCGTGCCGTCGGCGTCCTGTTTTTTAATATAGGCGGCGACGCCCTGTGCGCTTTCGCCGATGGTGCGTTTGTTCAGCCGGTTGCTGCCCACGCCCACGCGCCCGCGCCGGCCGCCGGTGCCGAAGGGAATCAACTGATAAAAAGCGTCGATCAGCGGCACGGGACGAATCAACTCGCACACGCGTTCGCGGTATTCGGCGTATTCGGGCTGCGTCAGCCACGCCTTGGCGTTGCGGTAGGTGACCTCGGTGATCTCACCCATGTCGCGGTACACATCCAACAAACGGAGATAATGCTCGACACGATCAGCCATGATTGACTCCCAATTGCTTCAACACGTTTTCGGTATCGCTGAAATCCTCGAAAACCAAGTGCGCGCCCAAGGCCTTGAGCCGCGCGGCCGAAAAATTCAGCGTGCCCACGCCAACGGCCGTGCAGTCGTTGGCCAGCGCGCAGGCGACGTCGCGGTCGGTGTCGCCGATGACGTATACATGCGGACCGGGTTCGATCGTCCGTCCCAGATGGCGCGAGGCGCGTTCCAGCGCGATGGGCACGAGCTTTTCGCGTTGTTCGTGGTCCGAGCCGAACGCGCCGTAAGGGAAAAATTTCCAGAGGTCGAAGTAGGACAATTTGGCAAACGCCCCGCCGCGCACGTTGCCGGTCAACAACCCGATAGACAGATCGCTGCGGCCGCCGAGACGTTCCAGCAATTCACGCACGCCGGGGTAGACCGTCGCCGTATGGCTGTGCGGCATTTCAGCGGCGATGTAACTTTCGTACTCGCGAATCATCGCGGGAATTTCCGCGTCGGGATCGGCGACCTTGATGTCGTGCAGCAGCAGCGCCTCGCGAAAGATCGCCGGATCGACCTTCCCCTGAAATTGAAAACCGTCGAAGGCGTCGTGCAAGCCGTAGCGCTCGAAAAACACACGGTTCATGCTGCGCAGACCGGCGCCGCCGGAGAGCATCAGCGTGCCGTCGATGTCGAACAGGTAAACGTTCACGAATCATTTCCTCCAGTAGCTCGGCAACAGCAACACGATCACCGTGTAGATTTCCAGACGCCCCACGATCATACAGAAAATCAGAATCCATTTACCGATCAACGGAATGAACGCGAAATTTTCATGCGGGCCCACGCCGGCCAACCCCGGGCCGACGTTGCCGATGGTCGCCGCCACGCTGGTGAACGCCGTAACGAAATCCAGGCCCAGCGCGCTCATGATCAACGAGCAAACCACAAACAACAATAAGTACAAGGTGAAAAAATTCCAGATCGAGCGCATTACGTTGTCGGGCACCAGCACCCGGCCCAGGCGCAACGGCATGACCACCCGCGGGTGCACCAGGCGGTACAACTCGTTGAGTACCTGTTTGATCAGCAACTGCACACGCGCGATTTTGATCGAGCCGCCGGTCGATCCGCTCATGCCGCCGACGAACATCAGCAGGAACAGCAGCACGTGCAAAAACGACGGCCACTTGTCGAAGTCGGCGGAAGTGAATCCGGTGGTCGTGATCATGGTGGGCACCTGGAAAAAGGCGCGGCGAAAGCTTTCGAACAGATTCGGATAAACCCGCGTGAAATACAGCGAGGCGGTGACCGCGACGATGCACACGAGCGTCAGCCAAGTATAAAAACGAAATTCGGCGTCGCGCCACCAAGCCTTCAAATCGCCCTTGAGCATGCGGTAATGCAGCGCGAAATTCACGCCGGCCAGAAACATGAAAATCGCGATGACGAAATCGAAGTACACACTATCGTATGCTTCGATCGACAGATTGCGCGTGGAAAAGCCGCCGGTAGCCAGCGTGGCGAAGGAGTGGCAGACCGCATCGAACCAACCCATGCCGCCCAGCATCAGCAGGACGACCTCGACAGCGGTGATCAGGACATACACCGCCCAGAGGGTCTTCGCCGTCTCGGCCACGCGCGGCTTGATCTTGTCGGCCGTCGGTCCGGGCACTTCGGCTTTGAACAACTGCATGCCGCCGACGCCCAACAACGGCAGAATGGCGATGCCCAGCAAGATGATCCCCATGCCGCCCAGCCAGTGCGTCAGTGCGCGCCAAAACAACAGGCCGTGCGGCTTGTCTTCGATGGAGGTAAGCACGGTCGCACCGGTGGTCGTCAAGCCGCTGACCGATTCGAAGACGCAATCGGTGAAGGAAGGAAAAACGTCGAAAAAGTAGTACGGCAGTCCGCCGAACAAACCGGCCAGGAACCACCCGACGGCAACGATGAAAAAGCCCTCGCGGATGCTGATTTCCTTGCGCTCATTTTTAAAGATCAACACCAGCGCGCCGCCGAAGCCGACGGTGACCATGGCCGACAGGGCGAGCGACGAGAAGTCGCCGTCGCCGTACAGCAACGCAACGATCATCGGGGCGATCATCGACAACCCGAAGAAAAAGATCATGGCGCCGAGAATTTTTGAAATGAAACGGACACTCACAACCTGGATACGCTCCGTCTTTCGTTCATCTCATTTACGCCAAAACGCGGGCACCAACAGAATGATGATCGTATAGATCTCCAAACGTCCGGCGTACATGCAAAAACACAGGATCCATTTGCCGACCATGGGAATCTCTGCATAGTTACCATGAGCGCCCACCTTGGCCAACCCGGGGCCGACGCCGCCCAAGGTCGCGGCGACGCCGGTCGCGGCGGAGATCAAATCGACGTTCAATGCCGTGAGCGTCAGCGTGGCCGTCACAAAGACCGCCAGATACGCCGCGATGTACACCAACACGGAATGGATCAGCGCGTTGTCGATCACCTGTTTGTTGACCCGCGTGACGATGACGGCCTTGGGGTGAATCAGGCGGTACAGTTCGAGGTAGATGTTTTTGAACATGACCAGCACGCGCATGACCTTCAGCCCGCCGCCGGTCGAACCGACCATCGCGCCCACAAACATCAGCAACACCAGAATGAGCCGCAGCAGATCGGGCCAGCGATCGAAGTCGGCGCTGGAAAAACCGGTGCACGTGATGATCGAACTGACCTGAAAGATCGCGTAGCGGAAACTGTCGAACCAACCGCCGTAGAGTTTGTCCGCTTTAAGCACGAGCGTTGCGACGACGGTCGCGGCGACGATCAAACCCAGGTACAGCCGCAGCTCGCCGTTGTCGGAGTAAGCCTTTTTTTCCCGCGTGAGAAAACGGAAGTGCAACGCAAAGTTGATGCCGGCAAGGATCATGAAGAACGAAACGATCATTTCGATCGCCGTGCTGTTGTACGACTCGATGCTCAGGTTGCGTGTGGAAAAGCCGCCGGTGGCGACCGTGGCGAAGGAGTGGCAGATGGCGTCGAACAGGTTCATTCCGCTGAAGAGCAACGCCACGACCTCGGCCATGGTCAGCAATAAATAGACCTTCCACAGCACCTTGGCCGTGTCGGCGATGCGCGGCTTGATTTTATCGGCGCTCGGGCCCGGCACCTCGGCGCGAAAGAGCTGCATGCCGCCCACGCCGATCAACGGCAGAATGGCCAAGCCCAGCAGGATAATGCCCATACCGCCGATCCAATGGGTCAGCGCGCGCCAGAAGAGAATGCCGTGCGATTTGTCTTCGATCGTGACCATCACCGAGGCGCCGGTGGTGGTCAGACCGCTGACGGTTTCGAACAGCGCGTCGGTGACGGTGCTGAAGGTGTGCGTGAAGATGTACGGCAACGCGCCGAAAACGCCGGCCAGCGCCCAGACGAACGTGACGATGAGAAAACCTTCGCGGTTGGTGATTTCCCGCGAACCGCGAAACGCGATGAGATACAGCGACAAGCCGAAAAACATGGTGATGAGGAACGACAAGAAAAAGGCGCTCCAGTCGCGTTCGCGGTAGATAAGCGCGACCAGCAGCGGCGCCAACATGGTCAGCCCGTAAAAACAGGTCAACGAACCGAGGACCCGGATCATGTTGCGTACGCGCATCGCCATTCCCAACGGCGGTTAGAAATACGACAAACTGACCGACACCAAGCGCTCGACGGCCTTGATGTTGCCGCTGACGGTGAGGATCAACACGTGATCGCCCGGCTGGATGACGTCCTTGCCGCCGGGGATCCGCACTTCGCCCTCGTGCAGGATCGCCACGACCAGCAACCCACGCGGAAAGGTAATTTCCTGCAGCGGCTTGCCGACGATCTGCGACGTTTCCAGCGCTTCGAACTCGATGATCTCCGTGCTTTCGTTACCCAGGGCGATCGCACTGCGCACGCGCCCTTTGCGCAGGTACGCCAGGATCTTGTTGACTGCCGCCAGGCGCTTGGAGACGACGTTGTCCACGCCGATGGTCGAAACGATCTGCGTGTAGGTCGGCCGCTCGAGCACGGTGATGACTTTGCGCGTGCCCATGCGCTTGGCCAGCAGGGCCGAGAGCACGTTTTCTTCGTCGTCGTAGCTGGTGCTGACGAAGGCGTCGATGGCGGAGATGTTCTCTT
>DAINPV010000047.1:0-17264 GCA_036743315.1 bacterium | reverse complement strand
CGCGGGCGTGTAGGAACATCCCTCGTACCAATAACGGTCGATCCAGAAGTACGCATACAGGCCGTAGAAAGGCAGTGCTTCGTCGTCGAAGCGCGCGATCATCCAGACCGCTTCATAGGGGTCGTAGCCCGCCGGCGGCTCTTGCGGCGGCAGGCACGGCTCCGACCATTCGCCGGCCGGCGTCACGCCGACCGCGTCGTCATCAAGATCGTCGTCGGTGAAATCGTCGTCGTGGGAATCGTCGTCGTCATCGTCGGCGGACGCATCATTATCGTCATCGTCGTCGGGCGAACCACACGCCGCCACGCACAACAGCAGCGTCAGCCAGACGATCCACCTTGAGATCAGCTGCCAAAACATCGTTCACCCCGCAAGTCGACGCCCCCTCATTCTGTGGATTATTGTAATAAAAAAATCGTGTTTTGAACAGGACAAGTGAATTAAGAGATGTTGTCTTTATGTCGCCGGTACCATAGAATCGGGCGAAATGTCGGATTTTGCTCTGCAACTGCGCCGGGTAACCAGGCGTTTCGGCGAGGTGACCGCCGTGGCGGCGCTCGATCTGCGCCTGCGCCCGGGCGAATTGCTCGCGCTGGTCGGCCCCTCAGGCAGCGGCAAATCGACCGCCTTGCAGCTCATCGCCGGGCTGCTGGAACCCGACGAGGGCGAGATCGTCCTCAAGGGTCGCGACCTGCGCGGGCTGCCGCCGGGCAAACGCGACGTGGCGATGGTCTTTCAGGACGGCGCGCTGTATCCGCACCTGACCGTGGCCGAAAACCTCGGCTTCCCCCTGCGGGCGCGCGGCAAGTGGGGCCGCAAGGCGGTGCAACGCATGGCCGAGCGGCTGGAGATCGCCGCGCTGCTCGACCGCCTACCGGCGCAACTGTCCGGCGGCGAGCGCCAACGCGTCGCCCTGGGCCGCGCGCTGATCCGTCACCCCGACCTGTTTCTGCTCGACGAACCGCTTTCCAGCCTCGACCTGCCGCTGCGCGACCGCCTGCGCACGCTGATCCGCGAACTGGTCGAGGAAACCGGCGTCACCGCCATCTACGTCACCCACGACCAGGCCGAGGCGATGGCCGTCGGCGACCGCCTCGCGGTGATGGACCAGGGCGCGATCGTCCAGTGTGGCGCGCCAGAGGAAATCTACCGCCGACCGAAAAACACCTTCGTCGCCTGCTTCTTCGGCAGCCCGCCGATGAACCTCCTGCCCGCGCGCCTCGAACGCGACACGGCCGCCGGCGATTGGGGAAAAATGGAAAACCTCCTCGGCGACGACGGCGACGTGCTGCTGGGGTTTCGCCCCGAGGACGCGACGCTGCGCGACGATGCTCCGTTGCGCGGCACGCTCGAACGCGTCGACTTTTTCGGCCACGAACGCATCGCCGCCGTGCGCCTGGGCGAACGGTCGATCCGCCTGCGTGTCGGCAACGCCCAGGCTCTGCCCGCGCCGCACAGCGCGGTGGGCGTGACGATCGACCCCGCGCGGTTGCTGCTGTTCGACGCCGCCACGTGTGAGCGCCGCCCATGAAACGTGGATTCCCCGCCGCCTACCTGCTGCCCGTCCTCGCGTTGACCGCCGTGGTCTGGTTGCTGCCGTTGCTGTACGCGATCGGTTTGGCCTGCTCCGACGCCGCGCCCGGCGCGCCCGGCCGCTGGCTCGGCGCGGCCAACTTTCTACGCGCGCTGAACGATGCGCGCTTCGGGCACGCGCTGCTGATCGGCTTGCTGTACGCCGGCGGCGCGGTGGTCCTGAACGTCGGCGTCGGCCTGTCGCTGGCGCTGGCCTTGCGCCGGACCGCGCGCGCCAGGGCGATCGCCCAGACGCTGCTCCTGCTGCCCTGGGTCCTGGCCGAACTGGCCGTGGCGCTGATCTGGCGCGGTTTTCTGGCCGAGGACGGCGGGTGGGTCAACCTGACGATCGCCAAGCTCGGCGGCGCGGCGCTGCCCTGGCGCACCGATCCCTTCCTGGCGATGCTCGCCCTGTGGATCGCCACGCTCTGGCAGGGCCTGGCCTTCTCCACGCTGTTGCAGATGGCGGGGATCGGCGCGCTGCCCGAACACCACCTGCACGCGGCCAAGCTCGACGGTGCGTCGCGCTGGTTGATCTTCCGGGCGATCGTCTGGCCGCACCAGCGGCGGGTGATCGCGGTCAACGGGTTGCTGGTCTTTCTCTTTTCGCTCACCTCTTTTTCTGCCCTTCGCCCTGACCGGCGGCGGGCCGCTGTTCGCCACGGAAGTCCCCGCGCTCTACGCCTACCAGACGGCCTTCGCCGGGCGTTTCGAACTGGGCTACGCCGCGACGCAGGGGATGATCATCCTGCTCGGCTGCGCGGTGTTGATCGCCGTGCTGCTGCGCCTGCGCCGGAGGACGGCATGAACGCCCGGCGGCTGGCGGCTTGGCTGAGTGCGGCGCTGGTGGCGGCTTACGCGCTGCTGCCGTTGCTGTGGCTGGCGCGCCTGGCGGTGACGCCGGAAAACGAAATCCACCGCTGGCCGCCGACGCTGCTGCCCGCGACGTTCACCCTCGGTCATTTCGCCGACATCCTCGGCGACGCGCTGTTCTGGCGGCAGATGGGCAATTCCCTGTTCGTCTGCCTGCTGGCCACCGCGCTCGCCCTGGCCCTGGGCGCGCTGGGCGCCTATGGCCTGGCGCGGCATCGCTTCCGCTGGCGCGACGGCCTGCTGATCGCCTTCCTCGCCATCCACCTCGCGCCGGGCGTGGCGAGCATGGCCTCGGTCTATCGCCTGGCCGAGCAACTCCACGCCCTCAACAGCCTGTGGCTGGTCGCGCTGCTTAAAAGCGGCGGGGCGACCCTCGCGGTATGGATCCTCATCGCCACCTTCCGCCAGGTGCCCGCGCGCCTGGAGCAGGCCGCGCAGCTCGACGGTTTCACCCGCCTGCAGGCGCTGCGACGCGTGACCCTGCCGTTGGCCGGGCCGGGTCTGCTCACCGCCGGGCTGCTGTTGTTCATTCAAAGCTGGAACACCTTTTTCCTGCCGTTTCTGCTGTTGGAGGATCCGCAAAAAATGACGCTGACCGTCGGGCTGTACCGCTACTTCAGCGAGCACGGCTTCGAGCAGGGGCACATCGCCGCGTTCATGACGCTCTCGATCCTGCCGGTGGTCGCCTTGTTCCTGCTGTTCCGCCAACGACTGTGGAGGGACCTTGAAATCTAACGCGCTGCTCGTCGCCTTGTTCGTCGCCCTGCTGCTCGCCGCCTGCACCCAGGCCGCGCCGCCGGTCGACGCCCTCACCCTGACCGTGCCGTCCTGGTACGATCCGGACGCCCTGCCCGCGCTGCGCGACGCCCTCGCCCAATGGAACGCGGCGCACCCGGACGCGCCGATGGACGTGCACAAGCAGGCCGGCAAGCGCGAGGCGATTCTGCAGAAGCTCCTGCTGGGTGCGCAACGCGGCGACGCCGGCGACGTCATCCTGGTGCGCAACGAGTGGCTCGGCCGCTTGCGGGCCGAAAACCTGATCGCGCCGCTGCCCGCCGCGGCCGCCGCGACGGTCCGCACGCAAGCCCTGCCCGCGCTGCTGCCGGCGGTCGCCGATGCGCAAAACGTGTGGGCCTGGCCCTTCGACGCCGACGCCCTGGTCGTCTGGCAGCGGCAGGATCTCGCGCCCGCAACGCCGTGGGACCAAGCCGGTCTGGCCGCCGCCGCCTTCGCCGCAAAGATGACGAAGGAACATAATCTGCGCGCCGCCTTCGCCTTCCCCGCCGCCCGGGCGACCAACAGCGCGCTGGCTTTCTTGCCGTGGTACTTCTCCTTCGGCGGCGAGTTGAGCGTCAACGGCGACCGCCTGTCTTTCGCTCCCGAGCCTGCCGCGCAGGCGCTGCAATGGCTGCAACAACTGCCCGGCCGCGTCGACAACCCGGCGGCGCTCGAGCAAAACGACGTCTTTTCCGGCATGGCCGGCGGCGCCTACGCCCTGTCCGTGGGCGGCAGTTGGGAGCGGCCGTTGTTCGCGCGCCAGAGTCAATTGGCCGATAAGATCCGCGCCCGGGTCATCCCCGGTCCGCGAGGCGAAGGCGTCACCCTCGTCGGCGGTTGGTCGCTGGCCCTGCTGCCGCGCCACCACGCCCAGGCGCCGGCGCTGCTGGCCGCGTTGGGCGCGCCTCAAGTGCAGGCCGCCAAGCTGCATTCAGCGAACCTACTGCCGGCGACCGCCGCGACGCTCGACGATCCGTGGTTCGTGAAAAATGCCGACGGGCCGACCTTCAAGTCCGCGTTGCAGCACGGGCGCGCACTGCCCTTGCACGCCCATACGCTCGCCGCGCTCGAGCCGATCGCGGTGATGGTCGCCGAAACCTTCCTTGGTCAAAAAGACCCGGTGCAGGCCGCCGCCGACGCCGCGCAAGCCGTGGCCGAGGCGGCCGAAGCTGCGCCCGTCGCGTCGCCGACCCCGCCGACCGGGGTGGAAGTGGTCTGCCCCGACGAGGCGAAAACCGACTGGCCGCAGGCCAAACTCCAGACTCTGCCGCCGGAAAAGGTCGGCGACCGTTCGCTGATCGCCCTGACCGCCTTCTGCCCCGGCGCGACTGACGCCCAGGCCGAAGTACGCGCTGCCGACGGATACGTCAAGGCGATTCCCGCCGCGCAAATGGCCCGCGCCTACCTGGACCCGGCGTCGCTGGCGGTCGTGCTGGTCAAAGACGACGGCAAGGCCTTCACCGTGCGCGATACCGTGAGCGTACAATTCACCGCCGCCGCCCCGGAGTCCGCCTTGCTCTTGTCGATGGGAGAAAAGCGCCGCACCATCGCCGCCGCCGAGCTGCAAAAGATGGCCAAGGACGGCAAAGTTCCCTTCGCCGCCATCCTCGCCCTACCCGGGTGGGAGCTGAATCCCGACGCGCCGGCGGTGCTGATCGCCCGCGACGGATACAAAAAGGATATTGCATTGCTCGACCTGCAAAAGGGCTTTCTGCTCCTTGACGGCATGAAGTGCGAGTTCGCCGGGCTGAGCAGCAAATACCAGATACGCGACCTGAGCGAGATTCATTTGCCGTGAAACACTGGTTGCCGCTGCTGTTGTTGCTGATACTCGCCGGGTGCGACGCGTCGTGGACCTTCGCCGTTCTGGGCGACGCGGGGCCGGCCGACCCCGACGATCCGCCCTCGCCGATTCTGCGCGCGGCAATCGAACGAATAAACAACTCTCCGTCGCAACTCGTTATTTTCGCAGGCGATTTGATCCACGGCCGCACCTTGTTTGCGGCCGACACCCGACGACAGTTCACCCAGGCGCACGAAGTGCTCGGGCGTCTGCGCCCACGTCTGTTGCTTGTGCCGGGCAATCATGATGTCGACGGGGCCGACGGACCGGTCTTGTTTGCCAGGCAGTTCGACAAAACGCCCTGGATCGTCACCCATCGCGGCTGGACGTTCATCGGGTTGTCGACCGAGGAGCCGGGGTTGCACGGCGCGCTGTCGGCAATCCAGCGCGAATGGCTGACCGCGCAACTGAGATTGCTGAAAAAACGAGGGCGTACGGTAATTGTCCTCCACCGTCCGCCCTGGCCGACGCTCAACGAGCAACACCGCCTACACAGCCTGCCCCAGCCGGAGCTGCACCGGTTGTTCGTCGAGTGGAACGTCACCGCCGTTTTCAGCGGGCACGAGCACCAATTTCATCAGGAAATTCGTGACGGTGTGCGTTATGTGATCACCGGCGGCGCGGGCGCCGATTTGCTGGAGGGCGCCGCTCATCATTTCACGCTCGCCCACGCGCGCGGCCGGCGCCTGACCGTCGAACCGATCCCCCTGCCCTGAAATTATGGGTTGCTTGACATAATTTCCCGTTTCCGCTACACCTTTATGCCGACGTAGGCATAAACAAACCCTATGTGCAAATCACATCGACGATAAGGAGGTAACTTACATGTGGTTGAAACGTTTTATGGTGCTGCTCAGCATCTTGGCCCTGTTGGTCATGGGTGCGGCGATCGCCGGCTGCGGCGACGATGACGACGATGACGATGACGACGATGCGGTCGACGACGACGATGACGATGACGACGACACCGGCGACGACGATACCGGTGACGACGACACCGGCGACGACGACACCGGCGACGACGACACCGGCGACGACGATGACGACATCGTCTGGACAGGCAACGAATCGGTGCTCGTTTCCACGCCCGACGGCGACGTGACCGTCGAACTGAACGGCCTGGAAGCCTTCATGTGGACCGACCCGGAAGACAGCACGGACAAACCGGCCGTTCTGGTTAAAACCGTGGTCGATGCGGCCTTCGCCAAGGATTTCGATCCGGCCGACTATAAGTTCAACTTCGCGGCTTCCGACGGCTACAACATCCTGTCCAAGAAGCTCGACGGCGACTATCGCACGCTGCCCTTCTACGATGACCTCGAACTGGGCTGGTTCATCGAGTACGACGAGGACGGCAGCAAAGTCACCGACATCCAGATCATCTGGGACGACACCCTGGGCTACGAAAACTTCATGGGCGCCAAGATGATGAACGGCGGCACGATCGAGATGGTCGAGAACATCCTGTTCGAAGACAGCGCGACCGTGACCGTGGCCTATGGCACAAAAGGCAAAGCGGCGGTCGAACTGCAGGGCCTGCCCGCCTTCTACGATGAAGGCAACGCGGTGTACGCCGTGTACCTGCACCACATCGTGCTGGATGCGGCGCTCGATGAGTTCGACCCGAAAAACAAGGTATACAATTTCAACTTCATCAGCAACGACGCCGACGGCAACTGGTCGCTGGCCGACAACCTCGACCCGGCCGATCCGCTGCCCCTCTGGTTGGATTACGACTTCAACAAAGACATCCACAACGGTTGGATCGAGGACGCGGGCGACGACGGCTACCGCCTGTTCTGGAGCGAAGACTCCGGCTTCTCCGGCATGTACAAAGTCAAACACATGGACGGCGGCTACATCGATTGTTACGACATCACTTCCGTTAAATAACGATTCGCGACCGCTGACGCGGGCCGCCGATCCGATGGATCGGCGGCCTTTTTCATTTCTCCCTACAATGCGCCTTCCTATCCCCGTTGAGATTCCGTTCGAGTTCCCCTTCAAGGGGAATCGCCTCGATGGTTTAATTGAACGAATTGCTCTGCGCATTGTAGCGCTTGCGTCCCAACTGTCCGTTTTGCACCATCTGGTTGATCGTCTTTTCCAGCGTCACACATCGATCCTGATAACTGGCGCGTCCGATTTGCAGCAGGTTGTGCAGCGCTTCGTCGTCGTTGGCCGCGTTTTGGAGCGCGGCGGCGACGGCCGTCACCTTGGCGCGCCCCTGATGGTGAATGTCGGCGATCGCCGCGCAGATCGTATCCGGTTTGCCGTCGAGGTTGTAACGACGATGGTTGATTTTCATCTGTTGTTTCATTTTGTCGACGGCGGTTTTGACCTGCACCTCCACGCTGCCCTGATCGGTCATGGACCAGTGAATCAGTTTGGCGGCGTTGATGGCTTCCTGATCCTCGACCTCGCTCAACGTCGGATTGAGGTAGTTCTTCAAACGCAGCGTCGAGTTGTCGTCTTCCAGAGCGACCCATCCGTCGGTGGTTTGCCGGGCCACGCGGCCGTCGATCAACTGCAAGTCGGGGAAGTAGTAGCCGGCCTTCGGCAACTCCAGCAGCGACCGGAAATACGGAACGAAATTTTCGTTGGGCGTGTGCGCCGCCATCTGCACGAAACCGAAAGTGAACCGCGCCGAATCATAGGTGTTGATGCAATTGAAGCAGCCCCGGCTTTCGCAGATGGCCGTCGGGTAAATCATGTACGCCCAGTGGTCGTAATCGTTTTTCCACTGCGTCGGCTCGTAGAATTTTTCGTATTTTCCGTCGGTGTTCATCAGCCCGACGTACTTGTTGGCGTAGCTGACGCGCTTGCCGATGTACACCTGCTGACCGTCGTCGAACGTGGCGTAATAGCGACTGCCCACATGCTGCAGTTCGATCGCCGCGGGACTTTCCGTCACCTCGCGCGGGGCGGCGATCGTCAGGTCGCGCCCTGAGGTGAGTTCGTTGTCCAAGGCCAGCAACGTATCGCGGTCCAGCCATCCCTTGGCCGGCAGGGTATGATTTTTTTGGAAATTCTTCACCGCCTTTTTGGTTTTCTGGCCGAAATATCCGCGATCCTGTTGATTCGGTCCCAAATCGACGTAGTAGGCGGGAGTTTTATGCGCCAGGGTGTTGAGCGCATCGTGCAACGCCCCGCATCCCGGCGTCAATTTTCCGGTGGGCGTCAACGTGGCCATGCCCATGGCGACCAATTGCAGGGTTGCGTCATTTCTCAACAACGGCGATCTCAATAGGGGAACGACGGACGGTTGGATCGGCTCGGGAATACCGAACAATCTGCGCAATGCCTGATAATTGACCTGCATGAACCGCGTTTGCTGATTGTTCTGAAACGCGATCGGCGCCGTTTCCAGAATGGCGTCGCCATGGTTTCGATAGTTGCTGCTGGAACAATGGATCACGTGGGTGACGATGCCGTTGAGCGTCCGGCTGACGAAGCCCATGTGCCCCTGCCGATTGTTCTGATCGGGATACACCACAATATCGCCCGGTTGCGCCGCGTTTTCGGCCACCTGGTCGAAAATCCTATGTCCCGTTTCAACGCCGCCGTTCCAATACGATGTGGTTTGCAGCCAAATGCCGTCTCCTATCGGTAAATGCCGCGGAATGCCGATGGACCAGGCGACAAAGCCCGAACAATCGCAACCTTGGGTCATCGGTCGGGTCGGATCGAAGCCGCCCCGGCCAAGTTGATAAATCGTTCGAAGATTGAGTGCGCTTCGCGCCCGATTCAACGTTTGGTTGCGATCCGCCACGGCCAATAAAGTGAGACGCCAAGGCATGGTTTCCTCCTCATAAATTGTTGTGATTGTCGGTTATCATCATTCAAATCGGGGTTAGCCGGGGAGACGCCACGACAATTCCACGACAAGGCAATCATGGTTTATTTTTTTGGCAATCTTGCTTTCCACACAACAAACAGAGGGATATTTCAAGTCACGGCTATGCTTTTGCCCCTCACCCCGATCAGAATAAATTATGGAAAATAGATATCATTTTATCCCCATTATTTCAAGACGATTTTATGAATATTGCGCTGCCGATCGCCGTCCGTCCGCTCCCTTTGGGGATCACCCCAGTCCCCGAAGAAACTCCACTTGATCGGCCACGGCTTTTTCAAAGGGTTCGCCGGCGTAGATGTCGAAATGATTCAGCGGATAGCGGCGCACCTGGGCGTGCGGGGTGCGTTCGGCCACGGCGACGGCGGCGCGGCAGGGCGTCACCTGATCGTGTTCCGCCAGGCAGTACAGCACCGGGCACTGTATGCGTCGCGCGGATCGCCCGGGGCGATACCGCAACAGCGACAGCAGGATCCGCGCCGCGACCTTGTTGGTCCACTCCACGCCGGGCGGCACCATGGTCTTTTCCACCAATTCTGCGTCGGGCGTGGTGATGGCCGCCGCTTCGCCAGGCAGCCCCACCGCCGGAATGTAATAAGGCGAAAAGCCGGTCCAGCCGCGCACCAGATCGACCAGGGCGCGCCAGCCGAGCCGATAAAACGCCGTCGGCCCCGCCATGCGCGCCGTGGCCGGCCCGTCCACAAACGGCACCTGCGCGACGCACGCGGCCAGCGAAGGATCCTGCGCCGCGATCGTCAGTACGTGCCCGCCGCTGAAACTGGTGCCCCACACCGCAACGCGTTGCGGGTCGACCTCGGGCAGCCGCTTGACCGTCCGGATCGCCGCGCGCCAATCGTCGAGTTGCCGCGCGATGTCCAGCAATTGCCGCGGCGAGCCTTCGCTGTCGCCGAAATGCCGGTAATCGAACGCAAAAACGACGAATCCGGCGGCGGCGAACCGCTGCGCGTAAGCGTCCAGACGCAACGGGCGCGTCGCGCAAAAACCGTGCGCCATGACCACCGCCGGACAGGGCGTCGGCCGATCGGGTAGATACAACCAAGCCGCACAGCGATCGCCGCCCACCACGAACGTGACGTCCTTGCGTTGCATGCCCGTTTTATACCACATAATATTTTTACCGGCCAGCAAGCGAGCGTCGGGATTTCCCTATCGCCGGTCAAAGGGATGAACAATAAATGCAGGTCACATGCGGGGATTTGTTCCCGCCCACCCGCCTTACTGCGAAAAGGTGTTGAACAGGGCCGAAGCGGCCTGGAGTTCGTTGTCTTCCGACAGGTTTTTTTCCAGCATTTTGGCGTAGTCGCCCGGAATGTTCGACATCACCAGCCGCCCGTTGAGCAGCCGCAGGTTGCGCGCCAGTTCCCACAGCAGTTGCCGGGGCTGCATCGCGCCGAAGGACGCGCCCAGTTCCTGAAAGTCGTCGCCTTTGATCTTCAGCTTCTGCCGTCCGTTGTAGGCCAGCATGACGTTTTCGATGTCGCGCCCCTGCATCTCGCGCGCAAACTGGAAGAACACGCGGAACAAGCCGGGGTAGCCCGCCGGCGGGCCGACGAAGCGCACGTCGAACACGATCATGTCCGTGTCGACGTACGAGTCGTAATAGACGCTCACGCGCACGCCGGCGTTGCGCTCGTCTTGTTCGAGGATGCGGTTGACCGGCCGTTGCAGATTGAAATAGTTGAAGCCGAAGACGAGGGCGCAGACCGACACGCTCAGCAGCACCAGCCAGGTAAAGGCGCGTTGCATGTTGCGCACGGTCATGTACTTCACGTGTGTCCTCCCCAAACGCGGACTACTCCACCCCCGGCCGATCGCTCGCCGCGGTGTAAGTTATCCTCACACGTTAATCTGCCCAACCAAAACGAATTACACGTTCACAAGCGCTTAGTATACCACGACCGCTCCCAAACGCTCAATAACGGAATTGTATCGGCCGTTCAGTGTATCCGCCCCTGCCTCCGCAGGCGGAAATAGTGCCGCCAGCCGAAAATGAGGATCCACCGCCGTTCGCGGGGCGTGAGTTCGAGCTTGACGCCGTAGGTGCGTTCGAGCTTGGCCAGCAGGATGTCGACCCAGTTGTCGACCAGCAGGATGTTTTTCGGCCAGCGCAGCACGGCCCGCCGGCGCGAACGGCGCAGCAACTCGCGCGTGGGCTCGTGCAACTCGGCGTGCACCCGCGGACTGCGGCGCAGGTAGATCGTCCCCGGCGGATCGTTCTCCTTCGGCTCGTGGAAAATTTCCCGGTTTTGCGCGCGGAATTCGGCGAGCAGTTCGCCGTAGATCCGCGCGTAAAACTCCGGCGCAACGTTGTAGAGCGAATCGACCTTGCGCGCGACGTCCTCCAGGCGCACCTCGCCCTCGTAGGACAGCGCCAGCGCCTTGCGGATCAGGTCGGGCAGCTCGAAGATGTTGCTCACCGAGGCCACCGCGTGCGGCAGCAGCGTTTCCATCGCCCGCAGGCAGCAGCCGAGCACCGCGTCGCGGTCGAAACCGTCGCGCCACCACAGCAGTTGCAGGCGCTTGCTGAAGCGCCCCAGGTGGTACAGGTCCTTCGCCAGCTCGCCCACCTGTTCCTGGAGGTCCGGCAGCGTGATCACGCAATATTTGCCGGCGAGTTTTTTTTCGCCCTCGCCCGGCAGTTCGAGATAATAGATGTTCGGCGGCAGCAGGCGCAGCAACAGGCGGTCGCGCCAACGCGGGAACAAATCCTTCGCGTCGTCGCAAACGAGATAAAAATCGTAAAAGCTCGTGTCGGTGGCCGTCGCCGGGTCCAGCCGCGAGCCGTAGAACACCACGGCCAGCAGACGATCCGGAAACCGCGCGCGGAAGTGCTCGACGAACGGGGCGAGTTCCGGGTGTTCCTGCCCGCAATACTCCGCGCGCAGCACGTTGAGCAACTGCTCGTTCATGCCCGCCGTTCCCGTCGTGAAACAGAAAAAACCACCGCCGCTTAACCTTTCGCGCTCGTCGGGTTTCTTTGTGGTAAGGCGAGGTGCGCGCACCGTCGGCCTTGTTTTGTTTGGAGCCCCGCCAGTATCGGCAGGGCGGCGGCGTTTGACAAGGGCGCTTGATCCGGCGGGACGCAATTCGTAGGATAGCGCCTTGACCCAGGGAGGAGGCGCGGACATTGCATCCGATTCTGTTCGAAATTTTCGGTTACCAGGTGCGCTCGTACTCGATGGCCATGGCCACGGGCTTCGTCGTGGGCATTCTGCTGCTGCGCCGGCGCGCGGTTTATGAGCAGTTCGACGTCAACTTCGTGCTCAACAGCGCGCTGCTGACGATCTTCGGGACGATCCTGGGCGGGCGCGCGCTGTTCGTCATCACCACCTGGGGCGAGCGCTTCGCCGACAAACCGTGGTACGAGATCTTCAAAGTCTGGGAAGGCGGCCTGGTCTTCTACGGCGGCTTTTTCGGCAGCATTCTGTTCGTCTGTCTTTATGCGGTCGTCAAACGCCAGAACGTATTGGCGCTGATGGATCTGTTCGCGCCCTACGCCGGGCTGGGGCTGGCCATCCACCGGCCCTTCGGCTGCTTCATGAACGGCTGCTGCTTCGGTGCGCCGACCGGCATGCCCTGGGGCGTGCATTATCCGGTCGACGCCTACGCCACGAAGTTCTACGGCATCGGCCAGGCGCTGCACCCGACGCAGCTTTACATGGGCTTGAACGGTCTGTTCCTGTTCCTGGTATTGCGCTGGTACCGCGACAAGAAGCGCTCGCACGGTGAGGTCTTCGGGCTGCTGCTGAGCATCTACGCGATCAACCGGTTCATCATCGAGTTTTTCCGCGGCGACAAGATCCGCGGTTTCGTCACCGGCGACGCCGTGTGGGGCCTGCTCGTGTTCATCGTCGGCCTGACGGTGTTCCTGCTGGCGAAAAAACTGGCCAACAAACCGCTGCGCAACGCCGGGTGGCTCGTCATCCTCGTCGGCGTCGTGCTGGCCTACCTGAGCCTGTACTCCGACACGATACACGCGGGCGCCGAAACGCCCTTCTCCACCAGCCAGTTCATCGGCTTCTACACCCTCGCCGCCGGCCTGACCATCTTCCTCAACGCGCGCCTGTTCGGCCCACCGATCCAACCCGAGTACGGCCAACCCCTCGCCCCAGGAACGCTGGTGGAGAAGGTTGAGGCACAGGCGGAAGCGGTCGCGGAGTAGGTCGTTGCGCTTGAATTTATTGCCCTCTTCCCGGATGGAGAAGAGATAATGAAATCAAGGACGCCTTTCCCCATGTTATTCCTCATCCTCATGGTGTTTGTCGGCATCGCCTTCGCTGGCGATCTGCGCGTGGAATACGACGAGGGCGTCGGTTTCGATTCCAAGGATTACGTCGACCGCATCGCTTCGGTGAAGCCAAACAAGGTGACGGCCTCTTCGACGCTCGACGACAATCCCTCCTATCGGCCGCAAAACGACGCCGACGGCAACGCCAAAACCGCCTGGTGCGAAGGAGCCGCGGGAACGGGGAAGGGCGAGTGGATCCGCTACGATTTCGCCGCGCCGGTCCAGGTCGTCGGCTTTGCCCTGACGCCCAAGTACGCCAAAGACAAAGCGACCATGTTCAACAACGGGCGGGTGAAACGCCTGCGCATCGAGTTGGAAGGCGGCTTCTCGCGCACAGCGGAATTCAAGGACGACGACGAGCGGGTCGCGTTCGGCGCCGCGCAGTTGGATTATTCGCTCCCAATGATCGACTTCAAAGCCGACCCGACCCTAAAAAAGCCGGTGAAATCCACCTGGGTGCGATTAACCATCGAAGAGGTCTTCCCCGGGAAGAAATTCCAGGACACCTGCATTTCCGAAATCGACGTCAAACGGTGGAAATGAGGGGACGTCGGGCGCGGTGCAACGGCTCGACTAACATCGAAAAAAGCCCCGAACAGGGATCAATCCGCAACTGACGCTTATCTGACGCGATTCTTTACAAATATGAATCGTAACGACTACAATTTCTTGACCGCCTAATGGCGGTTATCGGAATGCTTGCATCGCAAAAACGAGTGCGTCAAATGGAGGGAAAATGAAAGCGCTATTGGCGACATTGATCGTGGTCGCTCTATTCGCGATGGGTTGCGGAGATGAAAGCGGGAACGACGACGATAGCCATAATGGAACGGTTTTGACTGCAGAAGGATATTGTGAGGTTTTGATCGACTGCTACCGGGATGACCTAACGGTGGATGAATGCTTGAATACTTGGACGGAAGAAGAATTGACCGAGCATCCAAAAGCCAAAAGCTGTTGGGAATATCGTTATAATTGTGACGATTGGATCGAATGTAACGGTTGGAGTTGATCGTTTCAAATGATCGAATAAGCTAATCTCTCCTTACACCGATCCAGGACCGGGATCAATTCGCAACGGCTCTTGACCTTTGTAAAATCATCGGTAAAATACCTTCATTAGCACTCAGGATGGTAGGTTGTCTGGCGTGGCACCCGGTAGGGGTGCTTAATTTTTTTAAAAACCCAAGCGAGCGATCGTCAGATCGTTCGCTTGGGTTTCGCGTTAAAAAATGTCTAGATCGACACGCCTTCGGCCAGCGAGAGCGCCCGGGCGGGGCAGGCCGCCAGGCAGATCTCACAGCCGATGCACGCGTCCGGGTCGAAGGCCACTTCCATCGTCGCGCGGTCGGGAATGTGCAGCGCGCCCGACGGGCAAAAGCCGGTGCACGCGCCGCAGTGGGTGCAGGTCTGGGCATCGTAGACGATGTCCTGCTCCAGCGCCTCGACCGACACGCCGGGGATCGAGCGCAGGTACTCCACCGCGCGCAGGAACTCGCCGTTGAACCCGGAGATCTCCAGAATCAGCAGCCCTTCCTGCCGCGGCAGCACCTTGGCCTTGAGGATGGAAAAGGAAATATCGAAGTTGCGCGCCAGCTCGCAGACGATCGGCTTGCGCCACGCTTGTTTGTCGAATTTGAGCACTTTGGTTTTGGTGATCACGTGAGTCTCCTTCACGGGAGTTTGACCAGGGCGAGTTCGCCCCAGATCCCGAGTTTGTCGTGAATGACGATGCACGCGCCGGCCACGCCCGCGATCGTTTGCGCGAAGGCCAGCGCGGCGTCGACGTCGGCGGCGGTGCGCACGCGGTTGGCGACGGCGGTGGCGGCGGCGTCGGCCAGCGCGGCGTCGCGCGCGTAGATCGTTACCGCGTCGGCCTGGCCCGCGCTGTAGGAATGACCGACCGTGCCGCTGCTCGTGCATAGCGCGCCGGGGGTTTGTGCCGCGGCGATCTTCAACCCGATGCGGCCGGAAAACGGCGAGTCGCCCGCCACCAGGCCGACGGTCAGCTCGTCGGTCAGTTGCAGCCAGCAATCGCCGCCGTTCTCGACGATCACCGGCGCCGAATCCTTCGCCAACGCGCGCCCGACCGCCTCGGCCACCGCGCCCGCGACCGCGGCCAGCGGCCCCACCCCGGCGGCCCGGCCCGCCCGGAGCATCGCCTTGACCAACGGCGGCGCGAAGGGATCGGCCGGCAGCGGAACCAGCGCGGTCGCAAACTCCGGGTGCTGCGCGATGTAGCTTTCGATTTGATGCCGCGCGGTCAGCAACGCCTTTTCCGCCTCGGCGCTCCGGTCGCGGTCGGCGCGGATGAACAAGTCGCTTTGCGCCGCCGTGACGCGAAACGCGACCGTTGCGGTCGGCGCGAAGTTGCGGTAGGTGCGGTTGTCGTAAAGGCTCATGACGCCTTGGCCTGCGGCAGCTTGTCCTGCGGCTGACCGAGCAGGAACTCGCCCGCTTCGATCCACTGTTTGAGCACCCCGGCGATCTCCCGCGCGCGCGGATAGCTCGACAGCGGCGCGGTGGGCACCTCGCGCCCGTGCACCTCGATGAAACCGCTTTTCAGTTGCGCGTAGGTGACCTCGGCCAGCGCGTCGCCGCCGCCCTGCGGATAATCGGCGCCGTAGTCGATCACCGGCGCGACGAGTTTTTCGTCGCCCAGCGAGGCCAGGCGCACGACCTCGCTGTCGAGCACCGGCAACGGAATGCCGATCCCCACCGCCAGCGAAACGCCGTAGCCGATCATGCTCACGCCGCGCACGTAGCGCGCCGACATTTGCTTCAGATCGCCGCGCACCGCGATGTTCCCGGCCCCGCCGCGCGGCACGCCCTCGGCCGTGCGCGGCTCGTCCGGGTTGTGCTGCGTGCCCGCACCGATCACCCACCCCTGCGCGCCGCCCAGAAAGATGCGCGTGCCGATGCCGATCGTCCGGTAGAACGGATCGGCCAGCAGCGGCGACAACTGCCCGGCGCTCGAATAACCGGCGTTGCCCAGGCGCGGCTTGAGGATGCCCATGTACGTGTAGACCGTGCGCTCGGTGGTGTTCACCGCCACGTTGTAGTTCTGGTAGGCGTTGCGCGGATTGAGCAGCCACGCGTCGCGGAAATCCTCCAGGCGATACTGCGCGATGAACTCGCGGCGCGGATAGCAGTCGGTGCCGTAGGATTCGGCGCGCAACGTGACGGTCTTGCCCGCCAGCAGGTCGCCGATGACGTGCCCGCCGCCGTATTCGAAACGCCCGGGATAGACCTTGTTGGCCGGATCGTCGTCCGGAATCTGCGTCGCGCCGAGGAAGAAATCGACCGCCGCCAATCCGGCGTGGGCCTCGACCTCGTTGAGCCACACCTTCGACGCGCGGATCTTCGGCTTGGTGTGCCAGAAGTTGAACAGCGCGCCGCTGCTGCACATCGGGCCGAAGGTGCCGGTGGTCACCACGTCGACCTTCGCGGTCGCCGCCTCGACGCCCTCGGCTCGGACCAGCCCGATCAGTTCCTCGGCGGTGACCACCACCGCCCGCTTCTCGCGGATCTTCTCGTTGATCTCCTCATAGGTTCGCTTCACGCTTGCCATGCATCCACCTTTCCGCCCTTGTCCGGTGATTGGTTGCTGTGCGGGGGGAAAATAAAAATCCCCTCCTGGAAGCCAGGAGGGGTTTATCGACCAACCCGCCTTATCTTCCAGGGTTTTGCCACCCTGCGGGAGTTAGCACCGTCCCCGGTCCTTTTTCGACCGGTGGTTGCTGTGGCTTCATCGGGCCCGTCCCTCAGCCACTCTTGATAAGGGCACAGATCATTATCGAGGAAAGGCGGGGGCCGCGTCAAGCGAAAGGTGCGGGGGCGAAAAACTCAGTCTTCGGGGGGTTCCGGCGGCGCGGCGTCGGCGGCCAGCGACTCCATCGCTTTGCGGATGTAGTGGTCCTTCTCGGCGAGCCGGCGCTTGAGCGTGACGTTCTCTTTTTCCAACGAGGCGAGCTTGCGCGCCTGTTGATCGTGGCCGAAAAACCGCCCCAGCGCGCTCACCCGCCGCGCCAGTC
>DAINPV010000046.1:0-17524 GCA_036743315.1 bacterium | reverse complement strand
ACCTGCTCCATGAGTACGAACAGGTCAACGCCGAGCTTGCCGCCCTACGCGGCGGTCAGACCAGCATTTTCGACTTGAACAAAACCATCCTCAACCACAACCTCTACGGCGTGGACCTCAACCGCGAATCGGTGGAGATCACCCGGCTGTCCCTCTGGCTGCGGACCGCGGAGCGCGGCAAGGCGCTGACCGACCTGGACCACAACATCCGCTGCGGCAACAGCGTCATCGCCGATCCCGCCCTCGATCCCCGCGCCTTCGATTGGAAAGCGGCTTTCCCGGAGGTCTTCGCGGAGGGCGGCTTCGACATCGTCATCGGCAATCCGCCCTACGTGCGCCAGGAACTGCTCTCGCCGTTCAAAGCCCACATGGAGTCGCGCTACAGCAGCTACCACGGCGTGGCCGATCTCTACACCTACTTCTACGAACTGGGCGTGCGGCTGCTCAAATCCGGCGGCCGCCTGTCCTACATCGTGACCAACAAGTGGATGCGCTCGGGCTACGGCGAGGCGCTGCGGGGCTTCTTCGCGGACTCTTGCGTCTTCGAGGAGGTGCTGGATTTTGGGCACGCGCCCATCTTCGAAGATGCGGACACATTCCCCTGCATCGTCCTGCTGCGCAAGCCCGAAGCCGCGCCGAACCTCCACGACATGGGGCAAAAGGGCGCTCCGGAAAAACCCGAGCCCGAAACGCCGGTCACCGTCTGCCCGGTGCCCCGCGAGGCGCTGCCCGGCCTGAACCTGGCTCAATACGTCGGGCGCGAAGGCTACCCCGTGCCCTGGAAACGGTTCTCCAAGGCGTCCTGGAGCCTGGAGCCGCCGGCGGTGGACGCTCTCATGGAAAAGATCCGGCGGGTGGGCGTGCCGCTGAAGGACTTTTTAGGAACCTCCCAATATTACGGAATTAAAACGGGGTTTAATAAAGCATTTTTAGTTGATCAAATTGATCGAGATCGACTTGTCCAAATAGATCCTCATTGCCAAGAAATCCTTAAACCCTATTTGCGTGGACAAGATATAAAACGATGGGTCCCAGGATGGGCTGACAAATGGATCATTCTTCTCAAATCAAGTGGTGACTTTAATTGGCCCTGGACTGACCGTACAGAGGCTGAAGCAGAAAGCATTTTCCAAAAAGAATATCCTTCTCTTTTTAGCCACATGAAGCCGCTGGAAAAGGAGCTGAGAAAAAGACAAGACAAAGGAAAGTATTGGTGGGAGTTACGATCCTGCGCTTATTATGATCTCTTTCTGGGTCCAAAATTGTACTACCAACAGATTCAGTTCTATCCCTCATATTGTCTGGATAACAAAGGTCTTTTTTCCAACAACAAAGTCGATTTTTTCCCAACAAATGATTTATTTGCCCTTGCCGTTCTCAACTCTCCTTTGCTGTGGTGGTTTACTTGGCGGTATTTGCCTCACATGAAAGACGAGGCTTTAGCAACAATAGGCAAGTTTATGGTTGAAATTCCTATTGTTCGCCCCTCGGATCCAATTCGTCTGGAAGCCTCGGAAAAGGCTTCGCGTCTCGTTGAAATCACACATGCTGATCAGTCAGCCCGGCACGAACTTCTCGACTGGCTCCGGATGGAATTCGGCGTGGAAAAGCCGGGGCAGAAACTGGAGGATTTCGCCACCCTGACGGCGGATGAATTCGCGGCGGAGGTGAAAAAACGGATGCCCAAGGGCAAACCCCTCTCGCCGGCCGGCTTGTCCCATCTGCGAGGGGAATACGCCAACTACGCGCCCCCGATGCAGGCCCGCCGCGCCGAATGCCTGACCCTGGAGCGCCGCCTGTCGGATTTGGTGAATGAAGCCTACGGCCTGACGCCGGAGGAGATCGCCCTGATGTGGAAAACGGCGCCGCCGCGGATGCCGATAGTTGACGCCGCCGAAAACACTCAAAGCAGTGAATGACAGCTTGTCGGCGCGGCGTGGGTCGGCGGTACAAGTTTCCCGGCTACGGGTTCCAGGTGTGGGACAGCGCGCCGCAGGCGTTCTGGGAAGCCTTGAGCGAAAATTGAACTTTGTTCAAGCGCCGATTGGTTGGCGCTCGACGCGGTTGCGGCCGGCGCGTTTGGCGCGGTAGAGGGCGATGTCGGCCTGGGCGATGAGCGCATCGGGCAACTGCCGGCCGTCGGGAACGAGCGTGGCGACGCCGAAGCTGGCGGTGACGAACGCGGCGGCTTCGGAGTTTTCGTGGGGGATGTCCAGTTCGGCGATGCGGCAGCGGATTTTTTCGGCCAGCTCAAACGCCTGGTCGCCGGTCGTTTCGGGCAGCATGATCACGAATTCCTCGCCGCCGTAACGCGCGGCCAGATCGGTGGAACGTCCGACCGATTGCCGGATCGCCCCCGCCACCTGCTTGAGACAATCGTCGCCGGCCAGATGCCCGTTGTTGTCGTTGTACGACTTGAAACAATCCACGTCGATCATAATCATGGAAAGCGGCTTGCCGCTGCGCCGGGCGCGGGCGTATTCCTCATGATACTTGGCGGAAAAATATCGTTTGTTGGCCAGGCCGGTCAACCCGTCCTGGTTGGCCAGCGCTTGCAATTCGCGGTTGGCGGCGTCGAGTTTTTGGTTGGTCCGCGCCAGTTCGCTCGTGCGTTCGGCGACCAGCCGCTCCAGCTCCTCCTGCCGTTTGACCAACCGATAGGTGCGCAACCAATACAACAAAAGCAGGGCGCCGCCCAGGGCGAAGAACAACGACACGTACGCAACCAACGTCGTCCAGGAGAAAGACTCGACCGTCGGCTGCACTTGCGCCGAGGCGGTCCGCGCCCAAACCAGCGGCCAAAGCCCGAACCAATATCGGTTTATCGCACAGCGTTCTCTCATGGGCGGTTGCACTTTCGGCTAGTTTTCTGATGACATCCTTTATATATCGGAAAAAACCGAAAAAGAAACGTGCTTTTTAACGCGCCGGGGCGGTCAATGACGCGGCGATAACTTCCGCCATTTGCGCGGCGAGGATCTCGTTGCCGGCGACGTTCACATGACAGCAGACATCGGTGTAGATCGTTTCCGGATGATCGGCGAAAATCCGCGTGAAATCGTGAAAGTCGACGCCCTCCGCGGCCAGCGCTCGCCCCGCCTCGACCAACAGCGGATAGGCGCGGGCGGCCGGCTGCGCATAGGGAAATGCCAGGTTGTAGGCTTTTTCCTTTTCCTCGGCCGACAGCGGTTTGGAATCGGCGTAGTACTGGTTGGGCTGCAGTAAGTGCAGGTACTTGATGCCGTTGGCGCGGCACAGGCGCTCTAGCTGCCGCGAACCGTTCCGCCACTTGGTCACCGCGGCCTGAAGCGCCGACCGATCGTTATCATATTGCTTGGCCGGCCCGGACGTCTGAAACGATCGCTCCCGACCGGCGAGATTCTCCAACAAGTCGGCTTGTGCCTCGTCGATTTTTCCTTGCTGCCGACGATCCAAACGCTGCCAGATCAGCAACGACGTGTTGAGATACGGCAGGCCCCAGCGCTCGAAGCGATGGCGCCAGCGCGCCCGTTTTTCATACAGCTGCTGCAGCCGGCCGACGTCGCGGGTCATGTGCGGATCGTAGCCGCGCTGCGCCTGCGTCCGCCAATTGCGCGGAAAACTCAAGGCCACGCCGTAGGGAAGATTTTCCACCAGCGGCAGGGTCGCTTCGTTGAAGCCGTCGAGGTTGACCACCATGTCGAAGGTGTGCCCCTGGGCGAGCAGGTAGGCGAGGATCATCACCTGCTGCGGCTGCTTGCCGCCCTTGAGCGCCAGGTTGTGGAGGCGGATGACCCGCTTTTCCTCGGGCATTGTCTCATGCAGGCGCGCGATCAGCGAACCTTGCGCGAAGCGGAAATACTGCGCCAGCGAGCCGCCCATGATCGCGATGTCCAGCACGGCCGGATCGTCGCCGAGCGGCGGTTCGGGCGCGAAAAAGCCATAATGATTGACGTCGGGATTGGCGCCGCGATCGGCGGCGAAACCGAAGTACGGATGCAGCACATTGGCGGACACCCGCTCGCCCTCGCCGGGCAGCGTAAACTGCTCCGCTTCGCGCTCGCCGTGCAGCCGGGCGAGGATTTCCTGGCGATCCGGCGTTCCGTCCCAACCAATGCTCAACAGCACATAGGATACGATTTCCGCCGCCAGCAACGCGGCCATCAGCGCACCGAACAACAACAGCAAGCGCGAGCGTTTGGTTCGGTTCTGTTCAACCATCTTAGAGGTTACATAGTACATCCGACGGCGATGTTCAACCGCCGAATCGTCATCCGCGGCTCATTTGAGATTGTCGATTTTCTCCGTTTACCCGCAAATGCGTCTGCCGCCCCTGCGGGGCTAGGGAGAAATTTGAGCTTTTTTTCCCGGCGCTCACGCACCGGGGCCGCCCCCGGCGGGGCAGTTTGTCGCCTATCGGCGCATGTATCGACAGTCTCATTTGCCCGGCGGGCAAAATCAGCCGATAATCGAAGTCCGAATCCGCAACGCACAAGGCGGTGACCGAATGAAACACGCACCGACAGTGATCATCCTGTTGTTGGCGGCGGTGCTGGCGGGCGGATCGTTTTTCGCCTGCGGCGACGACGACGACGATGCGCGGCACGCGCCGGCGGGTGACGACGATGACGACGATGCGCAACCGCCCGTCGACGACGATGACGACGACGACAATGACGACGATGATGACGACGAGGTCGATCCCGGCGACTGGACGCCCGACGATTTCTCCGGCATCTGGACCGGCACGATGGACATCGTCATGGAATCGGGCCAGGGCGGCGGGACCGCGTCGATCCTGATGGAAATCGAGGTCGCCGACGATTGGTCGTTCACCGGCACGTTCTCCGACCCCACCTGCCCCGACGACCCGGCCTGCCCCGACCAGGAAGCGGTCGGCGGATCGATCGACCTCATGTTCGCCACGGTCACCTTTTCGTTCCGCTTCGATTGCGCCGCCGACGGCATCACCTATTTCTACTTCATGGAAGGCGCCGCGGCCTGGCAACGCATGAGCGGCGACTTTAAATCCCTCGACGAACTCAACGTCCAGCAAAACCACGGCGCCTGGGAGGTGACCAAGTAACGTCTTGCGCCCACCGGTTACTTGTTGAATACTTGCGGAGGCAACAACTATCAAACGGCGATAACATTCGTGGATCGATCGACGAAAACCAAAAGGAGGGGACGATGAAGAGCATGAAATGGTGGCTTTTGCTGACCTTGGTCTTCCTGCTTGCCGGCAGCCTGGTGACGATCGGCGCCTGCGGCGACGATGACGACGACGATGACGACGATGTCGTCGATGACGACGATGATGTCGCCGACGACGATGACGACGACGATGACGACGACGCCGTCGATGACGATGACGACGACGATGTCGTCGACGATGACGACGACGACTGCAACACCGACGTCGAAGAAGTGTGCGACTACATCTTCGAAAACTGCGACGACCAGTGGGGCTGGACCTCGATCGAGGATTGCTACAGCCTGTTCATGACCGACTGCCTGGACGAGGCTTCTTATTTCCTGTGCACCTGTAACTGCTATGATTAAGGCGATTGCGACAACTTCGGCGCGTGCGAAGCGGCTTGCTGGGCCGCCGCCTGCGAAGGCTGAGCCCGATACTTATCCGCTGACGATCACGGCGCGGCTTCGGTCGCGCCGTTTTCTTTTAACGGGAGCCGCCTGGTGCGCACGAGCCACCCCGCCAGCGCGCCCAGGGGGATCCACCCGAGCACGCCCAGGATGCCGACCCACAGCAGATCGGCGCGGCCGGTGAACCACAACACCAACCACGAGCCGCCCAGGGAGTTGAAAGACGCGTGCGCCAGGCAGACCGGCCAGATGCTGTCGCTCGCGCGGCGCAACCAGCCCAAAACGATCGAGATCAGCACGGTGGAGACCGGAAACACCGCCAGGCCCCACAGCGGCTGCTGCGGATACTGGTAGCCCAGCAAAATCAGCGGAAAATGCCACACGCCCCAAATCAGGCCGGCGGCGATCGCCCCCGCCAGCGGCTGATGCGCGAACAACCGCGGCTGCAGGTAGCCGCGCCAGCCGAATTCCTCGCCCCACAACACGAAGGTCGCGATCAAGCTGAGGATGACTCCCTGCAGCGGCATGACGTAGGTCACCAGCGTCTGCGCCGTCGCGGAGATTTCCTGCCCGGGCGCGCGCGAATGGAAGAAGCCGGCCGCGGTGAAATCGGGCTGGCCCAGGCCGAAAACAAAAGCCAGCGCGATGATCGCCGCGACGACCGGCACGGTCCACAGCCAACCGAACAGGTACAGCCGCCAATGACGGAAGTTCGGCTTGAGGCCGGCGTCGGTGAAGCCCTCGCGCGTGACGAACTTGCGCACCAGAATCGCGGCGATCGCCGGGGCGAAGCCGCCGGGCAACAGCAGCACCTGAAACACCGGCGCGTTGGCGTCGACGCCGACCAGGTACATCGGCACCCACATCAACCAGGCCAGCCCGAACGATACAGTCAGATAAACGAAAATTCCTTTGGCGTTGTTGCTCATGTCCCATCCACCCGCGGCGTTACTCTCCGCCGCCGCTCGTCGGTTCGCGACCCATCTTGGCAGATCGCGCTCGGATCAACAACCGGCGAAGGGAAAGACGCCCTTGGCGCGGCTCACTGGTTATGGTATAGTGAAGATACTCAATAAACCACTTAACGCGGGAGATTGGAATGTTGCGCATTCAATGGACGAAGGTGCTGCGTCTCGTGGCGGCGGCGATGGTGGTAGCCCTTTGCATCGGCTGCGGCGGCGGCAACAAGGAAAAGGCGAGCAACGACGGCGGCTGGACCGGCGGCGAAGACGACGACACCGAATACAGCGATCCGGGTATTCCGGCCGGCTCCGAGCCTGACTATTTCAACGGCGTCTGGACCGGCACGATGGCCTTGGAATCGACCGTCGACCACAACGAAAGCACGGCGACGCTGGAATTGACCATCAACATGTATCCGGATTGGTCGTTCGACGGCGCCTTCGCCGAAATCGGCGCGGTCGACAACTCGCTGGTTCCCAACGAAGGGTATTTCGAAGGGGTTATGGACATCGAGTGGCAGTACACCATCCTGTTGCTCTACAGCGACCAGGAGCCCAAGGACCTGGATTATTATCTGTTGTGGGGCGACATCACCGGCAAACGCATGTGGGGCGGTCTGGACGCGTACGATCTCGCCGGCGAGACCCTGGCGCGCGGCTCGTGGGACTTCTCGCGCGACTGAGGCGATTCGCCCATTAAATCCGGCGACTGCGCCCGATCGAACAACCCGGTTGGCGTCGGAAATCCGCCGACGGCGCGCGCGCTTTCCCCCGCGCCGCCGAACGAAAATGCCCTTTTCTTTTGCCGCCGGATCTGCTATTAAACTGGCCTCTTAGCCGATGCACTGCGCCGGAGTGGTGAAATTGGTAGACGCAGGGGACTCAAAATCCCCCGATCCTTGCGATCGTGTCGGTTCGATTCCGACCTCCGGCACCAGCAATTTCAAGGGGTTGGGCCACGCGGCCCGACCCCGTTTTTTTAAAGATTATTTGCGGTGTCCATACAGGTGTCCATGGAATCACCAAGGCAACCTGGAAGTTGGACAGTAGTTAAGTCTTTTTAACAAGTTGGGAAAGAAGCCGCATCAATAGGGTACGTTATCCCCTTGGAAAAAAAAGGTGGCGCAGAGGTCGGTAACTCCATGACGGGAACGCTGCCGACTGACAAGGTAACTATTTCAGACCATTTTCATTTCAATACTTTTGTTTTGTGCAATTTAATCACTTAAACCCTCCACCAGCAGCGGGTTGACCGCGGCGGGCAGTTCCTGGTGCGGGAGGTGACCGACGTCGGGGATCAACTCCAGCCGGCAGCGGGGCGCCTGCGCGGCGAGCCGGACGCCCTGCGCGGGCGGCACCCATTTGTCGCGCAGGCCCCAGATCGCGAGCACGGGCGTTTGCAGTTCGCCGTAGCGTTCACTCATGCGGACGAATTCGGGCGAGAAAAAATCGCGGCCCAGCGCGGTCAGCGCGCGCGCATAGCCGTCCTTGTTCGCGTAGTGCACGTACTCGTCGACCAGCACCTCGTCGACCTTGCTCCGGTCGTAATAAACCTGTCGCAACGCCGCGCGGAACATCAAGCGTCCGCCGAAGATTTTCACCAGCGGCTCCATGCCCGGTTCAGCCAGCGCGGGGGAGTCATGCGGCGGAAAGGTCGTCGGATCGATCACGACGGCCCGGGTCACGCGTTGCGGCCGCGTCAGCGACAGGTACAGCGCAATGCCGCCGCCCATCGACGAGCCGACCAGCGCGAAGCGTTCGACGTTCAGTTGATCGAGCAGTTTGAGGATCTCGCCGGCCTGATTTTCCACCGCGTAGCGGTACGGCTCCGGCGGCAAGCCACTGTTGCCCATGCCCGGTTGATCGACGAGGATCAGCCGCTTGCCGGCATTGAGCAGCGGCGCAATGTTCTCGTGCCAGCAGTAGGTCGAGTCGGCGAAACCGTGGATCATCACCACCGGCTCGCCCTGCCCGAGGTCGATGTAATGCAACGTGAAGCCACCCAGATCGGCGTCGTGGCGATGCGCGCGCACCGACTCCTGCCACGCGGTGTCGCCGGGGCCGACCTTGACCTTGCAGGCCGCCACCGTCAGCAACATTGCGCACAACACTCCGATCATCGCCGCTCGTTTCATCGCCGCTCCTCGTCGAAATTCGCGGCGATGATAACACACTCCGCCGCTTTTGCGCCCGCGCGCCAAACCTTGTATCGTTGATTCACCTTCCGGCAAGGAGACGCGATGAAGATCGGACCGACGCTCTTGCTGCTGCTGTTGTTGCTGCCCTCCGTGGTCGCGGCGGCCGAACCGTTCGCCACGAAGCACACGCTGACGTTGGGCCTGGGCTGGCACAGTTTTTATCCGGAAGACGACGAACACGAGGGCGTCAAGCCCAACCAGGACGGCGAGCCGACCGACGCGGAATTCGCCTACATGGTCGACGAGGGCTACGACATCGGCGACTTCAACGGCGCGGCGCTGGACTTGGGGTACCGGTACCGATTCATCGATTGGTTCAGCCTGGGCGCGAACTGCGGCTTCTACGGCAAAACGGCGCAGTATAAATTCACCGTCGAGCGTATCGACACGCAAACCGAAGTACAGGTGACGATCTACCACCTCGACCTGCTGCCGCGTTTCCACTGGCAAACCCGCTGGATCGACCTGTTCGGCGGACCGCTGGTGGGTCTCTACACCGGGCACGTGGTCTGGGACGTGACCGCGCGCTTCCAGGAATTCAAATACACCGAAACCGAGGAGAAGGACGATACGGCGCTCGGCTGGGGCGCGGACCTCGGCCTGGAGGTGCGCCTCAGCGAACACTGGGGCGTGATGCTCGAGGATCGGCTGACCAGCGCCGTGTTGTTTACCGACCGGGACGATCCCGACGAGTGGCTCAACGCCGGCGGCAACCTGTTCCTGGTCCAGGCGGCGCTGCATTTCTAGGTTATCAAGTCAGGAAAAGTATCGGCTGGTCCTGGATGCCCGCCTACGCGGGCATGATGGAGGCCTTTGTCATCCCGCGCCCCGACGCGGGATCTGGCCGCAAGAAGAAACAGTCTACGCGCGCGTCAGTGCCGGCCGAGGTCCCATACAATGAAGGCAATTCATCGGTCCAGGGATGATTACTGGTAGGTCCAGGGATTATCGCCGGCCTGGATTGATTGCGCGACGCCGGCGGACGCGCTACATTGACCCGATGCTTTCCACCGAACAAACCGGCCGGTATTTCTCCGCCGAAACCGCCTCGGGAAAACGGGGCGTGGCGCTGTGGGCGGCGCAGGCGCTTCTCTACCTGCTGCCGGTCGCGCCGGTCACCATGTTCTACATTTTTTTTGCGGCTTACATTCAAGTGTCGGCCCTGATGTTCGTCGGCTTTTTCCTGTTGCTGTCCTGCGTCGCGGCGACCGGGCTCAGCGCGCAGGAAAACCGGTCGCGCTCGCGGTTGATTGTTAAAGTCCTGCTGACCTTGGCTTTCTGGATTCCGGCGCTGGCGATGTTATCTGTTTTTTTGTATCCCTTCCGCATCACGCTGGCGGCGATTCCCCTGGTCATGTTGGTTTTGCTGCTGTGCCGTCTGGAGAAGCGGCCGGAACGGCGCAACCTGCTCGAAGCGGGCGGCGTGGCGGCAGGCGTGATCGTTTTCTACTCGCTCATCGCGGCCTTCGATCCCGCGCTGACCCTGGCGTTCGCGCTGACCGTTTTGTTGTTCGTCGGCCTCGCCTGGCGCTTGCGACGCGAACGCCACGAACTGCTGCCGCGCTTGCTGTTCTGGCCGTTGGCGTTGTTCTACCTGACCTTCATGTTTTTTCTGGCCCACGCCTATTGGGTGCATCAGGCCGCGCAACGCCCGCACATCGTCGCGCAGCCCGGCGTCCGCGCGGTGGAGGTCGGCGACGATCTCGACGGGGACATCAATTCGTTTTTCATCGATCGCGATCACGTGTTTATGATTCCCCATCACCGGCCGCGCATCGATCACTTCCGGCCCGACGGCCGCCGGGAAGAGCTGCCGCTCAACGGTCATCCGGGCAACGACATCGTGCTCGACCGCCCGCGGCAAAAACTCTACTTCACCGTCGGTTTCGATGTCTTCCAGGTGAACCTCGACGACCGACCGACGATCGACTTGCTGCGCGCCTTGTCCGAGGAACTGGCCATCCGCGCCTTTCACAGCGCGAAAACGCTGGCCGGTTACCCCATCGCCGCACCGGATCGTCTGTTGATCGCCTTCGACACCGCACCCGGCTTCGTGACGCTGGATTTGACGCAGCACCAACTGCGCATGATTCCCACCTCGCGCCATCTGTTCCAAAGCATCTGGCATCCGCGGGGCGATAAAATCATCAGCATCGCCTTGGGGCTGGAGAAGGAGCCGGCCAAGCTGCTGCTGCTCGATCTCCAGGGTAAAATTCTGGCCCAGCGCGACTTGGCGACGATCTGGTACACGCCGGCGGTCACCGACGAACCGTATGTTTTCATCGCCGATCAATTTCACAATCGTTTGGAAAAAATTTCCGCCGACACGCTGCAGACGCTGGCCTCGACCGCCACCGACGCCGTGCCGCGCGTGATCGCCTATCTGCCCGCCTATCGCTGCGTCGCCGTCGCCAGTTTCCTGAGCGGCACGCTGACTTTCTACCGTGCCGATACTTTGGCGCCGCTGACATCGATCCAAGTCGGGCGTCGCGTGCGCGCGCTCACGCCGTCGTGGGACGGCGAGGAATTGTTCGTCGCTTCGGCCGCGGGGTTGTTCCGCGTGCGCCTGCCCGACGTGCTGGGGGATGCGGAGCAATAAGTTCCGGAAAGGTATCGGCCGGGCAACCACGGGGGGGTGCCCCTACAAGTTATTACCATCATCGGTGGCGCTGATACGCCGAACGAAGTGAGGCTTATCAGCGATTTCGTTGGCCACTGTTATGCTCGCTCACGTTGCTCGCCCGTAAAACAGAGCTGCCCGGCATTATTGGAAACGCTGATAAATTTGCTCGTTTCCCTCGCTCGTGTATCAGTGCCGCCGGTCATGCGATCAACACCCGCAACCATTGCCGTTGTCCCGCCTGCGGCGGGATTTCGCTACACTTAATCGTTTTTGCACTCAACACCCGCACCCATCGTCATTGTCGTCATCGTCATCATCATCGTCGTCGGCGTCGGTGATATCGTCATCGGTCGCATCGTCGTCGGTCGTGTCGTCGTCATCGACGTCGTCGTCGCCCGCGTCGTCGTCGACGATATCGTCGTCATCGGTCGTGTCGTCGTCGTCCGGCAGATCGCAGGTGTCGGCGTCCTCGTTGCAGGTTTCGTCGTCGCCGCAGGGATCGCCGGGCGAAGCGCACAGGTCGCCGGCCTCGTAGCAGAACTCCACGCCGGTGCAGAAGTCGCCGTCGTCGCATTCGCGCGCGACGCCGTCGCAGTTGCCGGCATCGTCGCATTCGTCCTCGACGGTGCAGAACAGGCCGTCGTCGCAGGACGAACCGGCGTTCACCGGCGTCCATGCCGCGGTCGAGACGGCCGCGTCGCACATCTGGCAGGAATTGCCCGGGTTGATCGTGCCGTCGCCGTAGCACAAGCCGCTGATCGCACAGCCGGTGCAGTTGCCGGTGACCAGAATATCGTCGAGGGAATACAATTTGCCCTGATCGGCGCTGACGCCGTCGAAGGTATAGCGCCAGCCGAGAAAGATTTTTTCGCCGATATACGGGCTCAGATCGACCGTCTTATCGTACCAGTGCGAACCGATCGTCCATTCCGGTTCGGGGTAGGTCCACACCACGTCCCACTCGCCGCCGTCGGCGTCGTCGGAGCCGACTTTCACTTCCAGCGTGATGACCGTGCCGTGCCCGGTCTGGCCGGAGCCGTAGCCCAGGGACCAGAAGGTCACGCTCGCCGCGTCCACGTCGGTCAGTTCGATTTCATCAGTGTACAGAAACTCATTCTGAGTTTCCGGAGCCACCGCCCCGATTACATTCGCCGCTGAGGAACTCCCAGCGTGGCCGCCTCAACAGGAGGCCCAGGTGTAGGTCGAGGTGCTTTCCAGCGTCCAACCGAGCGGGGGAAAGACGTATTCAAAGCCCTGTTCGAGCAGTATTTCCTCCGCCGCCGCGCTTCCGGCGAAGGCCACCAGCAACATGAGCAGGAACGCCAGTTTTCTCATGCACATTCTCCTTTGCACCATGCACTTCTTGCCAATTTACCATAACCAACCCCACTAAAACCATATCCTTTGTCGGCTTGCCGGTTTTCGCAGAAAATTTTTCCTCCGCCGGGCAACAAAACCGCGCGGCGCAGTGTCCAAGAAACGGTCCGCGAAAGATGAGGAATATTGTCATGCGCTATTTCGGCAAAACCAACCGCCTGCGCCGCGAAGGCCGACGCCTGCTGGCGCGCGCGCATCGGCTGATGACCCGCCGGCCCCACTACTTCCCGCCGCCGGAGCGTCAACGGCTGACCGACGACCTGAGCGCCCTGCGCACGGCGTTGCGCGGCGACGATGCGGACGGCATCGAGCGCGCGCGGCGTCAGTGCCGGCGCGATTTCGACGAATACCTGCCCTTCTGGCGGCGATTCATCGTGCGCGAATGGACCCAGGCGATCGTGCTTTCGTTCCTGCTGGCGATGGTGTTGCGCGCCGAGGTCGTGCAGGCGTCCTACGTGCCCTCGGGCAGCATGCTGCCGACGATCCAACCGGGCGACCAGTTGATCGTCAACAAGTTCGCCTACGGCCTGCGCGTGCCGTTTTCCGGCAAGAAAATCTTCGCGTCGTCGCCCAAGCGCGGCGACATCATCGTGTTTCGCAATCCGCACGGCGAAGGCGAGGATTTCGTCAAGCGGTTGATCGGCCTGCCCGGCGACGTGGTGCAGGTGCGCGGCGACGAGTTGATCGTCAACAACGAAGCGGTGCCGCGCGATCATCGCGAGTCGATCGCCGTCGACGACGGTTTCGGCGGCCGGCGTTCGCGCGAGCTGTACACCGAGCACCTGGGCGACAAGGCACACGCGACGCTCTACGGCTCCGGCGCCGGCGATCATCTTAATTACAATCCGCGTCTGGCCGAGGGCAGCGCCTGCCGCGTCAACGACGGCTATCTCACCTGCCTGGTGCCCGAGGGCAAATACTTTTTCATGGGCGACAACCGCGACAACTCGAACGACAGCCGCTTCTGGGGCTTCGTGCCCGAAGATCACCTGCGCGGCAAAGCGCTGGTGGTGCACTTCGCCTGGCCGCCGCAAAACTGGAAGCGCATCGGCACCGTGCTGCGTTAGGGGCCGGGAGCTTGCACCGTGCGCACGACCGGCGCGTCGGGCGGGCACGGCTTGGGTTCGGTCACTTCGATCTTGCGGATCTGCCTGTTCGCAGAAAGGACAACTGTGGCTCAGTCGCAGGATACACCGCCCACGCCGTCGGCCAGCAGCAACAACCCGTCGCCCACCGCCAACGAGATCGTGCCGCCGACCGGCGTGAGGTCGCTGTCGGCCTCCAGGCGGCAGTAGTCGCCGCCCAGGTCGTACTGAATCGGCGCGGCGTCGCCGTCGATGCGCACGATCACGGTCGCCTGCACGCCGCTCGTTTCATTGGCGTAGTCGCGCACGAACACCCCGTCGTCCTGCTCGTCGGCCGCCGCCACCGGCGCGCCCAGATCGACGCCGAACACGTCGAACCACAGCACCTCGGCCAGCGGCGAGTACGGATTCCAATCGGGCTTGAGCGCCAGCACGTCGTCGTCGTTTTTGAAGACGTAATGCGCCGCGAGGTAGAACAGCACCTCAGCCGCCGAGGGATCGTTACTGCCGTTGCCGTAGAACGTTTCCAGCGCCAGGAAACTATCTTCGTCGGCCAGTTCATCCGACAGCGCCGCCAGATTGCGCAGGCGGTCGGCGGTATCCTGGTTGCCCCAGGTGGGGTACTGCAGCGCGTTCTCGCACCAGATGCCCACGTTCGCGTGCGCCATCCGCGTGAGCATCGCGTGCGCGCCGTCCCAGTTGCAGTAGCTGCCGCCGTTGAACAGGAACCGCGCTTCCGGGTGCGTCTGGTTGACCGTCACCGCGACGTGGCGCAGCAGATCGTCGATCGCGCCCACGTACCACGTGTTGAGCAGGGCAATGTCGTTCTCGACGCCGTCGGCGATTTCCATCACGTCCACGGCGTCGACGAACTCCGGCAGGTAGTATCCGTCTTCGAGGTAGCCGCCGAGGTTGTCGAAGCCCGCGCCGCCGAAGCCGTCCACCTCGATCTGCCGCCGCACCTTCCAGGCGGTGTAATCGCGCGCGCACTGGCCGGACACGTCCAGCAGCCAACTGTATTCGTCCCATACCAGGCTGTGCAGGCGCGCATCGGCCATGATGCCGCCCGCCGAGTCTTCGTAACCGGCTTGATTCAGCAGCACGTCGCATTCGGCCGCGTGCCAGCGGGCGCGGATGACGCCGTCGTGACGCGCGTGCAGAAAGCAGCTTTCGCCGTCGCCGTGCTCGGGATGATCGGCGAGGAACTGCGTGAACAGCGCGGAGTTCTCGGCGAAGGATTGGTCCGGCTCGCCCTGTTGCGGATCGGCGCAAGTGCCGGCGGTTTCGAAGGTCTGGAACAGATGCGCCACCTGCCAGCGCAGCCACGCGCCGCGCGGCTGATTGTCCAGAAGCTCCGCCCACGTCTGGCGCATCGGGTCGTCGGTGTAGCCGATGATGCCCAGCTCGACGTTCGCCGCCGCCCAGGTCTGATCGTCCTTGAAGGTCTGGCCGTTGTAGCCGCCCAGGTCGCCGTAATAATGGAAATGGACGATGCCGAAGTTGAACGAGGGCGTGGAATCGGCCTGGGGCGCGGTGTCGTCGTCATCGTCGTCGTCGCTGATGTCGTCATCGTCGTCGTCGAGCGTATCGTCGTCATCATCGTCGACGGCGTCGTCATCATCGCCATCGTCGTCGTCGCCGTACGAAGCATCGTCGTCGCCGTTGACCTGCGCGGCGTCGTCATCGTCATCGCCGCAACCGAACGTCATTAACAACAACAGGAACAAGAGCAGCGCAATCGTCTTTTTCATGGTCCTTCCATCGCCCGATACTGGAACGAAGCTTTTCGGCAAGTATAGCGATCCGCCGCCGTTTGCCAAGACGCGCCGCCTCACGCACAATGGGCGCAACCGTTCCCGGAGTTACCATGCCCCGCCTGCGCGCCACGCTGCTGGATGAGACGCTGTACGCCATGAGCGCCGTCGGCGAATGGTACATCGGCCTGGTGCTCGCCTTCGCCGAGCGGCTGGACGAAACGCGGCTGGCCGAGGCGCTGCGCCTGACGCTGCACGCCGAACCGCTGCTCGCCGCGCGCCTGGCGCCGACGTGGCGGCGCGCCCATTGGGAACTGCCGGAAGAGCCGCCCGCCGCGTTCCCCCTGCCCGTCGAACCGGCCGGCGACGAGCCGCCCGAAGCGCACCGGTTTTTCCTGGAGCCGATGGATCACCTCGGCGGACCGCAGGTGCAGGCGCTGCTGTTGCGCGGCGCGGGCGACACGCTGCTTTTAAAACTCTCGCACTTCGTCACCGACGCCGGCGGGGTGAAGCACTACGCCTACCTGCTCGCCGAAATTTACCGTCGGCTGGCGGACGATCCGCGCTATCGCCCGCCGGTCAATGCGACGCCGCGCGGATTGCGGCGCGTTACCGCGTCGATCGGCCGGGGCGTCAAACGCGGCGCGCTGCGGCGCATGTGGCGCGAAGGGAAAGCCAATCCGCCGAGCCCGACGCCGTTCAATCCGCCCGGAAAACTCGCCGCGCGCGACGAGCGGCGGTTCATCGTGCGGCACATCGAGCCGGCACAGTTCGCCGCCCTGCGCAACTGGGGCCGCGCGCGTGCCCTGACGATCAACGACGTGCTCGCCGCCGCGTTCCTGCGCGCACTGACGCAGACGCCGCCGGACGATCGACCGCACCTGTTGCGGATCGTCGGCACGGTCGATCTGCGCCGCTATCTGCCCGCCGACGCGCCGCCGATGATCGACAATCTGTCCGGCTGGGTGTACGCCAATTTCGGCGCGGACGCCGGAGCCGATCTCGACGCGACCGCGCGCCAGGTCGGCGCGACGATGCGGCAACTGAAAGAGGGGCCGCTGGGCCTGTCGATGATGCCGTTTCTGGCGCTGCTGCGCGCCGTGTCGCCGCTGGCGCTCAACCGCATCATGTACACCGAGATGATGGAAGGTTTCGCCAAGGAAAACGCCTTCCCGCCGACGCTGACCAACATGGGCGCGATCGATCCGGCGCGGCTGATCTTCGCCGGCGCGCCCGCGCACCGGGCGTTTCTGCTGCCGCCGCTGCTGTTCCCGCCGACGATCGGTCCGGGCGTCAGCGGCTACGGCGACACGCTGACCCTCTCCGCCGGTTACTGCGCCGCCGGCACGCCGACGCCGATCATGGAAAAACTGTTCGCCGCCTGGCTCGCCGAACTGCCGCGGTGAGTACGGGGTTTTAAGCAGCCTTCGGCGTCAGAAGCACCCGCACCCGGATTCGTCGTCGTCGTCGCCGTCGGTGTAGTCGTACGAATAGCCGGCGATGTAGATGTTGTCGGAAATTGGGGACAGTTACCAAATTCCCCACTTCTTGAAATTATTCTACGGCAATGAAATTGAAAAAGGCAAGCCGCCAGGATCGTACATCAAAATTTTAAACAGTGGGACTGTGGAAAATCGCCCATCCTTTAAACCAAAGGTCCGAAAGGGTATTTCCTATCCTGGATTTCCGCCTTCGCGGAAATGACAATGGAAGCCTTCCCCCGCGCGGCGGGTGGCACTGTTTTCCGAGCGAACAACGTGAGCGAACATAACAGTGGACAATTGAACACGGATACACCTCGCTGCGTTCGGTGAATCGGCGCTGCCCGGCAGGTTATTTGTAGGGGAAACCCCCCGTGGTTGCCCAGCCTTGATTGTCCTAACCTGGGTAGGCGCGGGGCCTACCCCCACCGTAGAACGCTCGTACTATTGGCGTGGGACAC
>DAINPV010000045.1:0-18065 GCA_036743315.1 bacterium | reverse complement strand
TAGGGCCCTTCGGCCATGGCGCCTTCGACGATCTGCACGTCGAAAAGCTTGTAGACCGTTTCGGTCATGCCCAGGTTGAACCATTTATTGGCGTCGTCGTGCTGGTTGAAGGTCATCGCGGCGATGGCCAACGCGGAGCAGATTTTGATCGAATGGTTGTTGGTCGAAAACGGCTGCCAGATCGCCAGGGTATCGAAAAAGTCGGCGTAGAGGTTTTCGACCATCGTCGTCACGCGCGCGGCGATCGCCGCGAGGCGCGTGGGCTCGATCAGCCCCGTGCCGGCGACGATGTCGTAGGCGACCGCGTAGTTCATCAGCGCTTCGGCGATGTGGATGTCCTGCTGAAAAATGTAGAGGGGATTGGGGAACTCGTAGCCCATCAGCTCCAGGATCGTCGCGGCCTTGTCGGCCATCGCGTCGTCGTCGTCGATCCAGGCGACGAAGGCGGCGGCGACGGCGATATTCGCATTGGAGTACTCGCGGCTCGCGTCGTAAGGCTCGAACGTCGGGTTGTAGGAACCGTTGGCCCGGCTGCGCACGCGGGTCATCAGCGTGGCGTAGGGCTCGCGGTCGAGCCGCCCGGCGATGGTCGGCAGATCGTCGGCGAAGAACAACAGGCGCGGATGTTCGGTGATGTCCGCGCGCCAGGGACCGGTCGGCGGCGCGGCGGCAAACGCCGGAGCCGAAGCCAGCAACACCAATAAAATCAGAAACGGCCGTAACTTACGCATGACGAATTCCCCTGTTCTTGCCCCCGCTATTTCGCGGGGCATTAAGCCTAATGGAAACCCGGGAATATATCCAGGGAAAAAATAAGGCGGGTGATGCCGCGGTGCGGCGAAAGTGGCTGATTTATAATTGAAAATTCGTTGGCCGGCAGAAAATTTCTTGCCTCGGGCGACAGATGGAATTATAATTCGAATACACCTCGAGTGAACGACAATAAAAATGGATCATAATCATAGAAAAATATAAGCAGTGTAAATGTATATGCATATTGTGGATGAAACGACAGGTCAGGCTAGGTTGAGGGAATAGAAAACAATATTGGAAACCGGCCGGAAAAGCTCGCGAAAAAGTGTTCTTTTATTACAAAACTAAAAAATGTCGAATGCCTGGTGAACAAGCACCGTCGACAAAGTGTCCAAAAGGCAAACGAACGCCGCGGAAAGGGAACACATCATGGCCGAAACCAGAACCATCGAATTGGTCGGGGAATCTCCTCTGGGCTGGGCCGATGCCATTCGCCGCGTGATCGATCAGGCGAAATCCAATCGGCTCGACATCGCCACGATCGGTTTGGAGGAGATGGACGTTCGTACTACGGAAAATCACTTGGATCTCTACCGGATACGCACGAAGGCCGCCGTTTACGATCAGAAATAGATCGACCCCATCGACCCGCCGCCGAGTTGCGCTCGCGTACGTTTACGCTTTCGCGATTATTCTTGAAAACCCGCAAAATCCGAGGAAAACACGCGCCGGGCCTTGCGTTGTCAAAAGAGGTTCGATATCAATCGGTTGGAGGGCGATGTTACTTCCTGTTTGACTTGCCGCCGAGGGCTGTGCTAAGATATTTTGATCTACAAGGGGAGGTTCGATGAGCCGCGATCCGGAAACCGTTCTCTGCCAATCCTGCGGGGCGCCCAATTCCCCCTCGGCGGCCGAATGCGCGCAATGCGGCGCGGAGATGGCCGGCGTACGCCAGGAACGCGATAAAAAGCAGGCCAAGGCGCAGATGATCGAAGCGCTGCCCGAGGCCGTGCGGCAACAGATCAAGGATCTGGAAGCCGAGCACGAACGGCGGCCGGACGCGGTGGGCGTCTGCCTGCAACTGGCCAATCTGTATAAAGATTTGCAGCAAAAGGAATTTGCGGTCGAGTACCTGGAAAAGGCGATCGCGTTGGATCCGGAAAACAAGTTTTTGCGGCAAAAGCTGCAATTGCTCGTCGACGGGCGCCCGCCGGACAAAGCGCGCACGTTGCAGATCGAAAAGAGCCAGGCGCAAACGAAACGGTATACGCGCACCCTGGGCATCGGGGCGGCGGTGCTGGCGGCGGTGCTGGCGGCGATGCTGATCAAGGCTTTGTTGATCCCCGAGGTCTTTTGCCTGGCCCCGGTGGAGGGCGACCGCGAGACGATCAAGCCGAAATTTTCCTCCGACGGATCGATGATCGCCTACCTCGACCAGCCGCGTTTTACGTTGTTCGGGATGGTCGATCAGTTGACCGGGCAAAAGCCCAAGGGCGAAACCTGGCTGATGGTCAAGACGCTGCGCGGCCAGCCCGAGCGCGTGGTGAAGATCGCCCCCGGCCGCAACGAAGAGGTGGAGTTCGCGTGGCGGCCGCGTCACAACGAGCTGACCTATACCGTCTGGCAGTTCGAGGACATCGACAAAAGTCCTTATGTCATCTATTCGGTTACCCTGAACGGCAGCGAGCCCCGGCGGCTGGTCGACGGCCGCGATTTCGCCTGGTCGCATGACGGCGCGTTTCTGGCGTATGTGCGCACGAACTGGAGTCATCCGGAGGCAAACGGTCTGTATCTACTGAACGTCGATGCGGGGCTCGACAACAAAATCAGCGACCTGGATTGTTCGAACCCGAGTTGGTCGCCCATCGAACACGAATTGGTCTACCAGGCCAAAGATTCGTGGATGTACCGGATGATGATCAGTGGCGAGATCGACGCCGATTACATCGAAAACGCGGAGAAAGCCCAGCGGCAGTATCTGTTGGCCGGGGATCTCTATCGCTACGACTTCATTTCCGACGCGACGGTCCGCCTGAGTCAATCCGGCGGGCTCCGGTCGCCGATGTACCTGCCCAACGGGCAGAACATCACCGCGCTGACCTATACCGAAGGCGGCGAGGGCGGCAACACGTTGGTGGTCATGAACCGCGACGGCGACAACCAGGTCAAGCTGCTGACTCCGGGCCGGGAATACGAGATGTTCGGCGCGTATAGCTGGGCGCCCAACGGCAAGACGCTGGCCTTCGAGGGCTTTTTTCCGCCGCCGGGCGGATCGACCGAAGGGCCGGCGACCGGGATGCCTTCGGGCATGAGCCTGTTCGTGCCGGCCGACAAAAATTACGTTTCCGACATCTTCGTCGTCGACGCCGACGGCGGCGGGTTGCGCCGGTTGGCAACGGCCCGCCATCCTTTCAAAAAGAATCCCGTGTTTTCGCCGAACGGCAAGTTTCTCGCCTTCGAAGTCATGTACACGGATTTCCGCCGCGAGATCTGGGCGATGAGACGCTAGGGAACCGCACCGATGTTTTTCTTTCTTCCCATCGGCCACGAGGAAAGCACGGTCCGCCGGTTTCCCTATGTGACCGTCGCGTTGATCGTGCTGTGCGTCGTCGTCTATTTCGGCACGACGGCGTCGTTGGTGCGCGACGCGGTGCGGATCGTGCGCCTCGACGAGGAACTCCAGCGCCTCAAGGTGCAGGTTTATCTGCAATACCACGAGGAGAAGAAGGGCGGGCTGGTCACCGCGTTGATCGACAAGGACGCGGGCAACTGGAACGAGGTCTACAAAAAGCTCGGCAAGAACATCGAGGATTTCTGGCAGGCCTATGCGGCGGGCAAGGTCGCGTCGCCGGACGATCCGCTGTACGAGCAGTTACAGAATCTGTTGCGGCAAAAAGCCGATTTGGAAGAGAACACGATTCCGGCGCGCTATGGCCTGGTCGCCGGTCGCCCCACGCCGGTCGCGTTTGTCACCTCGATGTTTTTGCACGGCTCACCCAGCCATTTGATCTTCAATATGCTGCTGTTGTTTTTCATCGGCTTCGCGCTCGAAGCGGTGTGGGGCCATGCCGCGTACCTGGGCGTTTACCTGCTGGCGGGCATCGCCGGCGGCGTAACGCACGTGTTGATGCACCCCGGGATGAGCGAGCCGGCGATCGGCGCGTCGGGGGCCGTCGCCGGGCTGATGGGCGCGTTTTTGTTCCGCTTCTACCGCATCAAAATCAACTTCGCTTATTTCATCTGGTTTTATTGGCGCGTGTTTATGGGCACCAAGATGCTGCCGTCGATTCTCGTGCTGCCGTTCTGGCTGTTCCTCCAACTTTTCTACGTGGCGATGGGCGCGGAGGACGCGCACGGCATCGCCTACTGGGATCACATCGGCGGTTTCGGTTTCGGGTTGCTGGCGGCAGTCGCGTTGCGGCTCGTCGGCATCGGCGACAAGACGATCCGCGAGGAGGACGAGGAGAACCTGGAGAAATTCAAGCGCGGCGAATACATTCCGCTGACGCGCCCGCCCGATTTCGGCGAGCCGACCGGACCGCTGAGCGCGGCGCAGCGGCTGGAGGCGTTGCGCGGCCTGCTCGAACGCGGCGAGTACGAGGCGGCCCGGGCCGAGGCGGACGATTTCATCCATTATTTGTTGCGGGTCGACAATCCGCGCCTGGCCGTCGAGGCGCTCGCCGAAACCGACGCCGTCATCGCCGATTATCGCCCGCCGGCGGCGACGTTGCTGCGCCTGGCGCAGTTCCACAAGGACAACTGGGAAAACGAGCGCGCGGTGACCCTATTCGAGCGCGCGGCCGGGCAGACGGGCCCGCAGGCGGTCAAGGCGCTGCTCGAGGCCGCCCGCCTGCGCGCCAAGCGGTTGAAAGATCCGGCCGGCGCCCGGGCGCTCTACCAACGTTTGCTGGCCAACCTGCCCCCCACCGACCCGGTCGTCGAGATCGTCAAACAGGAGATGGGGGAGGGGTGAGGCGCGCTTCCGCCTTGCCTGAAATCGCTGCAACCCGCATAATGACGCACCTTTGAGATTCGATGCGTGCAAAACCGGAGTTGTCGATTTTGTCATTCCGACGGAGTCACGCGGAGCGCGTGACGATTGGAGGAATCCCTTTTCGTTGATGAAGCAAAGGGATCTCTCCACTTCGCTTCCGCCTTCGCCAAGGCTTCGGCGGACAGGGACGCTCCGGTCGAGATGACACGGTTGTCGTTCCCCGGGGTGCCGGTTTTGTCATTCCCGCGCAGGCGGGAATCCAGGAATGAGATGCCTTTCCTGACATGATAAAGGTCAGGAGGCAATTGGAATCCTGGATCCCCGGGTCAAGCCCGAGGATGACCAGGGAAGGGCAATCCCCCGTGATGCAGGGAAAGTCCCTCACCCTGGGCTGCGCCCATCCCTCTCCCCTAGGGAGAGGGAAAAGCGGCGGTCCGATCTCCCCTCTCCCCGTGGGAGAGGGGCCGGGGGTGAGGGCCGGGGATAATCCCTGGACCGATGATTTTTTTGGACCGCACACGGCCATGTTCCTACGGAACAAGACTGTGGCGCCCTTAAGATAAGTTGTTAAACCTTTTGGAGCCCGGCATGTTCGTTCGTCCCGATCTGATATTGCTGCACGCGCCGAGCGTGTACGATTTCCGCAAGCGGACGATCCTCTACGGGCCGATCGCCGACGTGATTCCCTCGCTGCCGGTGTACGAGATGTACCCGGTCGGCTTCACGACCATCGCCGAGTACCTGCTGACCCTCGGGCTGGAAACGCGCGTGGTCAATCTCGCCTACCGCATGCTCGCCTCGCCGCGCTTCGACGCGGAGGCGTTCATCGCGAAGCTGCGGCCGCGGCTGGCCTTCGGCGTCGATCTGCACTGGCTGCCGCACGCGCACGGCGCGGTGGAGATCGCACGGCTGGTCAAGAAGCATCATCCGCACCTGCCGGTGATCGTCGGCGGGTGGGCGTCGACCTATTTTCACGAAGAGCTGATCGAGCTGGATTGCTTCGACTACGTGTTTCGCGGCGATTCGACCGAGATGCCCGTCGGGATGCTCATGCGCGCCTTGGCGCAACGCGACGCAAGCGAGCAGCGCCTGAGCGAGATCCCCAATCTGACCTGGAAGGACCGCCGCGGCGCGACGCGCGTCAACGCGCTGACCAACGCGCCGACGGTGCTGGACCGCTGGGGCAACAACTACCTGAACATGTTCAAGATGAGCATGAAGTTCGCCTCGATCGGTTCGCAGATTCCGTTCCACGATTGGTGGACGTACCCGATCACCGCGATCATGACCAACAAGGGCTGCAACGAGCGCTGCGCGATTTGCGGCGGGGCCGGGCCGGCGGTCAAGGAATACGCCGGGCGCGAGTGCACCGCGTTTCGTCCGCCGGAGCTCATCGTGCGCGACGCGGCGCGGCTGGCGCGCTACACCAACGGGCCGCTGTTTTTCATCGGCGACCTCAACCAGGCCGGCCCGCAATACGCGCACACGATCCTGGACGGTCTGCGCCGGCACGACATTCGCAACAACACGATCTTCGAACTGTTCGACGCCGCGCCGGCCGAGTACTTCCGCCGGATCGCCGACAGCGTGCCCAACTTCAACTTCGAAATGTCGCCGGAAACGCACGACGACGCCGTGCGCAAACGCGGCGGCAAGAAGTACACGTCGGCACAAGTCGTGGAGATGATCGGCCACGCGCTGGGCAACGGCGCGGGCAAGTTCGACATCTACTTCATGATCGGCCTGCCGGGCCAGACGCCCGCGTCGGTGATGGACACCGTCGAGTGGGCCGGCGAATTGATGGACCGCTTCGACAAACGGCTGTTCACGTTCATCAGCCCGCTCGCGCCGTTCCTGGACCCGGGCAGCCTCGCCTTCGAGCACCCCGACGCGTACGGCTACAAGATTCTGTTCAAGAAGTTCGCCGACTACCGCGCGGCGATCAGCGCGCCGACCTGGAAGCAGGGGCTGAACTACGAAACGCAGTGGCTCACGCGCGACGAACTGGTCGACGTGACCTACCGCGCCGGGCGGCGCTTGAATCAATTGAAGCACGAGAAGGGTTTCATCGACGAGGCGACGTACCGCTACGTCGACGAGCGCATCGGGCGGGCGATCGACCTGATGGCGCGCTTCGACAAGCTGCTGGCCTGCGGCGATCCGGAACGCATCGCGCGCGAACGGGCGATGCTCAAGGCCGAAGCCGACGCCGCATCGACCGACACGGTCAACGCGCCGCACGAAATCAAATGGAAGGTCCTGGGCACGAACTTTAACTACATTGCCACCGCCCGCGACATGCTGTTAGGTCCGAAGTTTTAACATCGCATGGACCAGATTCATTTTTTGTAGCTGCCTCCTGCGAACGGACGTTTTAACAACGCATGGACCAGATTCATTATTTGAAACGGCCTCCTGCGATCGGGTGCGACTTCCAGGGCTTCGCCCTTCGCTACTAACCATCCGCCCCTCCGGGGCTGAGCGATTTGTCATCTCGACCGGAGCGTCCCTGTCCGCCGAAGCCTTGGCGAAGGCGGAAGCGGAGCGGCGAAGTCCGCCAAAGCTTTATGCGACGGCGGAAGAGATCCCTTTCGGATAAACCGGGACACGTAACGAGTACATGTCCCTGGGTTTATCCCAATCGACACGCTGTCGCGTGTCTCCGTCGGAATGACAACATTCAGCCATGCCTGGCGCTCACGCACCGGGCTACCCTTCGTCGCCCTGACGGGGCTTGAAGATTCGGTTTTCCGCAAGCCTCGTCAGAGGCGATAGAATGTAGCCTGGGGCGTAAGCCCCAGGAGAGAATGGCTCATTTTCAACAAGCCCTTTAGGGCGGCAGAAACGTTGAGTGCGCCACTCTGCCGCCCCGGCGGGGCTGCTCGCATCGATCCTTCGCGCGCCTCTTGCCTTTGCCGCGATCGGTTTTATATTGAAACACAATCGCAATAAATCCGCACGAAGCGGACCGCATAAAACGAAGGAGAAAGTCATGAACGCAACCGGTATTTCCCGCAATCAGTCCGGCGCGCAGTTGGTGTTCGCCACCGCCGAGCCGGGTCGCCATCTGCTGCCCGATCTTCCCTATGCCTACGATGCGCTGGAGCCGACCATCGACGCCGAGACGATGCGGCTTCATCACAGTCTGCACCATCAGGGGTACGTCAACGGCCTGAACGAGGCCGAATTGGGTCTGATCGAGGCGCGCGAAAAAGAAAATTTCGCGGCGATCGCCAAACTCGAACGCGCGCTGGCCTTTCACGGCAGCGGGCACAACAATCACCTGATTTTCTGGCAGAACATGAACGCAGCCCAGCAGGCCAAGGAAACGCCGACCGGGGCGCTGGCGGCGCAGATTCAGCGCGACTTCGGCAGCCTCGAGAAATTCAAGGCGCAGTTCGCCGCCGCGGCGGCGAGCGTCGAGGGCAACGGCTGGGGCGCGCTGGTGTATCATCCGATCTTCCAGCGGCTGTACGTCACGTCGCTGCTCAACCACCAGAACCTGACGCTGGTCGGATCGATTCCGCTGCTGCTGCTGGACGTGTGGGAGCACGCGTACTACCTGAAGTATCAAAACCGGCGCGCCGAATACATCAAGAATTGGTGGAACGTGGTCGATTGGAGCGACGTCGAGCGCCGTTTCGCAGCGGCCGTGAATTTCGGCGCGTAACGCCCGGCGAAAAACGACAAATTCTTCTTGGCCCCCGCGATGAACGGGGGCCTTTTTTTTGAACCTGCGGGGCGCCGCGGTTGTCTCAACAACGGGGGAAGGGTGCACCTGCATGATTATTATCCAATAACATTTCATCAGGAGCGGCGGTCGCGCGGTCTTGCCAAACGGGTGAACGATGGTTAATTTTCCTCTGCAACAAACGAGGAGGTGACGTTCGATGGATCCGGTTTCGACTGGTTTCCTGTTCTGGGACCCGACGATGATTCTGCTGATTCCGGCGATCGTGTTGGGCATCTGGGCGCAGGCGAGAGTGCGTTCGACGTACAAAAAATTCAGCCAGATCCGCGCGGCGTCGGGCATGACCGGCGCGCAGGCGGCGCGGTATCTGCTGGACCGGGCGGGGCTGAGCGACGTGGCGATCGAGCCGGTCGCGGGTAACCTGACCGACCATTACGATCCGCGGGCCAAGGTCCTGCGCTTGTCGGAGGGCGTGTACGGTTCGCCGAGCCTCGCCGCGTTGGGCGTGGCCGCGCACGAAGCCGGGCACGCGCTGCAAGATCGCGACAACTATGTACCGATGACGATCCGCGCGAAACTCGTGCCGGTGGCGAACCTCGGTTCGGGGATGCTGTTCCCGCTGCTGATCGGCGGATTTCTGTTCGGCATCAAGCCGCTGATCACGATCGGCATCGTGCTGTACAGCTTCGCGGTGCTCTTTCACCTGGTGACGCTGCCGGTCGAGTTCAACGCGTCCAGCCGCGCGCTGGGCGTGCTGGAAAGCTCGGGCGCGCTGCATCCCGAGGAAATCGGCGGCGCGCGCAGCGTGCTGTCGGCGGCGGCGATGACCTACGTGGCTGCGACGCTGGCGTCGATCCTCACCCTCGTGCGGTTGTTCATTCTGAGCCGCGACGAGTAGTCAACCATCGATTAACGCGAAAGGCGGTCCGCGCGGGCCGCCTTTTTCATTATTGGTTCCGGGCTTAGCGGCGGCGCAGCTTGCTGAGCAGGCGCAGGATTTCGATGTACAGCCAGATGAGCGTGACGATCAGACCGAAGGCCGCGTACCATTCCATGTATTTGGGCGCGTTCATTTCCGCGCCCTTTTCGATGAAGTCGAAATCGAGCACGAGGTTCAGCGAAGCGATGATCACCACGAAGACGCTGAAGCCGATACCCAGCGCTCCGGATTCATGAATGAAGCCGATCCCTGCCGCGCCGAACAAGCGCAGGCCCAGGTTCACCAGGTAGAGGATCATGATGCCGCCGGTGGCCGCGGCGATGCCGAGCTTGAAGTTTTCGGTGACCGGGATGATCCGCGATTTGTAAAGAAGCAGCAGGGTGAAGAAAATGCCGAAGGTCAGCACCACCGCCTGCACGACGATGCCCGGGTAGGCCATCTCCATAAAAAACGACAACAGGCCCAAGACCACGCCTTCGAGCAGCGCATAGACCGGGGCGAGCACCGGCGCGACGTTCTTTTTGAAAACGACGACGATCCCGGTGATCAGGCCGGCGATGGAAGCGCCGAAGATGGTCGGCAGCATGATTTCCGGCGGCACGAGCGTGGGCAGGAAGACCCAGGACATGGCGGCGGACAGCACTACCAAAAACAGCAGGATGAACGATTTGTTGACCGCGCCCTGTAAGGTCATCACGTCGCTGGGCGCGTCGAACGCCGCAACGGTCGTAAACGTGTTGTCGCCCAAGGCCGGATTGCCGGAACGCAGCATGTTTTCCTCCGAAAATGAAAGTTGCGGTGACCGAATTGCGCCACGGTATCACAAGGTCAAAAGAAACGGCAACGACCCGTCAACCGAAATAGGGAGCGTCGTCCGAGCGCGCGCCGTTGTTGCCCTCGTTGCATTCGGCGATGTTGTTGTCGATGTCGGCGAACAAATAGATGTAGTAATAGCCCGCCGGGATCGCGGGCACCGAGCCGGTGGCGGAGAAGGTCTGGCAGTCGCCCGCCGCGATGCCCGCCAACGCGCCTGATTCGTAGACCAGGTAGAATTCGCCGTTGCCGTCGGCGCTGGTCGACAGGTAGGCGCCGAAACGGTGGTTCGCTTCGGCGGCCGCGCCGCCGCCGTTGCAGATGGTCACGCTATCCACGTTGAACGCGTTGCCGATTTCGCCGTAGTGGAAAACGCTGAACTGATCGATGGACAAGTCGGGCGACGTCGTGCAATCGCCGGCGCCGTTGTCGTCGCCGGTTTCGTCGGTTTCGTCGGTCGAGTCGCCGCATGAGAACGCACCGACAAGGCTCACGGCGAGTGCGGTGATCACAAATAACTTTTTCATTGATTTCTCCTGCGTGGTTGCGCTGGAATTGTATCATTGTTGGACGAGGGCATTACAAGCCGGGGGTGGTTTGGTATATGGTAGGGCAAACGAAAGCGGAGATTTAAGCGATGAAAAAGGAACAGCGAGTCGTGGCGCCTTGCGGCATCTGTTGCGACGATTGCTTCGGGCGGCAGGGAAAAATCGCCGATCTGGCCCGCGATCTGCGCAAGGAACTGCGCGCGGCGCACTTCGAATTTTTCGCCGAGGCGATGGCCGCCATTCCGCAGTTCGAGCCGCTCGCGCATTACCCGCAATGTTATGAAGCGCTGGGGTCGATCGAAAAACTGCGCTGTACAAAACTGTGCCGCGACGGCGGCTGCACTCCCCTGTGCGCCATTCGCGCCTGCGCCCGGGAGAAGAAGTTGGACGGTTGCTGGCAGTGCGGCGAGTTCGAGGCTTGCGAAAAACTGAAGCCGCTGGCGGTGACCCACGGCGATGCCGTGTTGCGCAACTTGCGCCGCATCAAACGCAACGGGCTGGATGCGTTCCTGGCCGGCAAACGCGAATGGAGGCACTTCGCGCCGAAGAAGGGCGAAGCGAAGCGGTAGCAGGCAGCGCTGGACCAATGTTTCCCGCACCCGTCGTTGTTGTTATCATCATCCCGCCTGCGGCGGGATTTCGCTACGCTCAATCGTTGCGACAATCAACTCCCGCACCCGTCGTTGTTGTCATCATTGTCGTCATCGCCCGGCGGCGGGAAGCTGTCATCGTCGTCGCTCGGTGTGGAATCGTCGTCGTCAGGCGTCACGTCATCGTCGGTCACATCGTCGTCGACAGTGTCGTCGTCTAACGTATCGTCATCCACCGTGTCGTCGTCGACGACATCATCGTCCGCCGAATCGTCATCGGTTGTATCGTCGTCGACGACATCGTCGTCCGCCGAATCGTCATCGGTTGTATCGTCGTCGACGACATCGTCGTCCGCCGAATCGTCGTCGGTCGTATCGTCGTCGACGACATCATCGTCGACGGAGTCGTCGTCCACGACGTCATCGTCGATTGTATCGTCGTCGCCGGGATATGGATCTTCGACGAACGCGGCGGTGGAACGGCATTGAATATAGCGCTGCGCGAAGGAATTTTGGAGCAGATAGCAGGCAATCAAGTCCCCGTCGTCACTCCACAGCGCCATGGGCAGCGAGGCGTCATCGGCCAGCGTTTCCACTTCCCAGCCCGATTCGGTCCAATGGGCCAGTTTGGCCGTTTGGTTTTGGTCGAGGAAACCCACGATCGGCCGACCTAGCTCATCCTCGACGACGCCGCCGAGCGCCGCCTCGGCCCACAGCAACTCGCTGGTCCAGCCGTCGCCGGCATCGGCGGCGACGAAGATCCCTTCGTCGGTGGAATAATAAATCCGCAACGCGTTTGTGTCGTCGCAGGTGATCGCCAGGCTGTAATCGGTGCTGAGGTATAGGGATTCCGCGACGGTTTCCAGCGTGAACGGATCGCCCTCGGTGGCTAGGATGAGGTCGTCGACGCCGGTATCGAAGTAGACGATGCGGGCCAGGCCGTCGCTGCAGGCGGTAATGGCCGGAGAATCCGTGTTGATGCCGAATTCGACGAACTCACCGACCGGTCCTCCCGGCGGCCGGCGCGCAAAGTGGATACTGCCGCAACTATATTCGCTGATGGCGATCAGCAGGTCGTCGGTGGAATGCATGGCGACCTGGCCGACGGCGAATTGTTCGGGGTATGACGCCAGCGGCTCCCTGGTGAGTAGACCGTCATGATAGGTGACCAACGACCAATCAAAGTTGTAGTTCGGATTGTATTGCGACCAAACGAAATGCATTCCTTCCGGCGATACGACCAGTGGCGAATTGCGTCCGGGGGCGAACGTGTCGGCGTCGGCAATCGACCATTTCACTTTCCATTCGGTAGGCGCGTAGGTGAACACATCGGTCAGGGACCAGCTTTCGGAATACCGCCGATTGGCGAACAGGTAGGGCATCAGCCCGCCTTCCGCCGGCAGGGCGGCCACCGCCATGGGAATCCAATCCTCGATCGACAGCAAGCGGCTGACGGTCCATCCCACGGTGGCAGGAGGGCGGTCGTAACGGTAGTTCAAGGATCGATACCCGCTTTGTTCGTTCAGTGTGAACAGATGCGATTTGTTCATTTCGTCATGCTGGATGTAACCGACGGTTTCGGGAATGGGCACAAAAAGCGACCCTTGGTAGGACCATTCGAACACGGTCCACGGATCGTTGCCGCCCACGTACATCAGCGAGTAGTAAATCGGCGGCGGCCAGTCGGGAGAAAAATTGTCCTCGCCCGAATAGGAGTAGGTGTACACGGGATATCCGTCGTGATCGAAAGCCAGGTTGCCCATATCATCGGAAAAGAAAAAATCGAGGGTGTAGACGAGGCGAGTGACGCGGCGCCACGTCGGCGTCGCCGCCTCATACTTATATCCATAAATATAATAATTTTCCATGAAGCCGCCGTTGTAGTACAAGAAAAGCTCGTCCTGGGTGTTGACGGCCAAGAAAGCTTTGCTCAGGGCGGTTTCGAGCGACGCGATGGTTTCCTCTTCCCACTCGCCGGCGGCGTTGCGCCACGCGTGCACGAGCAGCCAATTGTCGTCGATATACTGAAGGTCGAACACGTGCGCCAGGCCTTGCGAATCGTAGGCCAGCGACTGTCCGCCTTCATAATACGTGCGCGGCTCGCACTGCCAGACCGCGAATTTTTCACTCCGGCAATAGTACTGAATCTCGTCGGCGTCGTTCACCAGCAATCCCAACGCGCCGGCGGGATCGATCGCGGCGGAGTAGACGATCGGCGTATCGAGCGGCAGCGAGAGGTCGACGGCGGTCCAGCCGGCGACGCCTTCGCGGGCCAGACGCGGCGTATTGTCCTCCCCGGCGCTGTACAAAGCCAGCAATCCTTCGTTGTCGCGCAACAGGAACGCCCGGGGACCAACATCCAGATCGGCGTCGACCACCTCGCTTGCGCAGCCGTTTGGGTCGCACCGGGCCAAGTGCAGTTCCGGTTGAATATAAAGGGCAAGGAATTTGCCGGTGGCATCGTCGTAACGCACCGAGGATGACCCCGCCAAATAAGGGTCAGATAACATATTGATATTAAAGGTGTATTGCATGTCGGCGGATGTCGTCGCGGCGAAGAGGAAAAGGGCCGAAAGTAACAATGGAACAAGGTGGTTAGCCTTCATCTCAAACCCTCCCAACCGGATTCAAGAGTAAGGCCTGCATTGGTTATGCTAAATTATTATTCCTTTCGGCGCAAGGGCGATGTGGATAAGAAACGCGGATAGCATCTGTCGGTGGTGATCGGCAGTCCTCAGCCGCGGGGTGAGTGACGTGCCGATTCAGACCCGAGCAACTCGTTCAAAAGAAAAAGGGCGCATCGTGCGGATGCGCCCTCGGGTTTTGTCGAAGGTGAATTCTCAAAAGTCGATGATCGCCTTCATCTGCAGTGTGTAAACGTTCTGCACGTCGTCGAAGCGGTCGTAGCAGTATCCGCCCGGCCAGAAGTAGCCGAACGAGAAGCCGCTGGTGAAGCGCTTGTGGAAGGTGTAGGCGAAGGCCAGGTCGCTTTCCCAACCCAGGTCGTGCGCCGCTTCCTCGCCGTCCTCGTTGTGGCCCGACTCGTTGATGAAGCTGCCGATCACATCCAGGCGGATGTCCATGCCGTCCAGCGGCCGGATGAAGCCGCCCAGCTTGGCGTACATGCCGTTTTGCACGGAGCCGCCCATCAGGGTTTCCCAGCCGATCAGGTCGACGTTGTAGTCGCGGTCGAAGCCGATGGTGTACATGTGCCGCCCGAAGGCCGCCTGGTTGTTGATCACCGTGTTGACGAAGTCGATCTGCGTGTCGGCGTCGTCCGGATCGGCCGCGGCTTGTTGCGCCGCCTGTCGCACGGCCGCGAGCGCGGCGGGATCGAACTCGTCGTCCGGGTTCGAATCGCTCGGCGAACTGATGCCGTATTCCAACCCCGCGCCCCAGCGACGGGCGTCGTAACCGAAGCGCGTCGCGGCAAGGAAGGCGTTGGCGTCGATCTTGCCGCCGCCCTTGCCGACGGGCAGACCGGCGTCGCGCAGATCGTTCACCTCGTCGCCGTGGATCATCTTCAGCGAGCCCTGCGTGGCCATGGCCTCGGCCTCGGCGGTGAAGCCGGCCCAGGCCAGCCGCGCCCACAGGTTGTACAACCACAGCCGCGCGTCGGTCGCGTCCTGCATGCGGTAGTTGAAGGCCAGTCCGCCGTCGAGGTGCAGCGTAGAGGAGAAGGTGATGTCGCGGAAGTAGTTGGTCAACGACAGTTGGTGGATGTCGTATTTGCCGGAACGGAAGTCCTCTTCCGCCACGCGGTCGTAGGAGAGGATCGGGTAGTACAGCCCGGCCACGCGCGTACCGAACAGCAGGCTGTCGGCGACGTCGCCGTAGTCGGCGTCGAAGCCGCTGTTGAGATCGTTGAGGTCGTCGGGTCGGCCCAGGTAGCGGGCGTAAGGCGAGCCGGAGTTGGTGTAGATGCCCATGCCGAAATGCTGGGCCATGCGGCCGAAGCGCAGGAAGCCGATGGGCAGCAGCACCTCGCCGTACAACTGACGGATCTGCACCGGGTCGACGTCCTCGCCGTCCAGGCCGGTGTTGCTGACCGACTGGGCGAAGGGATCGACCGTGTTGAGCGTCAGGTTTTCAAACGACACGTTTTGAATCGTCGTCGGATCGTTGGGCATGCGCTCGATGACCGCGGAGGGTGTCGACTCAAGCTGATTGTCGCCCCAGAGCGTGTTCTTGAGCATGTCCAGCTCGACGTGGATGCGGATCGGATCGGCGATCAGCAGCGTCGAATTGAGCAGGAACCGCTGGTCGATGTAGCTGTACCAGTCCGAATCGCCGCCGTCGTTGACCGCCCAGGACGGTTTGAACAGGCTGTCGTAGCGCACGCGATAGTAGCCGTGCATATCGAACCCGATGGCGCTCAGGCCTTCTTCCTCGGCCGCCGCCGCCCAGGGCAGGGCGCCCAGGAGCAGGGCCGCAACGATCAAAGTCAAGCAAAACCGTTTCATCGTCTCACCTATGCAAAGGATTGACGTCGGCACGGCGGCGCAAACCGCCCCCTTCCCGACGTATGCGGAATGGGGCAACCTAGCATGGCCCCTGCTTTAATTCAAGTTGCGCGGCGCGTTTTGGCCGGCAAAAACAACGCCCGCGGCGCTGAGGCCGCGGGCGTGACAAGGCAGGGTCGTTTCGCGGGCGTCAGTCGCCGGCGATATCCAGACGGTACAGGGCGCGGCGCAGGGCCGCTTCGGCGCGCAGCAGGTCGATGGAATCGTCCTTGGGCGACGCCGCGATGCGCTCCTCGGCGCGTTTTTTCGCGTTTTCGGCGCGCGTCACGTCGATGTCGATCGACGCTTCGCACACTTCGGCCAGGATGACGACTTTGTCGTCGTCGATCTGGCAGAAGCCGCCGCAGGTGAAGAATTGCTCGAGTTCGCCTTTGGCGTTTTGGATCTTCAACGGGCCCATGCCCTGCGCGACCATCCAGGGGTCGTGGCCGGGCATGATGCCGAATTCGCCGTTCGCGCCCGGGGCGATGATGTTCATCGCCTCGGCCTCGTAGAGTTTGCGCGTCGGCGTAACCAGTTTGACCGATAACGTATCTGCCATAGCTCACCCCCTTACAGGGTCTTGCCTTTTTCGATCGCCTCTTCGATGTTGCCGACCATGTAGAACGCCTGCTCGGGCAGGTCGTCCAATTCGCCGGCGACGATCATCTTGAAGCCTTTGATCGTTTCGGCGAGCGGCACGTACTTGCCTTCGCGGCCGGTGAACTGCGAGGCGACGGAGAACGACTGGCTGAGGAACCGCTGGATCTTGCGCGCGCGGGAGACGATCAGGCGGTCGTCTTCGCTCAGTTCGTCCATACCGAGAATGGCGATGATGTCCTGCAGGTCCTTGTAGCGCTGGAGCACCTGCTGGACGTTGCGGGCGACGGTGTAATGCTCTTCGCCGACGACCTGCGGGTCGAGGATGCGGCTGGTCGAGTCCAGCGGGTCCACCGCGGGATAAATGCCCAGCTCGGCGATCTGGCGGCTCAGAACCGTGGTGGCGTCGAGGTGCGCGAACGCGGCGGCCGGCGCGGGGTCGGTCAAGTCGTCGGCGGGCACGTAGATGGCCTGTACCGACGTAATCGAACCCTTTTTGGTCGAGGTGATGCGTTCCTGCAACTCGCCCATTTCGGTGCCCAGGGTCGGCTGGTAACCGACGGCGCTGGGGATGCGGCCCAGCAACGCGGACACTTCGGAGCCGGCCTGGGTGAAACGGAAGATGTTGTCGATGAACAGCAGCACGTCCTGGCCTTCCTCGTCGCGGAAGTATTCGGCGACGGTCAGCGCGGAGAGGGCGACGCGGCTGCGGGCGCCCGGCGGCTCGTTCATCTGGCCGTAGACCAGCGAGGTTTTGCTGATAACGCCGGACTCTTTCATTTCGTTCCACAGGTCGTTGCCTTCGCGGGTGCGCTCGCCGACGCCGCCGAAGACCGAGTAGCCGCCGTGGTGGGTGGCGATGTTGTGAATCAGCTCCATGATCAGAACGGTCTTGCCGACGCCGGCGCCGCCGAACAGGCCGATCTTGCCGCCCTTGGAGTAAGGCGCGAGCAAGTCGACGACCTTGATGCCGGTTTCGAGCATCGAGCTGGACACGTCCTGATCCAGCAGCGTCGGGGCGCTGCGGTGGATCGGGTAGCGTTTGTCGGTGACCACCGGGCCGACCTCGTCGACCGGGTCGCCGATGACGTTGAGGATGCGGCCCAGCGTTTTTTCGCCGACCGGCATCGTGATGGGGGCGCCCGTATCCACCACCGCCTGGCCGCGGACCAAACCGTCGGTCGAGTCCATGGCGATGGTGCGCACCGTGTTCTCTCCCAAGTGCTGGGCGACTTCCAAAACGAGGTTCCATTCCCGGCTGTCGATGGACGGGTTGGAAACGCGCAGGGCGTTATAGATGGCGGGCAGGTGGTCGTCGAACCGTACGTCGACCACCGCGCCGATGACCTGAGTGATCCTGCCTTGTGGTTGGTTCATCGTTCCTCTCCACAAATTACGAAATAGCGTTGGCGCCGTTAATGATGTCCAGCAACTCGGTTGTAATGGCGGCTTGTCTCGCTCGGTTAAACTGTAGCGTCAATTTGCCGATCATTTCCTCGGCGTTGGACGTCGCGCTGTCCATGGCGCTCATGCGGGCGCCCATTTCAGCGGCGAAGCTTTCCAGAAACGCTTTGTACAATTGGTAATGGACCTGCAACGGCAGCAGCTCGGCCAGCAGTTGCTCTTTTTCGGGT
>DAINPV010000044.1:0-18082 GCA_036743315.1 bacterium | reverse complement strand
TCGATCAATTGTGGATAGCTGGCACCACCCTCAACCTTCATTTTTGATCCCGCTCTTGTATGATCTTCCTAATCGATCAATTGTGGATAGCTGGCACGTATCACGATGGTCTACACCGGCGCTCCCACCGCCTACGATCTTCCTAATCGATCAATTGTGGATAGCTGGCACATATATAATATATACAGAGACATACATAAGGCATAGATCTTCCTAATCGATCAATCTCATCGAGAACCAGAATGCTATCGAGAACAAGAATGCTGTCATTGACTCACTTCCAGGTTGTATTTGTAATTCGATGGTCACCTATATGGACACCAAAAATAACTATTAAAGAAAACGGGGCTAGGCCCGATGACCTAACCCCTTGAAATCATTGGTGCCCGGAGCCGGACTCGAACCGGCACGACCTTGCGGCCTGGGGATTTTAAGTCCCCTGAGTCTACCAATTCCTCCATCCGGGCGACGGAGCCTTTTAATAGCACGGCTGCACGCGGCGGAAAAGCGGATATCGCGGGTTATTCCTTTTTGTCGCGCGCGCGTTGACGAACGCGGCGAGGCGCTCTAAAACAAAAGGAGATTCGCTAACATCTCCCCCATAAGGATCGGTGATCCGTGAAGCTGACGCATTTCTTGATCCTGGCGACATGGTGTCTGGCGCTGACGATCTCCGGCGGCGCGGCCTGGGCCGACGACGAACCGCCCGCCGAGGAACCGACGCCCGCGCCCACGACGGTCGGGCAGTTCCAGTTCGGCAGCTACGGCCGGGTGCAGATCAGCGACGACATGGACGGCCATCGCGGCTATTCGACCAACGTCGTCGCGCACGGCCCGCGCCTCTTCGAGCCCAGCTACGGCGAGCTCGACTTCGCCTACACGATCGACGCGCCGGACGATTTCGGCAGCCGCATCCTGTTCACGCTGGCGCTCTTCGAGCCGCTGGCGCACTACAGCGGCGAGTACGATCAGACCTTCGCGGTGCGCAACATGTACGCCGAGGCGTGGGGCTTCGTGCCCTACGTGCCGGCGATCCGCGCGTGGGTCGGCTCGCGCATGTACCGCGGCGACGACGTGTACCTGCTGGATTTCTGGCCGCTGGACAACCTGAACACCGTCGGCGGCGGTCTGGGCTACGTGTGGAACGGGCTGGACGTGCGCGCGCACGTCGGCGTGAACCGGCTGGCCGACGATTATCAATTCCAGACCATCGAGGTGCCCGGCGCGGCCAACGGCTCGCGCGAAAAATTATTGCTCGACCGCCAACGGTGGATATACTCGGGCCGCGCGCAATACGGCCTGAACATCTGGCGCGGTCTGGGGATCAAGGGCGTGCTCTATGGCGAGAAGCATACGCTGGACAAGGGCGAACACATCAGCGAGGAACTGATGCACGGCGACGTGCCCGATTACGATCCGGACGTCATCGCCGCGACGCTGCCCGAGGAAAGCGGTTGGGTGTTGGGCGGGCAGCTCGGCTTGTGGGGCTTCGGAGCCAACAGTCATGTGAATCTGTTTGCGCGCTGGGCGCAGGACCTGGCGGCCTACGGCGAAGCGGGCGTGCCCTGGGGCCTGGACCGGGACGGCACGACCGCCGGGGCGTACGAGTTCGTCGGCGCGCTGTCGGCGAACTGGGAATTTTACTGGGCGGGCGTGCTGGCCGGCGGGTACCTCCGCAAGTTCAAGGACGCGGACGTCAACGAATACGACACCGACGATTTCGTCGAGGGCGCGTTCACGCTGCGGCCGGTGATTTTCCTTACCGAGCATCTGCACCAGGGCTTCGAGTTTTCCTATCAGGAGCACTACCCGTTCGGCCTGGATGAACAGTCGCAGGAGCATGAGGTCAGCAAGGTCACGCAGTACTCGCTGATGGAAATCGTCAGCCTCGGGCGCGGCAGCTACCGCCGCCCGCAACTGCGCCTGACCTACACGATCAGCCAACCCAACGGCTCGGCGCGCCGCACGTACCCGGAAGGCGATTTGCGCCGGCCCGATAAAACCGAGCATTTCCTCGGCCTGGGAGTGGAATGGTGGTTCAACTCAAGCACGCACTGATCGTCGCGGCGCTGCTCGCCTTGTTGCTCACGGCATGCGGCGAAGAGCACGAGACGAAGGACTTTACCGACGACGGCGACGATTCGGGCGACACGACGCGGCCGGTGATCTACCAACTGGTCGTGCGGCTGTTCTCGAACGTCAAGAACGTCAACGAGTGGGACGGCGACCTGGCGACCAACGGCGTGGGCAAGTTCGAGCACATCGACCAGGTCGCGCTCGAAGCGCTCCGCGAGTTGGGCATTACGCACATCTGGCTGACCGGCGTGCTGCAGCAGGCGACGAACACCGATTATTCAGGCCTCGCCTCGCCGCAGCCGGCCGACGACCCGGACGTGCTCAAGGGCAAGGCCGGCAGCTTCTACGCGATCAAGGACTACTTCGACGTGTGCCCCGATTACGCGCTGGATCCGGCGCAGCGGCTGAGCGAATTTTCCGCGTTGGTCGAGCGCATCCACGACGCGGGGATGAAGGTGATCATCGACTTCGTGCCCAACCACGTGGCGCGCACGTACGAATCGGACATCAAGCCGGAGTTGAACTTCGGCGCGAAAGACTACGCGAGCGTGTTCTTTTCGCCGCAGAACAATTTCTTCTACCTGGTCGATCCGCCGGGGCAGGTGCTCTCGCTGCCCGAACTCGAGCACTGGCCGCGACCCGCCGGGGCCGACGGCACGCTGGAGAGCGAGGACAACGACGGCAACCCGCCGGGCGACGTGCCCAAGGCGACCGGCAACAACCAGACGAGCGTCGTGCTCACCGCCAACGATTGGTACGAGACGATCAAGCTCAACTACGGTTACGACTTCACGACCGGCGAATCGTCCTTCGAGCCGTTGCCCGACACCTGGCGCAAGATGGACGAGGTGCTGGCCTACTGGCAGGGTTTGGGCGTCGACGGCTTCCGCTGCGACTTCGCACACTGGGCGCCGATCGAGGCGTGGAGCTACCTGCTGGCTGCCGCGCGCGAACGCGACCCGGAGGTGTACTTCTTCGCCGAAGCCTACGAGTCGGGCGACGCGCCGCCGGGATTCTCCTTCGGCAACATGCTCAAGGCGGGCTTCAACGCGATCTACGACGACGGCGCGTACGATGCGCTCAAGGGCATCTACTGCTGCGGCAAATGGGCGAACGACCTGGAGACGCTGCTCAACAGCCGCGACGATTTTCTCGCCGAACACCTGCTGCACTACGCGGAAAACCACGACGAGCGCCGCATCGCTTCGCCGGTGGTCGCGGGCGAGAATCCGGACGACAGCGGCTTCGGCAGCTTCCAGGCGGGGCAGCCGGTGGCCGCGGCCCTTTATTTGATGGGTGTCGGGCCGATCCTGCTCTACAACGGGCAGGAGGTCGGCGAACCGGCGACCGGTGCGGAAGGGTTCGGCGGCGACGACGGGCGCACAACGATTTTCGATTACTGGACGATGCCCTATATGGCCGATTGGGTGAACAACTACCAATACGACGGCGGCGGCCTGGACGCCGGGCGGCGCGAGCTGCGGCAGTGGTACGCCGACCTGATCGCCCTGGCGCAGAAGCCGGGCTTCGCGACGGGCAATTTCTACTCGTTGCAATTTCTCAACAAAGACAACTGGCGCTATTCGAGCGGCCAGTACGTGTACAGCTTTTTGCGTTACGACGCGGCGACCGGCGACAACTGGCTGGTCGTGGTCAACTTCTCCAACGGCAGTCACGGCTTCGATCTGAAGATCGCCGAGGAGGCGATCACCTTCATGGGCTACAGCATCGAAGAAGGGGAGATCGTCTGCCAGGACGCCTTCGACGCGGATAAGGCGCCGCTGCGGGTGGAGAGCAAATACGTGCAAAACAAGGGGATCGCGCTGACGCTGTCCCCGTATGAAGTCGAGGTCTATCGCCTCACCTGGGAGAAATGAGATGGACCGCAAGCAGTGGATCATCGCCCTGACGCCCGTCGTGACGGCGCTCGCCGTGTTCGTCGCCCTGGGCTGCGTCGATCTGTCGCCGGTGACCGACGACTGGGACATCGGCACGCACGTGACCGACTGGCGCGACGAGATTATCTATCAAGTGCTCGTCGACCGGTTCCACAACGGCGATCCGAACAACGACTACAACGTCAATCCCTACGCGCCGACGGCCTACCACGGCGGCGACTGGCAGGGGCTGATCGACAAGCTCGACTACATCGAGGCGTTGGGCGTGACGGCGTTGTGGATCAGCCCGGCGTTCAAGAACGTCGAGGAGGACGCCGGGGTGTCCAGCTACCACGGCTATTGGCCGCAGGACTTCACCGCGCCCAATCCGCACTTCGGCGACATCGCCAAACTGCGCGAGTTGGTCGACGCCTGCCACGACCGCGGCATCAAGGTGATTCTGGACATCATCACCAATCACATCGGCCAGCTTTTCTATTACGACATCAACGGCAACGGCCAGCCGGACGAGTCGATCTACGGCAGCGGCACTTCGTCGCAACTGACCCGCGTGAGCGAGTGGGATCCGGATTTCGATCCGCGCGGCGTGCAGGGCAGCACGTCGCTGGGCGAGTCGGGTCCCGCGCCGATCGTGTGGGTCTACGAACCGTCGATCAACCGCGTGCCGCCGCAGCCGGCGGAATTTCAAAACCCCGACTGGTACAACCGCAAGGGCCGTGTGTGGGATTGGAACGACCGCGATCAGGTGCTCACCGGCGATTTCCCCGGCGGGCTCAAGGACATCAAAACGACGAACCCGGCCGTACGCGAGGCGCTGAGCAGGGCTTTCGCCTACTGGATCGGCGCGGCCGATTTCGACGGCTTCCGCATCGACACGCTCAAGCACGTCGAGCACGGTTTCTGGGAGACGTTCTGCCCGGCGATCCGCCGCTACAGCGTCAAGCACGGTAAGCGCAACTTCTTCATGTTCGGCGAAGCCTTCGACGGCGACGACGCGCTGATCGGCGGCTACACCTTCAACAACGGCGTCGACTCGGTCTTCTACTTCTCGCACAAGTTCACCGTCATCGACGGCGTGTTCAAGAACAACGGCCCGACCAAGGCGATCGAGGATCTGTTCAACGCGCGCCAGACGAATTACTCGTCGGTGCCCAATCCCAACGGGCCGATCGACGAAAACGGCGACGGCCTCTCGGCGCAGCAGTTGCTGGTCAACTTCATCGACAACCACGACATCCCGCGCTTCCTGTATGAAAATCCGAACCTCGCCTCGCTGCACAACGTGCTGTTCTACCTGCTGACCGTCGACGGCATCCCGTGCCTTTACTACGGCACCGAGCAGCAGTTCGACGGCGGCAACGATCCGTTCAACCGCGAGGATCTGTGGACCAGCGGGTACGACACGGGCAACGAAACGTTCCAGTTCATCCGCCACCTGACCAAGTTGCGCAAGAAGCTCGATCCGCTGCGCCGCGGCGACATGACGATCCGCTGGTCGACCGAACGCACCGGCGACGAAGACGACGCGGGCATCTTCGCCTTCGAGCGCAGCTACCAGGGCGACACCGTGTTGGTCGTGCTCAACACCAACGACGAGCACGAATCGGTAACCAGCGCCGCGTGGATGGACGGGCAGGACGGCAACGACATGCAGACCTCCTTCGACGAGGGCGACGTGCTGGTCAACGTCTTTGAGGATCAGGACCAGACCGACGACACGATCGTGGTCGGCGCAGGCGGCAAAGTGAAAATCACCGTGCAGCCGCGCGGCGGCAAGATCTACATTCGCGAACGGTAGGAAACGAGCATGACCCCGGAAAGCGCGCGCCCCTTCATCGAAGTCCGCCGTCTCGTCAAAGCCTACGGCGACAACGTCATTTTAAAAGGGATCGACCTGAACATCGCGCCGGGCGAATTCATCGTGCTGGTCGGCCCGAGCGGCTGCGGCAAATCGACGCTGCTGCGCTGCATCGCCGGGCTCGAGCAGATTTCGGAAGGCGATCTGTTCATCGACGGCCGCCGCTGCAACGACGTGCCGCCCAAGGATCGCGACCTGGCGATGGTCTTTCAATCCTACGCGCTGTACCCGCACCTGACCGTGGCCCAGAACCTCGCCTTTTCGCTGACCGTGCGCAAGATGCCCAAGGACGAAATCAAAATGCGCGTCGACGAAGCGGCGCAACGGCTGGGCCTGACCGCGTTGCTGGACCGTCTGCCCAAGCAGATGTCCGGCGGGCAGCGGCAGCGCGTCGCCGTCGGGCGGGCGATCGTCCGGCAGCCGCGGGCGTTTTTGTTCGACGAACCACTCTCGAACCTCGACGCGGCGCTGCGCGGCCAGATGCGCGTCGAGCTGCGCAAGCTGCATCACGACATGCACGCGACGATGATTTACGTCACGCACGATCAGGTCGAGGCGATGACGCTCGCCGACCGGATCGTCGTGCTCGAAGGCGGCGTCGCGCGGCAGATCGGCACGCCCGCCGAGCTGTACAACACGCCCGCCGACAAGTTCGTCGCGCATTTCATCGGCAGCCCGCCGATGAATTTTCTGCCCGCAACCTTTAAAGACAATCGCGCGAGCGGCGCGGGCTTCGCGCTGCCGCTGCCCGAGGCCTACGCATCGCTCGACGGCGAGGGGCGCGAGGTGTTCGCCGGGGTGCGGCCGATGAGCCTGACGCTCGACGGCGAGGGCGCGGGGTGCGTCGAAGCGACGGTCGAGGTCGTCGAGCCCGTCGGCTGGGAGGCCTATATTCACGCGCGTTGCGGCGAGCAGCCGCTGGTCGCGCAGGCCCCGGCGGCGAACTGCGCGCGTTTGACCGTCGGACAAAGCGTCACCTTCCGCGTCGCGGCGTCGGACGTGCACCTGTTCGACCGCGCCACCGAAAAAGCGATCAGGCCGGAGTGAAGCGATGAAGCGTTTCGTCGTCGCCTTGTTGTTACTGGCCCTGCTGGGCGCGGCGACGGCGCGTGCCGGCGAGATCACGTTGTGGCACAGCTATCGCGGCGAGGAGCAGGCGGCGCTCGAAACGCTGGTACGCCAATGGAACGAGGCGCATCCGCAATCGCCGGTGCGGCCACTGGTCGTGGCGCACGAGGCGTACGCGAACAAGCTGACCGCATCGATCCCGCGCGGGCAGGGGCCGGACGTGTTCATCTTCGCGCACGAACGCATCGCCGATTGGGCGGGCGCGCATTTGATCCGACCGCTCGACGACGAGTTTACGCCGGACGCGCAGGCGCAATTCTTTCCGGTAACGATCGAGGCGCTGCGCGCGCAGGGGCGAATCTACGGCGTGCCGCTGGCCTTCAAGTCGGTGGCGTTGATTTACAACAAGGCGTTGCTTGCCGCGCCGCCGGCGACGACCGACGAACTGGTGGCCTATCTGGAGCGCCGCACCGATCGCGCGGCGAAGGAGTTCGGTCTGGCCTACGAGGCAGGCAGTTTTTATCACCACGCGGGCTGGCTCTTCGGCTTCGGCGGTCGGTTGTTCAACGAGCGGGGCGAACCGACGCTGGCCGAGGCGGGCAACGTGGCGTCGGTCGCGTTCGTCGCCGATTTGATGCGGCGTAACCTGCTGCCCGAGGAGCCCACCGCCGCGCTGGTCGCGCAGTTGTTCAACGACGGGCGCGCGGACATGGTGATCAACGGGCCGTGGTTTCTGGGCGAGATCGATCCGCGCATCGACTACGGCGTCGCGCCGCTGCCGCTGGTGTCGGCGACGGGCAAACCGGCCACGCCGTTTCTGACGGTCGAGGCGGCGATCGTTTCGGCCTACGCGGGCGATCCGCAAGGCGCGTTGGCCTTCGCGCGTTTTCTGGCCGCGGGCGAGGGCGCGCGCGTGCGGCTGGAGCAGGGCAAGCAGTTGGTCGCCGCTTCGGCCGTGTACGAGCTGCCCGATCTGCGGATCGATCCGCATTTGACGGCCTTCAAGGCGCAGGTCGAGCGCAGCGTGCCGATGCCCAACAATCCGTTGATGCGCGCGATGTGGGAGCCGGCGGCGCAGGCGTTGCGCGCGGCGTTGCGCGGGGCGAGAGAGCCGGGCGCGGCGCTGGCCAAGGCGCAGTATCAGCTTAAGGTGCAAACGCGCAAACCACCGGCGGCGAAGGATCCGACGCCCTACGCGGTCGCGCTGGGATTGATCCTGTTGGCCCTGGCGGCGTGGTGGGCGTGGCGGATGAACCGCCGCGCGCGTAGGCGAGAACTGCGCGAGGCGAAGCACGCGTATCTGTATTTGCTGCCGGCGGCCGTGTCGATGTTGCTGCTGGTGTTCATTCCGTTCATCGTCGGCACGGCGGTGGCGTTTTTCTCCCATCGACAAGGCGAGTTTACTTTCGTGGGTCTGGCCAACTTCATCAACATATTAATGAGCGCCGATTACCCGGCGAGCGACCCGCTGTCGTTTTACTTCACGCTGGGCGTGACCGTGCTGTGGACGGCGGTGAACGTCGCGCTGCACGTGTCGTTCGGCCTGGCGCTGGCGATGCTGCTACGCAACCAATGGCTGAAGCTGCGCGGCGTGTATCGCGTGCTGCTGATCGTGCCGTGGGCCGTGCCCAACTACATCACCGCGTTGATCTGGAAGGGCATGTTCCACAGTCAGTTCGGTGCGATCAACGGCCTGTTGAGTTTCTGCGGCGTGCAGCCGGTGAGCTGGTTCTCGCATTTCTGGACGGCCTTCGCGGCGAACGTCACGACCAACACATGGCTGGGCTTTCCGTTCATGATGGTCGTGTGTCTCGGCGCGCTGCAGGCCATTCCGCGCGACCTGGAAGAGGCGGCGGTGATGGACGGCGCGGGCGGCTGGACGCGCTTCCGACGCGTGATTCTGCCGTTGATCAAACCGGCGCTGGTGCCCGCGGTGATTCTGGGCAGCGTGTGGACATTTAACATGTTCAACATCATCTACCTCGTCTCGGGCGGCGAACCGGACGGCGCGACGGAAATTCTGATCAGCGAGGCGTACCGCTGGGCCTTCACGCGGCAGGAACAGTACGGCTACGCCGCGGCGTACGCGACGCTGATTTTCATCGCGCTGATCGGCTACTCGCTGTTCACTCGCCGGCTGACCGGCGATCCGGAGGCGGCATGAAGCGCGGGCGATGGACGATCGCGTTGACCTACGCGGCGCTGACGGCGTTCACGTTCCTGACGCTGTATCCGGTGCTGTGGGTGATCAAAATGGCGCTGACGCCGTCGCAGGCGTTTTCGCTGTCGGCCAATCCGCTGCCGACGCAATTCTACTTGGGCAACTTCACCGACCTGCTTTTCGCGCGCGACATGGCCGGGCACTGGCTGTTTGCGCATCAGTTGTTCAACAGCGTGGTCGTCTCGCTGGCCACCACGTTGATCGGCGTGGCGCTGGCGACGACCGCCGCGTACGCGTTTTCACGATTTTCGTTCCCGGGCCGCAAGACGGGCATGACGCTGTTTCTGGTGACGCAGATGTTTCCCGGCGTGGTGATGGCCATTCCGCTGTATATCCTGCTGCAGAAACTGCACCTGCTCAACAGCCTGGCGGGCATGGCGCTGGTTTATTCGACCACGGCGATTCCGTTTTGCGTGTGGATGCTCAAGGGTTACTTCGACACGATTCCCAAGGACCTGGAAGAGGCGGCGGTGATGGACGGCATGGGGCGCTTCGGCATTTTCACCAAGATCGTGTTGCCGCTGGCGCGCCCGGCGATCGTGGTCACCGCGTTGTTTTCGTTCATGACGGCGTGGAACGAGTTCATTCTCGCCGCCACGTTTTTGTCGGAGGAAACGGCCTACACGCTGCCGGTGGCGCTGCAGCGGTACGTCGGCGACTATTCGACCGAATGGGGCCGGTTCGCGGCCGGGGCGATTCTGGTGTCGCTGCCGGTGATGGCGCTGTTTTTCGCGCTGCAGCGGCATTTGGTCGGCGGGCTGACGGCCGGGGGCGTAAAAGGCTAAAATAGAAGAAAACCGTTTTTCCACGAACGGGGAAGGACATGATGATGAATCACCGTTGGCTGCTGATTGTCGCGGCGTTGTCGATCGTCGCGGCGTGCGTTTTGGTCGTCGCCTGCGAGAAGGGCGATGACGACGACGACGACGACAACGACGACAACGACGATGACGAGTTCGTCATTCTCTCGGTGCAGCCCGACAACGGGCCGGTCGAGGGCGGCACGAACGTGGCGATCTTCGGGCGCGGCTTCGCAGAGGGCGCGACGCTCTTTTTCGGCGCGAACGAAGCGACGAACGTCGAGTTCGTCAGCGCCACCGAACTGTCGGGTACGACGCCGGCCGCAACCGACGAACAATCGGGCCTCGTGACGGTAAAGGTCGTCAATCCGGACGAAAAATACACCGAGCTGGAAAACGGCTTCCGCTACGGCGAGCCGGGCGTGGCCATCGACTGGTGCGTGCTCAAGTGGCCGGAGTCGACCTCGACCACGCCGGGAACGCCGACCGAAAATATTTACGGCCACGTCTACGTCGAAGGCTGCACCGAAACGGCGGGCTCGGCCTGCGGCAGCGTCACCGGGCAGGTGGGCCACGGGCCGGAGGGAGCCGATCCGTCGGTCGATCCGGAATTGTTCACCTGGACCGACGCGGCGTACAACACGAACTTCGCGCCCGAGGAAGGCAGCGAGGACGCCAACAACGACGAGTACCAGGCGCAGATCACCGCAGACGAAGCGGGCGTGTATCGCTACACCTATCGCTTCTCCGGCGACGGGGGCGGCACGTGGACCTACTGCGATCTGGGCGCGGGTAGCGAAGACGGTTTCGCGCCGTCCTCGATGGGCACGCTGACGGTCGCGACGCGGACGATCGGCTGGTGCAACCTGCAATATCCGGCGGAAACGACCACCCCGCCGGGAACGGCGACGGAAAACATTTACGGTCGGGTGTATGTCGAGGGCTGCACCGACGGTGCGAACTACTGCGGCGGCCTGACCGCGCAGGTAGGCCACGGCCCGCAGGGCACGAATCCGTCGACCGCGCCGGGCGACTACACGTGGACGACCGCGAGTTACAACGGCGATCACGTCGACGACAACAACGACGAGTACCAATCGCAGATCGTCGAGAACGACGAGGGCGATTACAACTTCGCCTATCGCTTCAGCGCCGATGCGGGCGCGACGTGGATCTACTGCGATCTGGACGGCACGGACAACGGCGTGTCGACCGATCAGCTCGGCCTGCTGCACGTGGCCGAAGAGTCGATTCCGATCGGCTGGTGCAACATTCAGTGGCCGGAAGCGACGACGACCGCCGTGGGCACGCCGACCGAGAGCATTTACGGCCGGGTGTATGTGGACGGCTACACGGGCGGCGGCAGCGCCTCGGGCCAGATCACCGCGAAGCTCGGGTGGGGTCCGCAGGGCACGGACCCGGCGACGAACCCCAGCGCCTACACGTGGCTGGACGTAGCGTTCAACATGTCGGTGGGCAACGACGACGAATACATGGCCGCGATCACGCCGGGCTCGGCGGGCACGTTCAACTACGTGTATCGCTTCTCGACCAACGGCGGCGCGAGCTGGACGTACTGCGATTTCGGCGACGGCATCGCCAACGGTTATTCGGTCGACGATCTGGGCACGCTGACGGTCACTTCGGACAAGTAAGGAGCAATGTCGATGAAACGCTTCGCGGTTTCGCTTTTCCTGTTCATGATGCTTGCGCTGCTGCTGCCCCTGGCGACCTGCGGCGACGACGATGACGACGACGATAGCGGCGGCCCGTTAATGGACGACGACGACACGACCGACGACGATTCGTCCGACGACGATACGAGCGACGACGACGATACGAGCGACGACGACGACACGAGCGACGATGACGACACCACGCCGACCGATGACGACGACACGGGCGACGACGACATCGACGATGACGACGACACCGGCGACGACGACACCGGCGACGACGACACGACCGACGACGATACCGGCGATGACGATACGACGCCGGCGGAAATCGACTGGTGCAACATTCAGCATCCGTACGAGACGGTCACGGCCGAGGGAACGGCGAGCGAGACGATTTATGGCCGGGTGCACATTCCCGGCCAGACCGGCTCGGGCTCGCCGCTGGCCTATCTCGACGTGGAAATCGGCTACGGACCCATCGCGACCGACCCGAGCGCTAACCCCGGCGCTTACACATGGTCGGCGATGACCTACAACGACGGCCACTCCGGCGACCAGAACGACGAGTACATGAAAGCGCTGACCGTCGCCGCCGCCGACACCTACGCCTATGTCGTGCGCGCTTCGACCGACGGCAAGGGTTGGACCTACTGCGACGTCGGCGTGGGCACGACCAACGGTTTCGCCGTGGCCGACCTGGGCCGCCTCTACGTGTACAACGACGACGTCGATTGGTGCGATCTGCAGTGGCCGGCCTCGACGACGACCACCGTGGGCGATCCCACCGAGTCGATCTACGGCCAGGTGTACATTCCCGGCGTGACCGGTCAGGGCAGCCCGGCGGGTTCGCTGAAGGCGCAGATCGGTTACGGCCCGACCGACAAGGATCCGCGCACGCGCCCCGACGCCTTCACCTGGCTCAACGCGACCTTCAACCAGAGCGTGGGCGACAACGACGAATTCATGCGCACGCTGACGGTCAACACCGCCGGCAATTACCATTACCTGTACCGCTACTCGCACGACAGCGGGGCGACGTGGACTTACGGCGATTTCAATCCGGGCACGAGCAACGGTTTTTCCCTCGACGCCCTGGGCGACCTGACGGTCGGCGCCGAATAGGTTATCGAAACAGAAAAGTGAGAGCATGACGCGCGAATCGGCCGCGTCTTGCATTCTCGGCAAATGAACATAAAAATAGCCCGTTCGTAATGCGGGCCGGTTAAAAATAAGGCCGGAGGTAATGATCGATGCGTACCCGATGGATGTTGCTGCTTGTTTTTTTCCTGCTGTTTTCCGGCACGGCTTTCGCGGCCGGCATGGCGGTCCATTGCGAAGTGTCCACGCGCGCCGCGTATTTTTTCGACGACGAGGACTATCCGGAGTACCGGCAGTACATCCTCGATCATCCGGAAGCCTATCAGGCGGGCTCGCCGTTTCCGGACTGGGGCTATCAGTTCGGCTACCCCGATGAATCCGAGGAAGCGCACTGGCCGCCGTTCATGGAGGCCTTCGCCCAGTACATTCACGACACTTACCCCAAGCCATGGGACGAAGAGACGATCAAGACGATCGCCTTTTACCTGGGAGTGGTAGCGCACAACAGCGCGGACGTGGACATCCACAGCGGCGACGGCACGATCGGTCTGCTGAGCCACCTGGAGTTTCACGACGATTTTCAGGCCGCACACAATGTGGTCGACGGCGGGGGGGAATTTTTCCAAAGCCATGACCGCGACATGGATTGGGTGGAGTGGTCGTGGTACTGGCCCTTCGCCGACATCGTCGAGGTCTACCACATCCGCGGTTACGAGTCGGTGACGGCGGAAATTCTGGAGCCGCGCACGTTCGTCTTCCTGCTGGGCACCGTCGCCATCCGGCTCGGCGGACATTTGATTTATCCGATTGTCGCATCGTGGTCGCCGTTTTTGGTCGAAGAACAACTCGATCTGTTTTACGGCGGCATCGACGGCATGGCCGTGCGCACGATGTGGTCGTGGCAACAGTACATCGGGTATGTCGAAAACGGCGTACCGGACGAGGGGACGGACGAGCCGACTTCGATCATGCACGGCTTCGATGCGCAACAAGCCGCGGCGATCGCGCAGGGCTGGGCGCTGTGGCGCGACGGACTGATCGAAATCGAAAGCGAACGCGAACGCGGCGCGCGGGGCGTCACCTATCACGTGCGCGTACCGCGCTGGCTGCTGGACGAACCGCGCACGAAAGACGCGGCGAAGGAAGGCGAACCCTCGACGATGATCGCCGGCGACCGCGACTATCTGCACTTCGGGCACAGCCTCGCCGTGGGCGATTACAACCACGACGGCGAGCGCGACCTGGCCGTGGGCGCGCCGGGATACGGCGAGGTCGGCGCACCGCAATTGGGCGCGGTGTACGTGTATTACGGACGTAGCGAGTGGAGCGACGAATTGTCGGCGGCCGACGCCGACGTCACGCTGTTGGGCGAGGAAACGCACGGGCGGCGCGGCTGGGCGCTGGCGACGGTCGATCTGAATGCCGACGGCATCGACGACCTGGCGGTCGGCTCGCCCGCGGCGCAGGCCGACGTGCGCCAGTACAAGGGGCGCGTCGAGGTCTACGCCGGATCGAACGAAGGACTGACTGCCACGTCGCTGCTGACGGTCGAGGGCGAAGACAAATTTGCCAACGCCGGGCACAGCCTCGCGGGCGGCGATTTGAACGGCGACGGATTCGCCGATCTGGTCGTCGCCGCGCCGCATTCCTGGAACGACGGCAACCACCGCGGGCTGGTCGGCGTGTTTTACGCGGGCTCGGCGGCCGGCGGCAAAGTCGGCGTGACCGCGGCGGACGTGGTGGTCGCGGGCGCGAACGCCTACGACCTGCACGGGTACAATGTCGCGGTGCTGATCGGCGCAAGCGAGCGCTTGCTGCTGGTGTCCGCGCCGGGCGTGAACGGCGACGACGCGCAGGAGATCGGCGCGCTGGTCGCCTACGACTTCGCCGGCGACGATCCGACCGCGCCGGTGTTCACGCTTACGGGCGTCGGCGAGTTCGACAAGTTCGGCATGCAGGTCGCGGCGGGCGATTTCGCGCAGGACGGCCGCACGCTGCTGGCGATCGCCGCGCCGTCGCTGACCGACGGCAACGCGAAATACGCGGGCGGCGTGTACGTGGTCGATCGCGACGAACTGAGCGGCACGCAGACGATCGACGAGGTGAACGTCGCGACCGTGTTGCGCGGCGCGGCCAAATGGGAACGGTTCGGCTGGCGGCTGGCGGCGGGCGATCCGACCGGCGACGGCGCGCTCGATCTGCTGGTGGCGCAATCGCGGCACGACAACGGCGACGAGCGCAATGCCGGCGCGGCCTACCTGTTCGCGGGCGGGGACGATTTCCTCGCCGCCGATCAAACCGACGCCGACGCCGACTGGGCGGCCTACGGTCCCGAGCGTTTCGGCCTGCTGGGCCAGGCGTTGTTGTCGACCGACATCGACGGCGACGGTCGCGACGACATCGTTGTCGCCGCCAACCGCGATTACCATGGCGGTCGCGAAGCCGGCGCGGTGCAGATCTATCTCGCCCAGGATCCGGTCGTCGAGGCGCTGACGCCTGCGCAAGCCGAGCCGGGCGAAAGCGTCACGTTCGCCGTCACGGGCGCGCATTTCATCGCCGACGGTTTGCAGGTCGCGTTGCGGCAGGGAGACGTGATCCTAACGCCCGATGAGATCGTATCGGTGAAGGAGGACATCATCGAATTTTCGTTGACGGTGCCCGCAGGCGCGAGCGGCGAATTCGACTTGCACGTCGCCACCGTCTTCGGCGACGACACGCTGCTCGGCGCGCTCTCCGTGGGCGCGGTAGACGACGATACGGTCGACGACGACACGACCGACGATGACACGGTCGACGACGATTCCGTTGACGATGACGCAATCGACGACGACGCGACCGACGACGATGCGACCGATGACGATGCGACCGACGACGACGCTTCGCCCGACGGCGATGACGACGACGACGACGGCTGCGGTTGCTGACGGACATTGAATCGCGCCGACGAAAATCCTTCCTCGACACACGCCGGGCGCGGTTGCTAGAATTCGTCTCGCTTTCATCAAACCAAGGAGAACTTTGGTGCGCGCGCGTTGGCTGTGGTTGTTGTTGCTCGTTTGCCTGCCGGCGTTGAGCGCCTGTTCGAGCGAGCGCACGCTCAGCGACGAGGTCGAGGTGTGGGCCGCGCAGATCCGCGACAGCCAGTGGGGCGGCAAGAGCGAGTTGGGCACGGCGGGCAATCCGGTGAAGATGTTTTTCACACCCAGCGCCGAGGCCGATCGCATCATCCTGTCCGCCGAGGATGTCGCGCAGGCGCTGGAGAAGCTGACCGGTTTGAAGATCCTGGTGCGCGTGCCGACCAGCTATGCGGTGCTCATTCAGGCGTTGGGCGCCGACGCGGCCGACGTGGCGTGGATCGCGCCGTTCGCCTATGTGCGCGCCCACGAGCTCAACGGCGCGCTGCCGCTGTTGCGCATCGTGCGTTACGGCAGCGACGTGTATTACGGCCAGTTTCTCGTGCGCACCGACAGCGATCTGCAGCGGCTGGAGGATATCGCCGGACGGCGCATCGGCTACACCGACGCGGCGTCGACGACCGGGCACATCTTTCCCAAAGCGATGTTGATCAAGCGCGGCATCGCGCCGGCGCAGGAGGTGTTCCTCGGCGGGCATCCGCAGGCGGTGCTGGCGGTGCGCGACGGCAAGGTCGACGCGGCCTGCACCTGGCACAGCCCCGTGCGCGACGGGCAGATTCAGGATGCGCGCAAGCTCGTGCGCGAAACGTTTCCGCGGATCGCCGACGAGGTGCGGATCCTGGCGCTGACCGAGCCGATTCCCAACGATCTGGTGGCGGTACGCGCCACGCTGCCCGCGCCGATCCGCGAGCGCGTGAAGGACGGCCTGCTGCGTTACGTGGCCACGCCGGGCGGGCGCGAGGCGTTGGAGAATCTGTACGGCGTGACCGCGTTGGTCCCCACGACAGACGCCGATTACGAAGTCATTCGCGAAGCGGTGCGGCTGGCCCCCGAGTTGGCCGCGCAATTGTTGGAGTGAACGTGCTGACCATCCGCGGCCTGACCAAGACATACGACGACGGCACGCCGGCGCTGCGCGGCGTGGATTTAGCCGTCGCGCGCGGCGAGTTCGTCGCGGTGGTCGGGCTGTCGGGCAGCGGCAAGAGCACGCTGCTGCGCTGCATCAACCGCTTGCTCGATCCGAGCGCCGGGACGATCGAGGTCGACGGCACGGACATGACCGCCGCGCAGGGCGAGAAGCTGCGCGCGGCGCGCCGGCGCATCGCGATGATCTTCCAGCAGTTCAATCTCGTGCCGCGCCACAGCGTGCTGCGCAACGTGCTGACCGGCGCGCTGGGCGGCAAGGGCGCGACGGCGGGCGTGCTGGGTTTGTTCAGCGCCGCCGAACGCGAGCGGGCGCGCGCGAATCTCGCCCTGGTGGGCATCGCCGAAAAGGCGGCCACGCGCGTCGAGGCGTTGTCGGGCGGGCAGAAGCAGCGGGTGGCGATCGCCCGCGCGTTGATGCAGGAACCGGTGCTGCTGCTGGCCGACGAACCGGTGGCCAGCCTCGATCCGGCGACCAGCCATTCGGTGATGAAGTACCTCGCGGCGCTCAACCGCGAGCATGGGCTGACCGTGCTGTGCAACCTGCATTTCCTTTCGCTGGCCCGGCGCTACGGCACGCGGGTGATTGCGCTCAAGGACGGCCTGATCGTGTACGACGGTTCGCCGGCGGGCATCGACGAAACGCGCTTCTGCGAGATTTACGGCGAAGAGGCCGAGGAGGTGGAGATCCGATGAGCGCCGCGCCCACCGGTCGTCAGCGTTTGCGGTTGTTATGGGACCGCCTGCGCGGTTTTGTCGTCGACTGGGCGCTGGTCGCCTTCGGCCTGCTGTTGATCCACTTTCTGCTCGCCTACTATTTCACCGTGCACGTGCATTACACGTGGATCGCGTGGCTGATCGTCGCGGCGCTGCTGGCCGAGACGTTGCGGGCCTTCGACGCGTCGCCGGCGTTGCGACTGTTCGGCAAGCGGCTGGTCGACAAAGACGGACAAGCGCCCGCCCGGTCGCGTCGGCTGTTGCGCCTGGTCGGGTGGCTGCCCGCCGCGGCCGTCGCCGGCGCCGGGTTGTGGACGGCGGCGCTGCACGCCGACGGGTTGACCTGGCACGACCGGCTCAGCGGTACGCGGCTGGTCGAACGGCCCAAAGATATCGTCGGGCCGCCGTGGTATCGCACCGGCTGGGGCGTGGTGACGATCCTGCTGTTCGTGTTGACTTACTGGGTCGCGGCGCTGGTCACCGAGGTGGACCTGGGCAAGTTCCTGGGCCGGGCGGCGACGGCCAAGCCGATCTTCCAGGGATTGCTGACGCCCGAATGGTCGCTGCTGGCGCTGGCGATCAAGAACATCATCGTCACGTTGTTTCTGG
>DAINPV010000043.1:0-18377 GCA_036743315.1 bacterium | reverse complement strand
CGCTCGGCCTGATCGAGCAACGCGGGCGCCCGCGTTGCTCGATCAGGCCGAGCGCGAAGGATTCCCCCCCAACATCTGCGCCTGGATCAAAGGCATTTACGCGGCGGTGAAACGGGGCCGGGTCGACGCGGTGGTCGCTGTGCTGACCGGCGATTGCTCGAACACCCGCGCGCTGGCCGAAGTGTTGGCGCACCAGGGCGTGCCGATCATCCCGTTCAGCTATCCGGCTTCGCCCGAACCGGCGCTGGTCGAAGCGGCGTTGCAGGACTTTGCGCACCGCTTGGGCGTCGAACTTAGCGCGGCCGAGGCGGTGCGGCGGCAGTGGCGGCCGCTGCGGCGACATCTGGCGGAACTGGATCGTCTTGCTTGGGAGGAAAACAAAATTTCCTCGCGTGAGTTGCACAAGTGGCTGGTGTCGGCCAGCGATTTCGGGAGCGAACCGGAACGCTTCGCCGGCCAATTGCAGGAATTTCTGCTGGAGGCGGACAAGCGCCGCGGCGCGGCCTGTCATCGCCGGCTGGCGCTGCTGGGCGTGCCGCCGATCTTCACCGATCTGTTCGAGATCGTCGACCAGCATGAGGCACGCCTGATCTTCACCGAGGTGCCGCGTCAGTTCGCCATGCCCTACCAGTGCACCGACCTGGTCGAGCAATTCTGCCGCTACACGTATCCCTATGACTTGGCGCATCGCCTGGGCGACCTGGAAAACGAAATCGCCCGCCGCCGCGCCAACGGCGTCATCAATTACCTGCAGGCGTTCTGTCACCGGCAGATCGAGGCGGTGGTGTTGCGCGACAAACTGCGCGTGCCCATGCTGGCGCTCGAAGGCGACCGCCCCGGGCCGCTGAGCGGGCAGGGCCTGACGCGCCTCGAAGCGTTCCTGGAGATGCTGCCGTGACGCGCACCTATCGGTTGATCAGCCTGGGCTGCGCGAAGAACCTTGTGGACAGCGAAGGCATTGCGGCGCTGTTGCGGCGCGCCGGGTGGGAGGTCGCGCCCGATGGCTCGGTCGATTTGATTCTGGTCAACACCTGCGCTTTTATCGAGGAAGCGACGACCGAGTCGGTCGACACGCTGCTGGAAATGGCCGAGGCCAAGCAAGCCGGCGAAACGCGTTGGCTGGCCGCCGTCGGCTGTCTGCCGGAAAAGTACCGCGAGGAACTGGCGCGCGAAATGCCCGAGCTCGACCTGGTCGTCGGCGTGCCCGATTTCGGACGGCTCGACGAGCTGCTGGAAAACCTGACGCGCACGGGCGAGCGGCAGATATCTTTCGCGCCGCACCCGAAACAATATGCGGGCGCGCTCGCGCGGTTGCTGAGCACGCCGCCGCACCGCGCCTTTCTCAAAGTCGCCGACGGCTGTTCGAACGCCTGCGCCTATTGCATTATCGGCCGTTTGCGCGGGCCGTTCCGCAGCCGGCCGCTCGCCGACATATGCAGCGAAGCGCGCGAACTGGTTGCCGGGGGTGTCGTCGAACTGGACATGGTGGCGCAGGATCTGACGCTTTATGGTTCCGATCTAAAACCGCGTTCTTCGCTGAATGAATTGCTGCGCCGCCTCGACGAAATCGACGGGCTGCGCTGGCTGCGGCTGCTGTACGCGCATCCGGCACGGGTGGACGAGGCGCTGGCCGCGACGATGGCGCAGTGCCGTGCGGTCGTGCCGTACCTCGACCTGCCGCTGCAACACGTCAGCGACCGCGTGCTTCAGCGCATGAATCGACCCCAGACGCGCGCGCAAAGCGAACGGGCGCTGTCGTGGTTGCGCGCGGCGATGCCCGACATCGCGCTGCGCACGACGTTTCTCGTCGGCCATCCGGGCGAGACCGAAGACGACGTGGCCGAGTTGATCGAATTCATCCGCGCGTGGCGGTTCGATCACCTGGGCGCGTTCACCTGGTCGCCGGAGGAGGGCACGGCTTCGTACGCGCAGGGCGAGTGGGTCGATCGTGACGAGGCGCAGGATCGTCTGAATCGCGTGCTGGCGGCGCAACAGGACATCAGCCGCGAGAAGCTCGTCGCGCGCATCGGCGGTGAAGAGGACATATTAATCGAGGAAATTCTGCACAAGCACGACGACGACGCCTATTCGCACGTCGGCCGCAGCGCGCGGCAGGCGCCGGACGTGGACGGCGTAACCTATCTGCGCGCGCCCGCCGAGGACAGTTGCCGCGTCGGGCAGATCGTGCGCGGGCGCGTCACCGATGCCGCCGACTACGATCTGTTCGCCGACTTAATCGAGTGAGCAATCCTCCAGGCACAACGCCAACGACGTGCACAGGCCGCGATGGTCGAAGACGCAATCGTCGACGCACGCCCAGTCGTATTCCTCGTCGTCGCGGCAATATTGGCGGGCCTTGGCGCGCGACGGATAGGCGCCGTCGAGGCGCGGCAGCGTGATGTCGCAGTCGTCGTAAATATCCTCGACGAGTTCGTCGCACGCGAGATTGGTCAGCGTGTCGGGATCTTCATCCTCGTTGCAGGCCGGCAGGGCGAGCCAGAGGATGCACAACAACCCTAAGAAGATTATGCGTTTCATGCGCTCTCCTGATGCGCGTTATAGACAGCCGCAACCGCCGTCGTCTTCGGCGCGTTCGCGGGTCGGACCTTTTTCTTCGCCGTCGTCGGGCGGCGGCGTATCGTCGTCGTCGTCATCGTCGTCGATCTCGCGGCAGCCGTCGTCCAGTTCGCCGTTGCAGTTCTGGTCGATCATGTCGTCGCAGATTTCCGCCGCACCCGGGTGAATCGCCGGATCGTCTTCGTCGCAGTCGTCGCCCTGGCAGATCTCTCCCGGGCTGCGGTCGCCGTCCCGGTCGCAATCGAGACGGCTGAGCGCCCAACCGGCGAGGCTGAAGGTCTGCTCCTGCACCAGCAGGGCGATGCTCACGCGGACCTTCCACCGGCCGGCCGCCGGGTTGTCGACGCGCACCTGCTCGCTGTTGTTGAGGTGATCCGCGCCGCGCGTCGCCGCCGCGTCGTAATCGGCCGGGTCCAGCACCCAGGGCAGATGCTCGTTGTCGTCAGGATCGATCAACCGCAGCTCGAGATCGTTGACCAACGCGATGCTCGCCGTCGGGTTCGCGGCCGGATCGTCCCAGGCCAGCGTGACCTCGAGCGCGGCGGTGCCTGCGGGCACGTCGATTTCCTTTTCGTAGAGCGATTTTTCAGCGGTCAGCGTGTCGACGACGAACGCGGCGCGGTTGAGCATCGAGGCCGAGGCCGCCAGGTCGATATGGCCGTAACCGGTGGCGAAGGACGGTCCCGGCGGCGCTACGTCGCGCGCCCCGGCGATGAACAGCGCTTTGAACAGCGAAGACGGCGCTTCGATTTCTCGTCGCTCAGCCAACTCGAGCAACAGGCCCGCCGCGCCGGTCACTTGCGGCGAAGCCATGCTTGTGCCGCACCAGCCCGGACCGCCGTACTCGTCGCCCGGCAGCGTCGAGGTGATATAACCGTCGTCGATTTGGTCGCAGCCCATGGCCACGATGTCGGGTTTGATGCGCCCGTCGGCGGTCGGGCCGCGGCTGGAGAAAAAACTGACCGTGTTGCCGTCGTCGGCGCTGCCCACGGTGATCACGTTTTTCGCCGTGCCCGGCGGCGGCAGGCTTTCGTAGCCGCCGCGCTTGGCGATGCCGCAATCCCACATATCGGCCATGTTGCCCGCGGCAAAGACGATGCCCACGACCTGGCCGTAGGAACCGCGCGCGAATTCGTCGTAAGCGGCGGTGAATTCGTCGTAGGTGTTCAGCGCCGAGCAGTTCTCCTGCGCTTCCTCGATCCAGTAGGTCCAACTGTTGTTGATCCAGGCGACGTCGTTGGCGAAACCTTCGCCGGCCAGGTCGGCCTGCGGATCTTCAAAGTCCCAGGCGAAAATTTTCGCGCCCGGCGCCACGCCCGCGTAGAGTCCGCCGCCGGCCGCGCCGTCGCCGGCCATCGTGCCGGCCACGTGGGTGGCGTGTTCGCTGGCGCCCAGCGATTGCATGTTGGTCAAGCGTCCGGCGAAATCGGAGTGATCCACATCGGCTTCGTCCCAGATGCCCAGGTTGACGCCCGCCCCACTGAGGTTCCAGGGATTGCGCTGCACGACATCCGCGCCGGTGATCTTGCGTACGCGATCGTTCGCGGGTCGGAAGGGCGGACGCGCGCGGTCGACCTGCAATACGCGCGGATCGCCGAGAAGCGCCGCCAGCGGCAGGTCCTTGGCGGCGGCGACGATGCGCAACGGCTCGTCCAACCGCCGCACGCGGTAGGTCGAAGCGCTCATCTGGCGCGCCAGCGCCGGGCCGATTTTCGCCGCCGCCGGCAGTTTGCCGGCCCAGCGCACGAAGGACGGCACACGGTGATCGCCCGGCGCGGCAACGACCACGTAGCCGTCGGGCGGCACGGGCGCGAGCCAGCGCAGGCCATAGGCTTGCGGCTCCAGGGCGGCGGGCAGGGCGGGTCCGCGATCAAAACGCACGAGGAAAGGATGACCCGCGTCGATCAGCGTTTTCCATTGCGCGCTCAATTGCGCGGCGGACATCGTCGGGGCGGCCACGTCGCCGGCGTGAAAACGTAGCGTCGGTCCGTCGCCGGCGGTCGCGCCGAGCGCACACAACAACAGCAGCAGCGGCAGTATTCGTTTCATTTGCTTACTTTAAGGCTTTGACGGCGAAAAGAAAATGCCGAAGGGTCGTTTCCATTGTCGTCGAAAAAATCAGGGACGTTTTACTCGACCTGTCGCAATCCATGGATGGGTCGTCCTTTTCGGCAACCGGAAGTCGTTGCCGAACCTGATTATGTCGCGGGCGTTCCCTGGCTGATTTTAAACCAATAGTCGAGCTTGGCGGTGAAGACATCCAACCCGCCTTCGGTGTTGTCTTCTTCGTAGTGGAGCGAGAACTCGAAGTTGAGAATCGTCGGCACGGTCCAGATTTGCGGAATGTAGAATTCGTACTCGGTGCGTTCGTTGCGCACGTCGAAGGTCACCACGTAATCCTCTTCCTGGATCGCGTTTTTGTTGGTGAGTTCGAGCGTAGCGGTTAACGTTTGGTCCTGAAAGCGGTCGATCTCGTCGACTTCCACGACCATCTTGATGCGCGAGCCGACCAGTCCGTCGGTGTCGGAGAACACGACCGTGCCCATGTCCGCGCCGGGCACGAAACCGAAAACGTCGTCCTCGTCGACGATCAACTCCATGCGAACCGACTCATCGGTCTTGGAATCGTCCTCTTCGTCCTCGGGCGCACAGGCGACAACGAGGAGCGATAGGCACAAAATCAGCGGCATCAAGTATAACCGGCGCATCGAATCCTCCGGAAAAGAATAAAGTTCCGCTCTCAAATTACCTATTCTACGCCGGGCTGCATGTCAACCGTGAACCGAAAAGGAGCGTTGATTTTCGGCAACACAATGTCTTGACCATCCCTCGGATAACCGTGTATGAATAAAGGACTCACTTCATGTTTTGGAGGGCGCCATGTGGGAACGGTTCAAGCGTTGGGTTCGCAGCATCTTCGGCGGTGCGATCGAAAGCGTTGAAGATCCCGAGAAGATTTTACGGCAGAACATCCGCGATATGAACGACCAGGTGCCGAAAATGAACGAGTCGATCGCGATGATCAAAGCCAACGTGACGTTGGTTTCCAATCGTCAGCGGGAGCGTGCGGCGAAGATCGAGAACCTCAAGGCCAAGATCAAAGCGGCGCTGCAGGCCAATCGGCGCGAAATCGCGCTCAACTATGCGACCACGCTGGAACAGATCAACCAGGACTACGCCAGTGACGAGCAACAACTCAGAATCAACGAGGAAGCCTACGACAAGGCGCTGAAGGTCAAGGAAGCATTCCTGTTGGAGAAGAAGGCGAAGGTCGAAGAGGCGCAACGGGCGATCGCCAAGCACAAGCAGGCCGAATGGCAGAAAAAGGTTGCGGATGCGATGGAGTCGTTCAGCGTGGCCGGTGTCGACCAGACGCACGACGAGATGATCGAACGCATCAACCGCGAGTCGGCGATGAACCAGGCGCGCATGGAAATGGCGCTGGACAATATCGACGTCGCGGGCATCGAAATCGAGAAAGAAGCGCAGGCACTGCAAGCCAACGAGTTGCTCAAGCAGTTCGAAATGGAACTGGGCCTGAAATCCCCCGAGCCGGTGGCCGAAAAGTCACTTGGTCCGGGCGAGGAGGCGCTGGCCGAGGTCGAGGCGGAAATGGGTGAGGAAGTCGCCAAAACCGTCGGACCCAAGAAGGTCAAGCAATAATCTGACGGGCGGACGAATCCTGCCTGATATTATAAAGCTTATTTTTTACGAGCAGTTGCGGCGCCCGCCAGGGCTGACGATTAATTCTCGCGTTAGGCAATTTCGCTCTTTAGCAATCGGCCAATCAGGCCGATGGAACTGCTGGAGAGAAAAAGTATGGCAGTCGGCACGATCGAAGAATTCGCATTACGATACCTGCTGGACAACACGCGGCTCGTCACCATGGTGTTTGACGGGAAGTTGAATGTCGTCGAGGCGGGGCAGGGGTGTACCGCCGTGCTGGGCTATCCTACCGAGGAGCTGATCGGCCGGTCGATCTATGAGATCGTCGTGGTCGAAAACGACAGCGATATTCCCGACTTGGTGGAAGGCGAGGGCTTTGCCAACGAGATGATCCGGGTGCGCACGGCCTTCGAATCCGACCTTTCGCTGTTTTCCTCGTTCCATCGTGTGGGCGACGGTTCGCGCGCGTTTCTGGTCGGGCAGGCCATTCAGCCCGGCTCGCTCAAGAACAATGAAATCACGATGGAATTGCATAAAAAGGCGTTCAGCCTGGCCAAGACCGGCGAGGAACTGCGCCGCCGCAACGCCTACCTCGAACTTGCCAACCAGCGCATCCGCGAAAGTCAGGTGACCGACGCCAATACCGGCCTGTTCAAGCGCAATTACCTCGATCGCCTGCTGCGCGCCGAATGGGAACGCGCCAAGCGACATAACGACGATATTTCCTTCCTGCTCATCAGCGTTGACGGCCTGCGCGCCCTGCGTGAGCTGCAGGGATCCGAGGCAGCCTCGCGCATCCTGCGCGGCGTGGCGCGGGTGCTGGAAGGTCGTAAGCGGATCTTCGATGGCCTGGGCCATTTCGACACCGACAGTTTCTATATGATCCTGCCGCACACGGGCATGCAGGGCGCGTCGGAATTGGCCGAGCGGTTGCTGGTCATGCTGCGCGACCGCGAGGTGCGCATCGGCGATTACCCGTTCCGCATCTATTTGTCGATCGGTGTGTCCTGGTACAACCTGCACCAGAGCCCGCTGAAGACCTTCGACGAACTGATCCATAAAGCCGCCGATTCGCTTATGCGTGCGCAAATGGCCGGCGGCAATCAGGTGCAGGTCGCCGAAGCCGGCGCCTCGACCCTGCGCATCGTCCCCTAACCAAGCGACAACGCGACAACTTTACCGCACCGCACGGATGGTCTATCCTTATTGACAGTCGCAACGGTGCGGGTTAGGTTCGCCGCTTGCAGGCCTCGTTTGCGGCAAGGAGTATCCATGTTTGGGATGAGCATGGGCGAATTGGTCCTGGTAATGGTCCTCGCCCTGATCTTCATCGGTCCGAAAAATCTACCCAAAGCGATGCGGACGCTCGGACGCATGTATGGCTGGGCGCGACATCATCTGGCGGTGATGCAGCGTGAGATCAACGCGGAGCTGCGCCGCATGGACCTGGAAGAGGCGGAAAAAACCGTCGGCCCCAACGTTGCTCCCGTGCCCGATAAAGCGCCGCTTTCCCCGCGCCGACAAGCCCAATTGGACGCCGAACGCGAACAGGCCGCCGATCCCGGTCCGGCTTACGACACCGACGACGAAAGCGACGACGGCCCGATCGCCGTGAGCGAGCGGCAGGCGCGGGTGTTGCACGATGTGCCGGGTCTGCACCGCACGAAGTCCGGTCCCGATCCCGCCCCGGTCGATGAGGAGGCCGATTCGTGAGCCGCGAGCCGGAAGCGTCCGCCCAAACCGCCCCCGAGAACGCCGCCGCCGATCCGGGCGTGATGGGGATCATCGATCACCTGCGCGAACTGCGCAACGCGATCGTCTTCAGCGTGATCGCCATCGCCGTGTGCTCGGGCGTGATGCTCTATTTCGCCGACGAAATCTTCCGTGTGCTTATGTTGCCGATCATGGAAATCTACGAGCGTCTCGGGCAGGAACAGCGGTTGGTGTTCACCTCGCCGCCCGAGGGCTTTGTCACTTATATCAAAGTCGGCCTGTTTGCGGGGTTCCTGACGGCGACGCCGTTCTGGATGTATTTCCTAGGCCGGTTCGTCTGGCTCGGCTTACGCATGGTGGAAAAACAATTTCTGCTGGCGTTCGTCGGCGCGGGCTCGTTTTTGTTCGTGATCGGCGGCGCGTTCGGCTATTTCAAGATTTTTCCGCTGGGCCTGAGTTTTTTGATCGAGAATTATCAGGGGGAGTCGCTGAAAGCGTTGATCACCATCCGCGAATATTTTTCCTTTTCGACCAAGCTGATCATCGCCTTCGGCACGGCATTTCAGTTGCCGCTGGTGATGTTTTTTCTCGGGCGCATCGGGTTGGCGACCTGGCGCGGTTTGCTGCGGGGATTCCGCTATGCGGTGGTCGCGATTTTCATCGTCGCCGCGATTCTGACGCCGCCGGACGTGGCCACGCAGATCGGCCTGGCGATTCCGCTGTGCTTTTTGTACATGACCGGCGTGCTGTTGGTGGCGTTGTTCGGCAAGCGCCGGCCGGCGGCCGAATCGACGACGGCGGAATAATCCTTTTGCAAAACCGGGAAAAATCGGTAGCATAGGCATTTCAAGACATGCAGGCCGCCAAAGGAGGAACGTTGACGAATCCACGGGCCCTGACACTGTGGGTATTGTTGCTGGTGGTCGTGCTCAGCGGATGCCAATCCGCGCAATCCACCCAATCGCCCGCCGAACCGGATGCCGGCGACCAATGGTGGGACGCCGACAGCAGCCCGGCCGACGAGCAGGCGCTGCGCGAACGCGTGCGCGGCATGGTCGACGACATCCGCCAGCGGCGCGGCGATTATCGACTCGGACCGGAAGACAAGCTGCGCCTCATCGTGTGGAATCGCCCCGACTTGAGCAAGGATACGCGCATCCGGCCGGACGGTAAGTTGTTCGTGATGCACGTGGGCACGGTCGACGCGGCCGGCTTGACCGTCGGCGAACTGCAGAAGCTGCTTACCGAACGCCTCGGCGAAGTGCTGCGCAATCCGCAGGTCGACGTCGAGATCCTCGAATACGCCAGCAAGGTCTATTACGTCATGGGCCAGGTGAACAAACCGGGCATGTACGCGGTGACCGCGACGACCAACGTGCTCGAAGGCGTGGCGGTCAGCGGCGGCCCGACCGATAAAGCCAACCTCGGCGGCGCTTATTTGATCCGGCACGGCAACGTGGTCCCCATCGACTTTTACGCGTTGTTCCAACAGGGCGACGTGAGCCAGAATGTTTTCCTCGCCGACGGCGACATCATCTATCTGCCCAGCATGGACGATGCGAAAATCTACGTGCTCGGCGAAGTCAATCAGGCGCGGGCCGTGCCGCTGCGCAAGGCGCGCCTGACGTTGGGCGAGGCGGTTGCCGAGGCGGGTGGCTTCAACGAAACCACCGCCTACAAGCGCGCGATCAAGATCATCCGCGGCAACCTGGCCAACCCGCGCGTGTACACGGTCAACTACGACGAGGTGCTGCGCGGGATGAAGCCCGACGTCGCTTTCCTGCAAAGCGGCGATATCGTGTTCGTGCCCGCGGCCGGCCTGACCAAGTGGGACCGCGTGTTGTCGCAATTGTTGCCGAACCTCAGCCGCATCGTGGTGGACGCCGCGTCCATCAACTCTCTTATGGACAGGTAGCTCGATGGATTTGCGTTATCGTACCAGCGAAGTCGGCCTTGCGGATTATTTGCGCGTGCTGTACCGGCGGCGCATCGTCGCCATCCTCACCTTCCTGGTGGTGCTGCTGTCGGTTACGGTGCATACGTTTTTGATGACGCCGATTTACGAGGCGTTCTGCCTGGTGCAGATCAAGCAGGAGCAAACGCAGAATATTTTGTTGGGCGATCTCATTCAGCTCGGGCGCACCAGCCAGGTGCCCGCCGAAATGGAGATCATCCGCAGCCGGACCGTCGCCGAGGCGGTTGTGCGCGAGCTGCGCCTGGACGTGATGCAGTTGGAGCACACGCGCGACCTGGAGGTCACGCTCGCCGACGTGAACCTGGCGCAGGAAAAGCGTGGACAGACGTTGACGGTGGAATTCATCGACGACCAGGGTCGTTTCGAAGTGCTGCACAAAGGCGACAAGCTCGGCGAAGGCACACTGGCCGATGGTTACAACGTCGACGGCTCGCAGTTCACCGTGCTGCTGGAGAAGGCCGAGAAGGGCGACTGGTTCAAGTTCGTCCAACGACCCTTCGACGCCACGGTGCGCATGGTGCAAGGCAACCTCGGCGTGACCGAGGTCGGCGAGAAAACGCAGATTATCAAAATTTCGTATGCCAGCCAGTACCCGGAGATGGCCCGCGACATCGTGAACAAAACGGTCGAGGTTTATCAGCGGCAGAACATTGACGAAAAAAGCCGCGAGGCGCAACAGACGCTGAAATTCATCGAGGGACAGCTCGACATCATCCGCGACAACCTGGACGCCAGCGAGGACAACCTCAAGCGCTTCAAACAGGACCACGGCATCATGATGCTTTCGGAGGAGGCGGGTGCGCTGATCGAGTCGACCGCCAAGTTCGAGATGCAAAAGGCGCAACTGGAGATTCAGAAACACCAATACCAGTCGATGCTTACGGCGATCGAGAACGAAGGCATCGAGCAGGCGTCGCTGCCCAGCCTTTCCTCGGCGGAGGACACCGTGCTGGCGAGCCTGGGCCTCAAGCTGGCCGAACTCAAGGGGCAGAAGGGCGCGCTGCTGTCGGACATGACCGAGAACGCGCCCGAGGTTAAGGCGCTCACCCAGGAAATCAATGCGTTGGGCGCGCAGATCCGCACTGTGCTGAAAAACACCGTTGCTTCGCTCCAAGCGCAGTTGAACAAGCTGCACAACGTCATCGGCGGCTTCGACGAGAAGATCAACGCGTTGCCCGACACCGAGCGCGCGTTGGCCGGGCTGATGCGCAGTAGCGAAGTGACCAACCAGATCTACACCTTTTTGTTGCAAAAGCATGAAGAGGCGCGTATTGCCAAGGCCGCGACCATCGGCAACATCCGCATCATTGATCTGGCGGTGACGCCCAAGGCGCCGATCAAGCCGCGCGTGCGCCTCAACCTGCTGCTGGGTATGGTCGCCGGTCTGTTGCTCGCGCTGGGGATGGCCTTCTTTCTGGAGTTCATCGACGATTCGCTCAAGTCGATCGAAGAAGTCGAGCGGGTCATCCGCAAGCCGGTCTACGGCATCATCCCGCGCATCCCCGACTACCGTAAGGAGCCCGAGGCCGCGCGGCCGGTGTCGGCCAACCTGGTCACGCACTACAGCCCGAAAAGCCCGATCAGCGAGGCGTTCCGCACCTTGCGCACGAACATTCACTTCGCCGATCCGGACCAGCAACTGACCTCGCTGCTGATTACCAGCGCCGGGCCGAGCGAAGGCAAATCGACGATTGTGTCAAACCTCGCGCTGACCTTCGCCAACACCGGGCGGCGCACGCTGCTGCTGGACTGCGACTTGCGCAAACCCAACGTGCACAACATTTTCGAAACGCAGCGCGACCCCGGCCTGACCAACGTGCTGATGAAGGAATCGTCGTGGAAGGACGTACTGCGCGAAACGAAGATTCCTAATTTGTACATGATTCCCTCGGGGCCGATTCCGCCCAATCCCACCGAAATGGTCGGCAGCCAGCAAATGAAGGATCTGATCGAGCAGTTCAAGACCGAGTTCGATTTGATCCTTCTCGACAGCCCGCCGGTCGTCGCGGTCACCGACGCGGCAATTTTGAGCGTTGCCGTCGACGCCACGCTGTTGGTCGTCGAACTGGGCCGCAGCCGCGCCTCGGGCGTCAACCGCGCGATCGACTTGTTGGAAAAGGTCAAAGCCAACCTGATGGGCATCATCACCAACAACATCTCATCGGGTTATAAGTACGATTACGGTTACTATTCCTACTACTATTATTACGCCGAAGGCGGGCAGAAAAAGAAGCGCCGGCGGCGCAGCCGCTACGGTTACTAAGCGGGCAAGAAAGAAAGCGCGGCAATCTGTGCCATCGGCAAACGTAGCTTGGCCGCGCGCGATCTTCTTCGCCGTGATGGATCGTCGATTAAAGTTCGCCGAAGCCTTTTTTCTCGACGTCGCGCAGCGCCGCGCGTTCGTCGGCGGTCAACGTCTCCAGGCGTTCCTTCGTTTGCACGTTCTGGCCGAGGTTGTCGCAGGCGATCAGGCAGCCGATCGGCGCGAAGAACTTGTCTCGCTTGGACAACGTAAGCGCCTTGGCGCGAAATTCGCGGTACGGCTCGGCGGTCCATACGTCCAAAAAACGCTTTTGGTATAGGTTGCCCAGGGGCATTTTGTCGGCCTTGCAGCAGGGGATGACCGCGCCGTCGGTTTTCACGCGTGCGTAGGTCCAGCCGACGCAGCAGGGCAGCGAGTCGACCATGTCCGCGTCGTAGGCGCCGGCTTCGGCGGGCGTGGAGATGCGCCGCAGGAACGCGCCGTAGCCGAGGAAGCTGGTGAACTCGACCTTAACCACGTAGCGCTCCTTGTCGATTTCGCACTGGGGATTGAGCGGGCAGTTGGCGCACTCGTGCGACGGGTAGAAAAAGAGCATCGCGTTTTCGACCTGGTTGTCCTCGCGCACGTCCAAGCGCCATTCCTTGCGCGGGCACAGCACGTCGAAGCGGGAGATGTCGTCGAGCTCGTACTTGAAACCCTGGGGCAGAATCGAGCGTTTGACGAACCGCGCGAATTCCTTCTTTTCCAGTTCGCCCGAAGCGCCCCGACCTTGCGTCGGGTCGAGTTCGAGGTAATCGTCGCGCTGCGGTAAAGCGCGCAACTGATCGGCGACGCGCCGGCGGTCCTCGTCGGTCAACGCCAGCTCGTCGGTGTAGCCGGGCACCGTGTCGACGGGCGTGAACTCGAGGTACTCGGCCAGCGACTCGACGGCAAAGGTGACCATCGCGTCGATGTCGCCGGCGTTGCGGTGGTTGACCACGTGGTAGATTTTCACCTGCGGGTAGTAGGTGCGCCGCTCGCGTTTGATTCGATGCAGCTGCCGCAGGGTGTTTTGCAGCTTGAGCAGCGTTTTGCCCTTCTGGTTGGGATGCGTCGCCTCGTAGATTTTCGGCGTGCCCGCCCAGACGCTGACGGTCAAATGATCGACGCCCAGCTCGACGATGCGCCGGCAGATCGTTTCGCTCAGCAGCGTGCCGTTGGTGATCACCGTGCATTCCAGGCCGTGCGCCTTGATGCGCTCGATGACCGGGAGCGCGTCGGGGTGGCAGAAGGGTTCGCCCGCGCCGGACAGTTGCACCTTTTTCGCGCCCAGCGCGGCCGCGTCGTCGATCAGGCGGAGCAAGAGGTCAAGCGGCAGGCGGCGCTTCTTTTCCTCGCCGGAAAATTGCTTTTCGCGCATCAGCGGCGAATGGTTCCAACAGCCGACGCAGTTGAGGTTGCAGAAATTGGTCAGGTCGATTTCCAACAGCTCGGGTCCGGCGAACACACGCGCGCCGTCGAGCACGCCGGCCAGGGCAAGGTTGTTGCCGATAAACTCCGCGTCGACCGCGTCGGCCGCGCCTTCCTCTTCGACCGGTTGCGCGCCGGCTTTGTCGCCCGCCTCGACGGTGTCGGTCTCGAAGCTGCGCAGATCGTTGATCTCGTCGATGAGCATTTTCATGCGCAGTTCCATCGACAGCGATTCATCGCCGATCGACGCGGCCAGGTCGTTCTGCTTGCCCTCGGTGAGGTTGGTTTCGCGCACCTCGATCGACAACTCCTTGCACAACGCGAGCATCTCGCGGATGCGCCCGTTGCGCACGGCGGGCGTGTTCGTGCCGTCGACCGAGCGCCACAGGTAATGGTAATCGCGCTCGGGCAGCTCGAGGCCGAACTGCGCGGCATGCAGGTGCACCATCGTCCCGGTGATGACGTGCATCGAGTTGATCGACTTGATCTGATCGATCCACTCGGCGTTGGTGCGCACGAAGTCCATCGTCTTTTGCCATTCCGCGTCGGTCTCGCCGGGGAAGCCCACGATGATGAACAAACACGTTTTGATGCCCGCGGCGTGGCTGCGCCGGATGACCCGCGCGGCTTCGTCCGGCTTGAAGAGGCGCAGCTTGCCCATTGCCTTGAGCACGATTTCTGAGCCTGATTCGAGACCCCATTGCAATTCGTAGCAGCCGGCTTGCGCGAGCTTTTCCAGAATCGGACCGTCCATCGCGGGCAGCGGGATGCCCTCGCCGTTGAAGCGGATCGGCAGTTGCGCGGCGATGATTTTGTCGCACAGTTCCTCGATCACCGCGGGGCTGCCGTTGAGCAGGTTGTCGCTGATGGTGAAGTTGTCGACACGGTTGACGCGGTAGTGGTGTTCGAGTTCGGCGAAGATGTGCGCGGCGCTGCGCGTACGATAATCGCCGCTGATCTGCTTGCCCTTGCAGTAGGTGCAATTGCCGATGCAGCCGCGACTCCATTCGAGAATCAACGAATCGCCGGGGTAGATGCTCAGATCGAACTCCTCGTAGCGCGGATGCGGCACGCGGTCCAAGTCCATGATCGGCGGTCGTTCGACCAACCGGCATTCGCGGTTTTCGTCGAGCGTCAGCAGGCCGGGAATGCCGGACAGGTCCTGGCCTGCGCGCACGCGTCGGGCCTTTTCCAACAGCGTTTCCTCGCCCTCGCCGACGCAGTAACCGTCGATGAGGTCGCCCGCCTGGTCGATGAAAATCTGGCGGTACTCGGGGGTGAAGCAGGCCGGGCCGCCGAGGATGATCTTCGCCTCGCGGTTGTGCTTGCGGAAGCCCTTGATCACCTCGATGGTGATGCGCTCCTTCGGGTCGACGACGCTGAAGCCCAGCAGTTTGGGCTTGCGCTCGACCAGTTCCTTGATCGCCGCGTCGATCTGCCCGCGCAGGCTGTGCGCGACGACCTGATAGGTTTTTTCGTTCGACCAGAAGTTCTTGTTCTCGACGTGCCAAAGCATGCGGTAGATCTCGTGGACGTCGTGATAGAACTTGATGTTGAAGTCGACGACCTCGGTTTGCAGGCCGTGCGCGCGCAGGTAGGTCGACAGATAAGCCAGGCCGACCGGCGGATTTTCGAAGCCCCACGGCGGCAGCGTGACCAGCACGGCGTCGGGCGCGGGCTGGATTTTCTTGTGCAGACGGCGGCGGACCTGCTCTTCGATTTGACGCAACGGATCGTGCGGCGGTACGAAGAAGTCGTAATTGAATTGAATATCGAGTCCGGCGACGAAGACGGCCAGTTCCTTGGCGCGCGTTTCGCGCCAGGAATAGTTGTTGTAGTTCTCGAACGACCAGGTGCGGAAGTGCGATCCCGCTGGCAGCAACACATGGTAGTGGGCGCAGTGGGTTTCCAGGGCCGCGTTCGGATACACATAGCAGGGCGTGATTTCGTCGACGAAATCGATGATCGCCGCTTCGTCGCGCAACGTGCGCACGGTGGCGTAAAAATCGTCGTCGGTTTCGCCGGGAAAGCCCACCAGCAGATTGATGTGCGTTTCGATGCCGGCCTGCTTGGCGGCGCGCAAATTTTCGATCGCCTCGCAGGCGGTGTATTCCTTGTTCATCCTGCGCAGCAGTGCGTCGGAAAAACTCTCCACGCCGAAACGCAGTAAAAAGCAACCGGCGCGGGCCATGAGCGCGAACAGTTCGGGCGTCAAATCGCCGCGCGGCGCGATCTGCGCGAACCAGCGGAAAGACCGGCCGTCGGCAATGATCAGCTCGCACAATTCGCGCAGCACGTCCAGGTCGCCGTCGAGCACCGGATCGGTGAACTGAAAGGCGGAGATGTCCCAAGTGTCGCGATGGCGGCACATTTCTTCATAGACGGCCTTGGCCGAGCGTGTGCGGAATACGCCTTCGGTCGGCTGCTCCTGACAGTAGGCGCAGCGGAACGCGCAACCGCGGCTCAGGCGCAGCGGCAACAACGGGCTTTCGTATTGCGCCGGCGGAAAATCCTCGTAGGTCGGATAGCCCAGTTCGTCGAGCTCGCGAAGCGGCTCGCGCGGGATGTACTGCGGTTCGCCGCGCTCGTTCACCCAATGCGCGCCGCGCAGATACGCCGCCGGTTGCAGCTTTTGGAGGCGGCGCAGCAGGTCGGCCAGCGTTTCCTCCAGTTCGCCTTCGACGGCGAAATCGCAAATCGGCTCCGGAAACAAGTTGCGTTCGGGCGGAATGGCCACGCGGTCGCCGCCGACAATCAACTTGCGGTCGGGAACGAGCCGGCGCAGTTCGGTCAGCACCGCCTGGGTGACCAGCAGGTTGCCCTGCGACAAATGAAAATAAATCTGATGGCAGTTGATCGCGGCGATCTGCCGGGCCATCTGCGCGGTGTCCAGACCCAGGCGCGCCAGCGTGTCGGGCAGGCGCTCGGGCGCGGTCCACTCGTGGTAGAAGGGCAGGCGCCACAGATGTTTGTTGTCGGCGGGCGCCTCGTTGTAGGTCTGAATGTTCAGGTCTAGCCCCTGCACCTTGAAGCCGCGCTTGCGTAAATACGACGCCGCCGACGCCAGACGATAAGGCGGCAGATCGGTATCGTCGGGCGGGCAGCGCACGAGCAATACATCGGAGAAAATTTCGGCCAAACGCGTGTACTCCCTCAGCGGTTCGAGGTTGCTCTGGCGGATCGGCTTTTCCAAACGCGCAAGCAGTTCGTGACATTGTTGCAGGCGCTTTAGGCGCAACGCGGGCGTGTTGCCGTCACGATCGGACCAGGCGATTTCGATCCAATCCTGGTCCATCGCCGGTAGGATCCCGTACTTCTCCGGATGATCGCCGACGATGGAATTGTCCACCACGTTGCAGGCGTTGAGCGCGCCGATTTCCCGATACAGATCGCGGTTGGCCTCCAGCCAGGCGAGCGTTTCCCGAAAATGTTCATCGGTCTCGCCGGGAAAGCCGACCACGATGTTGATCCAACAAATGATCTGCGCTTCCTTGACTGCGCGCAAGGTGTTGGTCGTCGATTGCGCGTCGGTCTGTTTGTTCATCAGGCGCAGCACGGCGTCCGAGCCGCTTTCCACGCCGAAGGTCAGCGTGTGGCAACCGGCGGCGCGCAGCGTTTCGAGGACCTCCGGCGTCAGGCGCTCGCTGACCGCCGCATTGGCGTTCCAGTGGATGTCCAGGCCCGCGTCGATGAGCATGTGACACAGCGGCAGCAGCACGTCGAGGTTCTGTGATATCTGCAAATCGCTGAGCATGAAGTCGCGCACGTTGTTGTGCTCGACGTGGTAGCGGATTTCCGCGAAGACGTGCGCCGCGCCGCGCGTGCGGAAACTGCCCATCAGCTTGCGGTCGTTGCATAACGTGCAGCCTTTGATGCACCCGCGGCTGACGACCAGCGGCAGGTTGTGCGTGGTGTACTGCGTCAGGTCGAAATCTTCGTAGGTGGGAAAGGCGAAGGAATCCTGGTTCTTTTCCACCTGACGCGCGTGGCGCGGTTCCTCGTGTTGTGCGACGCCGGGCACGTCGAGCGGATCGTCGCCGTTCAGCAGCGCGCGCACGAGTTCGACAGTCGCCAGCTCGCCTTCGCCGATGACGAAGGCATCGACCAGGCTTTTCGGGAAATACCGGCGCGCTTCGACGGAGAACGCGTCCAGACCGCCGGCGATGACCTTTACCTGCGGATTGCGCGCCTTTACGCGGCGCATTACCTCGGCGGTGAGTTTTCGGTTGTCGCTGTTGAGCGAAAATCCGACGATCGGCGCGCCGCCCAGGGCCATGTCGTCGATCATCTCTTCGAAGACGTCGCCGAAGGCCGCGATGGTGCCGGGCAGCTCGGCGGGCAGGATCCACGGCGTTTTGATCGACATGTCCCACCAGCGGCCCATCGTTTCCTGAAAACGGCGATAAAGGTAGATATTGTAGTCGGCGGCTTTGACGGTAATCCCGGCCCGGCGCAGGGCCGCCGCGACGCACGCCAGACCCAGCGGCGGACCTTCGGTGCCGTAGGGCGGCAATATCGCCAGGTGGATGTCCGGCGCACTTTTCATGCGTGGCAGTGTACAGGGAGCGGGCTCGTTTTCGCAAGAGATCCCGCTAGTTATCGACATTACACGAAAAAGTTGTTAATCTCTGGACACAAGACGGCGGATGAGTATAATAAGCCGCCGTGCCACCGTAGCTCAGTTGGTAGAGCAGGCGATTCGTAATCGTCAGGTCAGGAGTTCAAGTCTCCTCG
>DAINPV010000042.1:0-18930 GCA_036743315.1 bacterium | reverse complement strand
TGGGGGCGTACACGACGCCCAGCACCGGGCGCCCCTGCCGTACCAGCGCGATGGATACCGCGGATCCGCGCATCCCCCGAAGAAAGGACGCGGTGCCGTCGTTCGGGTCCACGACCCAGATGTCCCGGGCGGCCGACTGGCCGGGCCGGACGCACCCGGTTTCCTCGCCGCGAAACCCCGTCCCGGGAAAGGCCTGCAGCAGGCGCGCTCGAATCCCCGCCTCGGCCGCGGCGGGGATTCCGCTACAGATTCCGGATCCGGTCCACGACGGCGAGTGGCTGTCCCATTATGCGGAAATGGACTGGTTCGGTCTGGAATAAGCGCTTGCGCCGACGCTCCCGCGGCTTCCGCTGCGGGGGCGTTTTTCATTTAATGAGGGAGGTCTCAATCGTCGAGCGCCTGGCGCACTTTGCGGGCCAGCGTTTCGATGGTGAAGGGTTTTTGCAGGAAGTGCATGTGTTCGTCCAGCACGCCGTGATGGGCGATAACGTCCTCGGTGTAGCCGGACATGAACAGCACTTTGATTTTCTCGCGCACCGTTTTGACGTTTTCGTACAATTGCCGGCCGTTGATCGTGGGCATGATCACGTCGGTGAGCAGCAGGTCGATCGGCCCGTCGTGCGTTTTGCATTGCAGGTACGCGTCGCCGCCGCTGGTGGCCGTCAACACGTGATAGCCGTAGCGCAGCAAAATTTTCATGGCCAGGTTGCGCACCATCTCCTCGTCTTCGACCAGGAGGATGGTTTCGTGGCCGCCGGGGATTTTTTCGTTGGTCAGGTTCGTTACGGAAACGGCTTTTTCCGCCACGCGCGGCAGGTAGATTTTAAAGTTCGTGCCCAGGCCGAGTTCCGAGTACAGATTGATGAAGCCGCCATTTTGCTTGACGATGCCGTAGACCGTCGCCAAGCCCAGCCCGGTGCCTTTGCCTTTTTCCTTGGTGGTGAAAAACGGTTCGAAAATATGTTCCTTGAGGTCGTCGCGGATGCCCGAACCGTTGTCGCTGACCGCGAGCATCACGTATTCGCCGGGCGAGGCCTCGGGATAGGAATTGCAGTACTCGGCGTCGAACGCGACGTTCTTGGTTTCGATGCGCAGCAAGCCGCCGTTGGGCATGGCGTCGCGGGCGTTGATCGACAGGTTCACCAGCACCTGTTCGATCTGCGTCGGGTCCGCCTTGACGCTGCCCAGCCCCGAGATCGGCGAGAATTTCAGTTCGATGTCCTCGCCGATCAGCCGTTTGACCATCATCAGCGAATGGTCGACCACCTCGTTGAGGTCGATGATCTGCGGCGCGATGATCTGCTTGCGGCTGAAGGCCAGCAACTGCGCGGTCAACCTGGCGCCGCGGTCGGCCGCTTTTTTGATCTCGCATAAGTCGGCGAACAGCGGATCGCCCCGCTTGAACGAGGACATCAGAATTTCCGCGTAACCGGCGATGCCGGTCAGCAGGTTGTTGAAGTCGTGCGCCACGCCGCCGGCCAGCCGCCCGATGGATTCCATTTTCTGCGCCTGCTGCAGTTGGGTTTCCAACCGCTTTTCTTCGGTGATGTCGAAAATGATGCCGTTGAAAACCAGATGGTCTTTCGTTGCGGTGGGGTTGGAAATGGCCCGCAGCCAGAGGATTTCGCCGTTCGGCTTGATAAAGCGCCCTTCGTGATGCCACTTGCTGCGCTTTTGGATCGTCTCGTTGACCGACCGCAGGAACTCGTCGCGATCGCGGGGATCGATCATGCCGATCACCCGTTCCCAGAAGCCGTCGGGGTTGTTGGGGATGCCCAGGATCGCCTCGGTGCGCGAGCTGATGTAGGTCACGCCCATGGTGCCGTTTTGGTCGATCTTGAATTGGTAGACGATGCCCGGCACGGCGTCGGCGATACCGCGCAGTTGTTCGTCGCGTCGCAGCAGTTTTTCCTCGACGATCTTGCGCTCGGTGATGTCGCGGGCGCTGCAATTGACCTGGAGCGAACCTTCTTCCATGACCGGATTGCCCACGACCTCGACGGGGAACGTTTTGCCGCTTTTGGTCAGGTAGGAATATTCCACCAGGAACGAGCGGTTCTGTTGCACGGACTGCGCCAGTGTTTTCGCGGCGGTTTGTTTATCCTGTTCGCTGCCGATGAAATCGCTGTAATGGCGGCCGACGCATTCTTCCGGCTCGTAGCCGCCGAACGCCTTGGATGCCGGGCTGCAATAGGTGACAATGCCCGCGGCGTCGATGCAGAACACCACGTCGCGCGATTCCTCGACCAGCAGGCGATAGCGCCGCTCGGATTCGCGCAGCGCCTCGCGGATGATCAGATTCTCGTACGCCTCCTGGCTGAAGGAGGCGATGATGCGCCCGAGGATCAAATCGCTTTCCACGAACGGCGGCAATTTTTTATTGTGCAACGTGATCACCAGCGAGATTTCGCCTTGCTTGTCGTGGCAGGGCAACATCAGCAACGAGCCGTCCTTGTAGCCGTCCCAGCCCGACGGCCGGAATGTACCTTTCGCGGCAATGTCCTCGACAACAAAGCCTTGGTTCTCGGCGAAGAGCCGATTGAGCGCCGTATGGTCCTCGGGCGGCAACGAAATTTCACTGCTGGCGTGACCGTAGTCCAGCGAGGCGATGCGTTTGAGGATGGGACCGCAGCGGCGGTAAAGGCAACCGCCTTCCGCCTGGACGTTTTGCGCGAAGAGGGCCAGAATTTCGCGACCGAACTCGTTTTCGTCCCCGGCCAGCAACAGCCGTTTGGCGTTGGCGGCGATCGATTCCAGGCGGCTGCTGTATTGTTGAATTTCCCGCGTGCGTTCGTTGACCAGCGCTTCCAGGTTTTGTTGGTATTGCCGGTTCTCGTCTTCCAGTTTTTTCAATTGCACGGCGTTGCGCACGACCTGCCGGAGTTTCGCGCCCTCGATAGGCTTGGGCAGGTAGTCGAAGGCGCGATGGCGCAAGGCCTCGCTGACCGAATCGACGGTCGGTTCGCCGGTGATCACGATCACCTTGACGGTCGGATAACGCTCCTGCATTTCGCGCAGCAGGTCGATGCCGGTGGCGCGCGGCATGATGATGTCGGTGACCACCACGTCGTAAGGTAGCGCGGCCAGTTTTTCCAGGGCCGCTTCGACGGAGGCGGCGGTCGCCACTTCCATCTCTTGGCGGTCGAGAAACCGTGGGATCGTCTGCCGGATGCCCGGTTCGTCGTCGACGATCAAGATGCGCGCCAGGTGCTTATTTTTCATTTTCTTCCGTGGCGATATGCCAGCCGTTATCCAGCGGCAGATCGAAGCTGAATTTGGTGAAACGATCCAGTTCGCTTTCGAACGATAACAAACCCTTATGCTCCTTGATGATGCTGTGCGTGATCGACAGGCCCAGCCCGGTGCCTTTGTCTTTGGGTTTGGTGGTGAAGAACGGGTCGAACATCCGGCTGCGGATCGAGTGCGGGATGCCGATGCCGAAATCCTCGACGCCGGTGCGGATCCACCGCTTCCCGTCGTGTTCGACGACGGCGCAGGAAATGACGATCTGCTTGTCCGAATCGTACTGCGGGTACTTCTGGTTGAGCGCGTCGCGCGCGTTGGTCAGCAGGTTCATCAGCACCTGCATAATCTGCTGACTGCGACATTTCAGCTTCGGCAGATTGTTCTCGATGACCAACGCCACTTTGATTTGATCCTTGGCCAACAGTTTTTGTGTCAGCGAAAGCGTGCTGTGAATGATGTCTTCCATCGACGCCGGGCTGTGACGTTCGTTTTCCTGCCGCGAGAAGGACAACAGGTTTCTCACAATACCCGCGATGCGGCGACTTTCATCGGCGATGGCCTTGGCGTCCAGGGCGGTCTGGCTGTTGTCGGGCGCCGCCTCGTAGAGCAGTTGCGCGTAATTGAGGATGATGTTGATCGGGTTGTTGATTTCGTGGGCGATGCCGCCGGCCAACGTGCCGATGGATTCGAGCTTCTGCTGGTGGCGTAACCGTGCTTCCTGCTGGCGATGTTCGGTCACGTCGCGGCAAAGGGAGAGGATGATCGAGCCCTTGTTCGTGGAGAAGGTGGTGGCGTTGATTTCGACGGTGACGATCCGTCCGTCCGGATGAACGTAATCGACGTTGAAATGCCGGGTATACCCTTGATTCAGGCATTGCTGCACCGCCATGGCGTTGCGGTCCTTGTCGTAATCGGCCGTCCACTCGATCACGGAATGGCCGATGATCTCGTCGATCGAATCCTTGCCCGCGAGGCGGCGGTAGATGTCGTTGGCCTCGACGATCAAACCGTCCCGGCCGTCGATGATCACAAAGCCGGTGTCGGTGGTTTCCACCAGGCTGCGGTATTTTTCCTCGCTTTCGCGCAGCGATTCCTCGGCGCGTTGCCGCTTGATGATGCTCCACATGAAGTTCATCAGCAGCGTGATCTGGTTGATGTCCTCCTCGTTGTAGGGCTCGACTTTGTTGCCGACGCCGACGACCACGACAATCTTGTCCCGTTCGAAAATCGGCAGGTTGAGATGGCGTGTGACCGGCACGTGTCCTGGCGGATAGCCGCGCTTGTGCGCATTGGGCGCGGCGTAGTCGTTGGTCACGATCGGCCGCCGCTGGCGCACCGCTTCGCCCCAGAGGCCGGTCGTTTCCAACGGATAAATATGCGTGCGGTCTTCGACGGCGCACAACTCCATTGCCGTTTTCGACCAGGAGTACATGATCAGCACGTCTTCGGTCTCGTTGAGAAACGCGATGTACCCCAGCGCGCTGTTGGTGATGCGCACCAGCGCTTCGAGGGTATAATCGGTTATTTCATTGGGGGTATTGCCGACCATCTGGTTGAGTTGCAACATCGCTTCCCGGCGGATTTCGTTGAGCCGGTGCGTTTCCTCGTCCCGTTTGCGCTGGGTGATGTCGACGGCGTTGCCCAGAAAGCGTTCGTCCGACAACCGCACCGCGTCGATCGACCAGTAGCCGATCGAGCCGTCTTTGCGCCGATAAGCCAGTTCACCGGCGGCGAAACCCTCTTGCACCACTCGTCGAAAATGTTCGGCGCCGTTCGCGCGGGATTGTTCGGCCAAGGATTCGCCGATGGACATCTGCAACAATTCGTCCTTGGCGTAGCCGGTCAGGCGGCAGGCGGCGTCATTGACTTCGACGTAGCGACCGGTTTGATCCACGACGAAAACCCCGATCGGCGCGTGGTCGACGTAGCTGCGATACTTCATTTCGCTTTGGCGCAGGGCCTCGACCGCCGCAAGGCGTTCGGCATTGGCAAACACTTGAGCGATTTGGTCGGCCACCGTGCCGGAGAAGGCGATCTCGTCCGCCTGCCATTCGCGCGGTCGGCCGACGTGTTCGCAACACACGACGCCGACGAGCTTACCGCCGACGAAAATGCCGGAATCCAGCAGGGAGGCGATGCCCAGGGGGATCAGGTAGGAATCGTTGAATTCGCTGCTGCGCGGATCGCGGCGGGCGTCGCCGGCGCTGATGGATTTATCCCGTCTGATCGCTTTAAAATATTGCGGGAAACGATCGGCTTTCAAAATCGTGCCGCTGCTGTGTTTGTTTTCCCCGACTTCATACAAATCAAGACTGTGCAGCTGGTCGCCTGCCGCGGAAAACAGCCAGACGCTGACGCGGGCCACGTCCATGGCGCTCGCGGCCGTTTCGGTGATGCTTCGTATCGCCTCGTCAATTTGCCCGGCGGCGATGCTTTGGTCGGTGGCGAGGGCAATGGTAGCGGCCTGCAGGCGCTGGGCCCGTTGTCCGCTTTCCAGCAAGGCGGCCTCGGCCAACTTGTGTTGGGTGATGTCGCGGGCAACGGCGTAAATCTTGTTGCCGCTGGGCAAGGAACGCCACTCCAACCAGCGATAGTCGCCGTTTTTACAGCGGTAACGGTTGGTGAAATTGAGGATTTCGATCTGAGCGGAAAGCGTGGAAACGGCGTCCAGCGTGGCCGCCAGATCGTCGGGATGCACCAGGTCGAGGAACGGGCGATCGATCAGTTCGTCGAGATCGTAGCCCAAGGTCTTTTCCCATTCCGGATTCAACCGGCGGAAGTACCCCTGCATATCGGCGATGCACATCAGATCGAGACTCGAGGTGAAGTACCGATCCAGTTCCTCGGTCTTTTCCCGCAGCGCCTTTTCCGCCGCTTTGCGTTCGGTGATGTCGCGCACGTTGGAGAGAATGAGATCCTGATTTCCCAAAGTGATTTTTGACAGACGCACTTCCGCGGGAAAGAATGAACCGTCGCCCGGACGACGGGCCTTCCATTCGAAGGTCAGCGTTTCGCCCGCCATGATTTGCGACCATACTTCGCTGGAATCGTCGTATTTGGCGGGTGCGGACAGATCGTCGAGGACGGAAAGGGTCGGCGCCTGTTCGCGCGTTACGCCATACATTTGGAGCATGGTGTCATTGACATTGACTACCTTGCCGGCCAGATCGTGGATGATCAACGCGTCCTGGACGCGGTTGAAGATGTCGGTGTAGCGCTTTTCGCTTTCCTGGAGGGCCAGTTCCATTTTTTTACGCTCGGTGACGTCGCGTTGCACGCCCCACACGCGTTTGAGAATGCCGTTTTCGACCACGGCCGAAAAACTTTCGACGATGTAGATCGGCTGACCGTCGATGGTGTACTCCAGCGATTCCAACTCGGTTGAGCGGTAATTGTGCTTGCCCAGCAGATCGGCCATTTGATGTCCGCAATCCGGCGCGAATTGGCACACGGGCAGGCCGACCATTTCCGCCGGCGTCAGGTTGTACATGCGCGAAAGGGCTTCGTTGACCTCGGCGATGACTGCGTGCTCGGAAATTTGCGCGGCGATCGCTTCGTACGGTTGGTTGATGGAAATCGGCTGTCGGAAATCGATGCAAAAAATGCCTTCGTCGGCGTTGTTGATGAAATTGCGATACCGCTCTTCGCTGCGGCGCAACTCGTTTTCGGCTCGATTCTTTTCGGTGATGTCGCGGGCGATGGTGGTAAAACTTTCCACCTTGCCGTTTTTATCCCGTTGCGCCGTGATGATCTGCGACACGACGATGTCGTGCCCGTCCTTATCGCGGATGATGGATTCGCCGGACCATACGCCCTGTTCGCTGACGGTCGCCAATGCATCCGGGGATAAATCCGGCTGCATCTCCTTGATGGTCAAGGGGCTGGAGAAAAATTCCTCAGCGGTGTATCCGGTCATGGCCAACCCGGCCGGATTGATGTACAAGCCGTTGCCTTGCGCGTCGGCCATGCCGATGAAGTCGCTGCTGTTTTCGATGATGCCGATCACCCGTTCCCGCTCCCGCTCGATGCGTTTTTGCTCGGTGATGTTGAGCAACAGGCCGTCGAAAATGATTTCGTTTTCCAGTTGGGTCGGTTGCGAAATGCCCCGGAACCAGATCAGCGAACCGTCATGGTGGAGGAATCGTCCTTCGTATTCCCAGGGCGCGCAACGCTCGACGGCCATGAGAATGGACTGCGTGAACGATTCGCGGTCCTCGGGGTGCACATGGTCGACGAATTCTGCGAAAAAGTTGTTCATGTCCCAGTCGATGCCGAATAAAACCTTCGCCTTGTCGCTGATGTAGTACAGCCCCATTTCCCGGCTGCCGTCGCGGGCGTAAAAACGATACACACCGCCGGGCAGGTTTTGCGCCAGACTGGAAAGCAACCCCTCGCGCAAACGCAATTCCGTTTCGGCTATTTTTTGGTCGGTGACGTCGAGCATCAAACCGTCGAAGACGATTTCATCGTCCTGCCGAGTCGGCTGGGAAAAACCGCGGAACCAGATCAGTGAACCGTTCGGGTGCAAATATCGCCCCTCGAACTGCCACGGCTCACAACGGGCGATCACCCCCTGTATCGACTGCAGGAACGCCCGTTGGTCGTCCGGATGAATCCGCTGATAAAATTCTTGGAAGAAGTCGTCCACATCCCGTTCGATGCCGAAGAGCTCGTTGGTTCGGCCGCTGACGTAGTATATGCCTATTTCGCCGGTTTGCGGACGACCGTAAAAGCGATACAGCACGCCCGGCAGGTTTTGGGTGATGCCGGAAAGCAGTTGCTCGCGCAGACGCAAGGCCGTCTCCGCCTGCCGGCGTTCGGTCACGTCGACCAACACGACGCCCAACTGAAAACCGGTCAGCGATTTGGTTAAAAACAGGTTGCGCTGCAGCGTCAGGATTTTCCCGCCGGCGGTCTGCGCCTGGTATTCGCCCGATGCGGGAATCAGCAATTGGCCCAGGCGCAACGTGCCGGTAATCAATTGCCGCAAATGGGCCCGAAAGGCCTCCGACCGCCGCTCGGTGGGCAGCACATCCATTGTCACGTCCCAAATGGCGCGCCCCAGCATCCGGTTGGCTTTCATTCCGATCAACTGTTCGCAGGCCTTGTTCCATTCGATAATGCGCCCTTCTTCGCCCACGATCAGGATGCCGACCTGGGAATTGTCGATGAACGAGCGCAACTGATCCTGCTTCGCCAGCAACGATTCGCGGATTTTATCGTTTTCGGTGACGTCGTGGAAAAACACGGCCATACGCCGATGGCCGGTGTAAAAAGCGGTAAGCTCGAACGAGCCGAAAATGCCCTTTTCGTCGCGATAGACCTGTTTGCCCGAATAGGTCTCCTGGTACTGCGCCACCGCGCGATAGGCGGCCGGTATTTCAGTCTCCACCAGCAGCGGGAAGGCTTCCTCAATGGTCAGCCCCACGAACGGCTCCAGATCGATGCCCAGAATATCCTCGGCCGCCTGGTTGTAGCCGGTGAAGACCAGTTTGTTGTTCTCCCGCAGCTCGTAGGTGTGCACGCCCAGCGGCGATTTCCGGATGATTTCATTGATCAGGGGATCGTCCGAGGCCTCTCGGACCGTCGATGGTTCGCCGGCGGCAACGTGGGCGACCGCCAGCATGACCGGGGTGTCGAATTGTGGATCGTCGATCCGACTGATCGCCCATTCCAGGGAGTCGTTCGGTCGCAGAGGAGAGGGTTCATTCCTGCGCCAAGAACCTTGTTTTTGCAGCTCTTTTCGAATTTGCGACAAGGTTTGCGCGTCGAAGGGCGGACCGATTATCGATGAGGCCGATTTGTTGAGCGCTTTTTCGCGGTTCAGCAGAAACAGGTCGGCCGCCGCATCGTTGAGATACAAAATCCGCCCGCGGTTGCCGATGACCAGCACCGCATCGGGAAATAGGGCAAAAGTAGAAAAAGAGTCCTGTTTTTCTTTATTTTCTTTGGCCATCGAACTCTCCCGATCACTAACGAGATGGGCCGAGACGCTTGCCTTACCTATATAAAAAGTACCGAATTATCAACTTGTTATGTCGGGCAATGCGAAATGTGGAAATAGCTCTTTCTCCCCCCGCAGGAAATGACGGAATTCCTGCCTATTTTTTTTACGCAAATATCCCCGCTACCATTCTAAATATAGTTATCGTTTTTTTTCCCTCTTACCATTAGGATAATCATCGTTTGTGTTTGAAAGATCGTTCAAAAATACCACAGTTTAATTTTTTTGATAAGTGCTTGTTTTTTGATCGGTTTGCGGGCGGAAAAGGAAATACAGCCCGACGCCGGTCAGCAAGCACGCCCCCGCCAGCGGACCGGCCAGGCGGATGGCCGTGACACCCCATGCGCCATCCGACAGCGAAATCAGTCCGCCGGTCAGCGCGATGGCCACGCCGTTGAGCGTTTTCGTCGTGAAGTTGTACACGCCGAAATACACGCTCACCGCGCGCGGATCGTGCCGGTGGGCGCAGGTGGCGATCGCCTCGCCCTCCAGGCCCAACAACACCGCGACCGGCGGCCCGCCGAGGCTGAACAGGACCATCGCCGTGCCCGTCAGCGAGACGAGCGACACCGTGCCCAACAGCGCCGTGGCCAGGTACAAAGCGCCCAAGCCCAGCGATGCGACGACGATCGACCGCTCCCAACCCCACCGGCGCGACAACGCGGGCGTGAAGACGAAACTGGGAATCGCCACGGCCAGCAGCGGTCCGAGAATCAACGCCACGTCCGCGCGGGTGCCGTGCAGCAGGTGAATCGCGATGAACGGCGCGGCGGCGGAGACGATCGCGAAAGCCATCTGCGAGCCGGCGAACACGCACAGCACCGCCAGATAATGGCGGTCGGAGAAGACCAGCTTGAGCAGGGCGCGGTTGGGCAGGGCGGCCGTTCGGTGCGGGCGGTCGATCGTCCGGCGCGGCGCGGCGAAGTATCCGCCGGGCATCAGCAGCAAGGCCAGCGCGGCCATCGTCAACCCGGCGGCGGCGAAACCCCAACGGTCGATCAGCAGCGGCGTGACGGCGAAGGCGATCACCGTGGCCAGCAGCGTGCCCACGCCCAGCAGGGTCGACAATCTGCCGCGCAGCTCCTGGCTTTGCTCGGCGTAATCTTCGACGAGGCTCCAAAAAGGGATGGCGAAGAAGGTGTAGCCGACGAAGTACACGAACATCCCGGTCACCAGCAAGGTCCAGCGCAGCGCCGGGCTCATCGCGTGGGTCGGCGCGAAGACCATCGCCAAACCGATTGCCGGCATAAAAAACGTGAACCACAGCAACGTGCGCCGTTGATGCCCGTCGGCCGCCCACCGGTCGGCAACCAATCCGGCCAACGGATCGGTCGCCGCGTCGAAGAGACGAAATCCCAACAGCACCAGGCCGACCAGCGCCACCGGAAACAGCGGCGGCCCGTCGAGGCCCGCCGGCGGCGAATGCGCGAAGTCGATCACCCACTGGAAGAAAAAGCGCACCGTGCCCATCAAGCCCAGTTGACCGGCCAGAAAAAGGGCGTAGCGCTTGAGGGTCATCGTCTTCCTTGCTTGCTGACGATTAAGTGTGCACCAGCCGCAAGCGTTCGCGACACTGTTCGACGGTCGCCACTTCGCGCCCCTGGTCGCGCACCATGCGCGCGGCCTTGGCGACCAGGTCGCCGTTGGACGAGGCCATTTCGCCGGGGGCGAGGTAGAAGTTGTCCTCCAGGCCCACGCGGATGTTGCCGCCGATCGAAATCGCCGCGGCGATGAGCCGCCACTGATCGTGACTGATCGCGATCGTCTCCCAATCGCTGCGCGGCGGCAGCATGTCCACCATCTTGAACAGGTTGGCCGTGGTCGGCGCGATGCCGCCCAGCACGCCCATGATCAGGCTGAACTGGTACGGCGGCTGGAGCAAGCCCATATCGATCAGCGGGTAGGCATTGCCGATGTGCCCGGTGTCGAAGCATTCCATCTCCGGCTTGACGCCCACCTCGTTCATCGCCTTGACGATCGCCATGATCTCCGAAAACGGATTGGAAAACACGAACTCGAACACGAAAGACTTTTTCTTCTCGTGGTACTTCGCGTAGTTCATCGAGCCCATGTTCAACGCGCCGATCGCCGGCTTGACCGCTTTGATGTGCGCGGTCTTCTGCTCGGTGGTGATGTTGATCGCGCCGGTCGAGAAATTGATGATGATCGGACACGCCGCCGTCACCGCTTCGTAGATGTTTTGGTAATCCTGCACGTTGTAACTGGGCGCGCCGTCGGGTGTGCGCGCGTGAATGTGCACCACCGCCGCGCCGGCCTCGTAGGCGCGTTTGGCCTCGGCGGCGTACTCTTCGGGGGTGTAGGGAATGGCCGGGCATTGCGCGCGATTGGCCACCACGCCCGACAGGGCGCAGGTGATCATGCACGGCCGCTCGTAATCCTGGTTTTCGCGGATCCACATCGACGCCATGATCGCTCTCCTTTATTGCTTGGACGGTCGCCCGGCGCTTGCGCCTAACGGCCCTTCCACTGCGGTTCGCGTTTTTCCATGAAGGCGCTCAGGCCCTCGGTCGCATCCTCGGTTTGCAGCACCTCGCCGAGCTTGCCGCACAGCACATCCAGCGCCTGCTCCAGGTCCAGGTCGGCCACTGCCGCGAACGCCTGCCGCCCGAGGCGGATGCCCGCCGGGCCCTTGCCGCCGATTTCGTGCAGCGTGCGCTCGACCTGCGCGTCGAACTCCTCGGCGGCGTACACGCGGGTGATCAGGCCCATCGCCTCGGCCTCCTCGGGCGTGTACATGCGCGCGGTGTAGACCATCTCCAGCGCCTTTTTGCGCAGCGCATTGCGGAAGATCAGCGCGCCGATCATCATCGGGAACAGCCCGACGTTCACCTCCGGCGTGCCGATCTTGATCCCCGGCCGCGCGTAGACGATGTCCGCGGCGAGCATCAGCCCCATACCGCCGGCCAGGCAGTGGCCGTTGAGGCGGCAGACGATCGGCTTGGGGTAGGCGACCAGTCGCTTGAGCAGCGCTGCGTACCGCCGCGCGCCCGCCGTCGCGTCGCCGCCGCCCAGCGTGGCCAGCAAATCGGCGCCGGAACAAAACGCCTTGTCGCCCGCGCCGGTCAGGCACAACACGCGCACGGTGTCATCGGTCTCGGCCCGGTCGAGGGCTTGCGCGAACAGCTCGATCATCTCCAGGCTGATCGCGTTGCGGCGATACTCGCGGTTGAGCGTCAGCCACGCCGCGTGCCCCTTCACTTCGTACAGCAGTTCCTCAGCCATCGCTTTGTTCCTCCGCCGGCGCGATCTCCACGAGGATGTCGCCCGGATTGGCTTTTTCACCGACCTTCGTGTTCACCGCCGTCACCTCGCCGGCGTAGGGCGCGGTGAGCGTGAATTCCATTTTCATCGCCGACACCACGACCAGCGCGTCGCCCTTGGCCACCTGCTGTCCGACCTCGGCGTTTACCGCGACGACGGTCGCGGGCGTGGGCGGCGTGACCTCCTTTGCGCCCCCGCCGCCGCGCCGGGCCGCGCGCCGCTCGGTCCGCTCGGCGTCCTGCACCAGCCGCGCCCGGCCGTGCGTCCAGACCCACAAGCCCTCGGGCGACGCGGCGGTGCAAACGTCCAGCGCCGGCGCGCCGTCCAGTTGCACGTGCAGGCGATGCGGCTGCGGCGCGTACGCCTGCCCGCTGTAGGTTTCGCCGTCGATGCGCGCGGTGAAGCGCCCTTTTTCCGCCGGCGTGAATTCGAGGTCCGCGATCGACTCGCCGATTTTCAACTTGTACTGCATCGTCCTTCCCTCGCGGTTATTTGCCCAGATGCCAATGCCCCAGCGTCTGCCAGGGCGACGGCGCTTCGCGGCGCGTTTCGCCTGCGGCGGCAGCGGCCGCCGGAGCGAGCGCCTCGTGCAGCGCGTAGGCCAACCGCGCCGCATGGTCGGCCTGTCCGTCCGGCCGCCAGTCGGCGAAATGCTCGGTCAGAAAAGCGGTGTGGGTGTCGCCCGCGACGAAGGCCGGCGCGTTGATCACCGCGCGCAGGTATTCGATCGGCGTTTTCACGCCCAGGATCACACATTCGCTCAGCGCCCGCGTCATACGCGCGATCGCCGCCGGACGATCTTCCGCCCAGACCACCAGTTTGCCGAGGATCGGGTCGTACTGCACCGGCACCTCGAAGCCTGTGTACACGCCGTTGTCCAGCCGCACGCCCGGCCCGGCCGGCTCCCGGTGCAACAGAATCTTGCCGTGCGAGGGCAGGAAGTTGTTCTCCGGATCCTCCGCGTAAAGGCGGCACTCGATCGCGTGGCCGCGCCGCGGAACGTCGTCCTGCGCAAACGATAACGGCTCGCCGGCGGCGATGGTCAATTGCTGCCGCACGAGGTCGAGCCCGGTGAGCGCCTCGGTGATCGGATGTTCGACCTGCAGCCGCGTGTTGACTTCGAGGAAGTAAAACTCGCCGTCGTCGTTGAGCAGAAATTCGACCGTGCCCGCGTTGACGTACCCCGCCGCCTTCGCCGCCGCCACCGCCGCCTCGCCCATGCGCGCGCGCAACGCGTCGTCCAGCGCGGGCGAGGGCGTTTCCTCGACGATCTTCTGGTGCCGCCGCTGGATCGAGCACTCGCGCTCGTACAGGTGCACGACGTTGCCGTGCGCGTCGGCGAGAATCTGGAACTCGACGTGGCGCGGTTTGGCGAGAAATTTTTCCAGGTAGATCGAGCCGTCGCCGAACGCGCTTTTCGCCTCGCTGGCGGCCTGTTTCGCCGCCGCGGCCAGCTCGCCGGGCGCATGCACCACGCGCATGCCTTTGCCGCCGCCGCCCGCCGCCGCCTTGATCAACAGCGGGTAGCCGATTTCCTCGGCCGCGACCGCCAGCCGCGCCGGATCGTCGTCGGCCGAGGTCATGCCCGGAATGATCGGCACGCCGCCGCTTTGCATCAGCCGCCGCGCCTGCGTTTTGTCGCCGAGCTGCGCCATCACCGATGCGGGCGGGCCGATGAACGTCAGCCCCGCTTCGACGACCGCCTGCGCGAACGCCGGATTTTCCGCCAGGAACCCGTAGCCCGGATGCACCGCCTGCGCGCCGGTCTGCTTGGCGGCGGCGATGATCTTCTCGCTGTGCAGGTAGCTCTGTGCCGGTTCGGGATCGCCCAGGCACACGGCCTCGTCCGCGGTCAGCACATGCAGCGCCTGCGCGTCGACCGTCGAATAAACGGCCACCGTGCGCACGCCCATTTCGCGCGCGGTGCGCATGATGCGCACGGCGATCTCCCCCCGGTTGGCGATGAGAATTTTGTCGAACATCTTCGCCTCCTACATGCGGAAGGTGCCGTGGCCCCGGTCGCGCTGCGCGAGCGGAGCGTTGAGCGACACGGAAATCGCCAGGCCCAGCGTGTCGCGGGTCAGCGCCGGATCCAGAATGCCGTCATCCCACAGATTGGCCGTGCTGTAATACGCGTTGCCTTCCTTGCGGCTGTTGCCGACGATCTCGGCGGTGATCGCGTCGGTCATCTCCTTGGGCATCTGCTGCAGGCCCTCGCGCGCCAACTGATCGTTCTTCACGGTGATCAGCACGTTGGCCGCCTGCTCGCCGCCCATCACGCCGATTTCCGCGTTGGGCCACATCCACAAAAAGCGCGGCGAATAGGCGCGCCCGCACATGCCGTAGTTGCCCGCGCCGAACGACTGCCCGACGATCACGGTGAACTTGGGCACGGTGGCCGTCGCCACGGCGCTGACCATCTTGTGGCCGTCCTTGGTGATGCCGCCGCGCTCGTACTGGCGGCCGATGATGTAGCCGCTGATGTTCTGCAAAAACACCAGCGGAATACCCTGCCGGTCGCACAATTGAATGAAGTGCGTCGCCTTGAGCGAGCTGTCGGAAAACAGCACGCCGTTGTTGGCCAGAATGCCCACCTGATAGCCGTGGATGTACGCCCAACCGCACACCAGCGTCGGGCCGTAGAGCGCCTTGTATTCGAGGAACTCGCTGCCGTCGACCATCCGCGCGATGATCTCGCGCGCGTCGTAGGGCGTCGACAACCGGCGCGGCACGATGCCGTACAACTCGTCGGCGGCGTACTGCGGCGCGACGACCGGTCGGCGCGGAATTTCGCTTTTCGGCTTCGCCGGCAGATTGGCCATGATGTCGCGGACGATCTGCAGCGCGTGCGCGTCGTCTTCGGCGAAGTAGTCCGACACGCCCGATTCGGCGCAGTGCACCTGCGCGCCGCCCAGCTCTTCGGCGGTGACTACCTCGCCGGTCGCGGCCAGCACCAGCGGCGGCCCGCCCAGGAAGATCGCGCCGGTTTTCTGCACGTGCACCACGTGGTCGCTCATCGCCGGAATGTACGCGGCGCCCGCCGTGCACAGGCCCATCACCACGGTGATCTGCGGCAGGTTCATCTTGGACATGATCGCCTGGTTGTAGAAGATGCGTCCGCCGTCGTCGGCGTCGGGGAAGATCTCCGATTGCAGCGGCAGGAACGCGCCGCCCGAATCGATCAGGTTGATCGTCGGCAGATGATTCTCCATCGCGATGGTCTGGCAGCGCAGGCTTTTCTTGACGCCCAGCGGATATACCGTGCCGCCCTTGATCATCGGGTCGCTGGCGGTGATCACCACCTCGCGCCCCGCGACCAGGCCGATGCCGCAACGGTTGCCCGCCGCGTGCACCTTCTTGTCGTACTGGTCGAAGGCGGCCAGCGGCGCGATTTCCAGCCACGGCGTGTTCTTGTCCAGCAACCGGTCGAGTCGTTCCTGCACCGGCATCTTGTTGAGTTCGGCGTTGCGCTTGCGCGATTTCTCCGAGCGGTCCTCGCGGGCGCGCTTGAGCTCGGCCTTGAGCGTGGCGACCAGGCCGGACATGTGCTCGTAATTCGCCCGGTACTCTTCGCCGTTTTTGTCGATGCGACTTTCGATAATGTCCATGGCTACACCCGATACAAAGTTAGAATGTTGTCGGCGACGGTCATGCGCGCCTGCTCGCTGCTCAGGCCGGCGAGGGCGGCGTACTTGGCGTCGCGGAAGCCGCGCTCCACGCGGTTGCCCCACAGGTAGCCTTCGCCGGCCAGAATCTGCAACGCCTTGGCGGCGACCTGCTCGGCCGTTTCGCTGGCGAAGATTTTGGCGCAGTGCATGACCGTGGCCGCTTCGGCGTCGCCGCGCGCGGCCAGCCACCCGGCGCGATAGCCCAGCAGTTGCGCCGTTTGCACCTGCGTTAATATCTCCGCCAGTTTGAAACCGACTTCCTGGTATTTGATGATCGCCCGCCCGCCGCGCCGGTGCCGCTTGGCGTGCGCGACGGCGGTTTTGTACACCTGCTGCGCCAGGCCCACCGACGCCTGCGTGAGCATGAGCGCCTCGGTCAGCCGCAGCGCGTCGATCAACTTGCCGTCGGGCAGCGGGCCGAGGAAACGGCTGGCGGGCACGCGCACGTTGTCCAGCGTCAGCGCGCTCACCGCCAGCCCCTGGTAGCCCAGCGTCGGCAAACGCGGTCCGATCGTCACGCCCGCGTCGCGCGCACCGACGATCGCCACCGCCGGCTGCCCGTCGAGCGCGACGGTCACGGCCAGCACGTCGGCGATCGGTCCGTTGGTCACGAAGCTTTTGCGGCCGTTGATCGCGAAGCCGCCGTCGACCGCCATCGCGATCGTTTGCGGCCCCGGCGCTTCCTTGGTTTCACTTTCATTGAGCGCCACGCCCGCGATCAAATCGCCGCGCCGCAACGGGGCGAGCAGCTCGTCGGCCCACGCCGGCGCGGCCTGCGCCAACAAGCCGCCGAAGAGGCGCGCGCCGGTTTCCACGGCCACGAACAGCGACGAGGACGCCTGCGCCACGACCTCCTGCGCGGCGATCAACGCGGGAATCTGCGCGGTCGTGTCCTGTGCCAGTTCAAGGTAGCCGGTTTCGGCCAGCAGACGCAGCGCCTTGCGCACCGTCGCCTGAACGGCGTTTGTGTCGGCCTGCTCCAGCGCGTCGAATTCGGGAGCGGCGCCGGTGAGTGCGGCTTCCACTTTCTTGCGGACGACCAGTTGTTCGGGGGTCCATTCGAAATTCATGGTTCACCTCACAACATGCGGGAGATGATGAGTTTCTGGATTTCCGACGTGCCGCCGCCGATCGCCGCCAGGCGCACGTCGCGGAACACGCGCTCGACGTCGTATTCGTGGCAGAAGCCGTTGCCGCCGTGCAGCGTCAGCGCCGCGTTGGACGGCTCCAACGACCAGTCGCCGACGAACAGTTTGGTCACCGCCGCCTCCAGGTGATTCAACGGCTTGCCCTGGTCCTTGCACCAGGCGATGCGGTAGACCAGCGACCGAGCGGCTTCATAGAAAATCTTCAGGTCGGCAATCTTGTGCCGTACGGCCTGGAACTGGGCGATCGGCCGCCCGAACTGCTTGCGCTCCAGCGCGTAACGCGCCGACCGGGTCAGCAGAAACTGGAACACGCCCACCAACGGCGCGAGGAGCGTCGAGCGGTCCCACTCGACGGTCTGCATCGCCATAAGAAAACCATGGCCCTCGTTGCCCAGCAAATTTTCCTCGGGAACGGCGCAGTCGGCGAAGATCAACTCCGACGTCACCGACGAGCGCACGCCCAGCTTGTGCCAGCTTTGGCCGACCGAGAAACCCGGCGTGCCCTTCTCGACGATGAACGCGCTGATGCCCGCGTGCCCGGCGCTCGGATCGGTCTTCGCGTAAATCACCGCCACGTCGGCGATGCCGCCGTTGGTGATGAAAATCTTGTTGCCGTTGAGCACCCATTGCCCGTCGCGCTTGACCGCGCGGGCATTCATCGCCGCGACGTCCGATCCGGCGTCGGGCTCGGTTAAACCCATGCAGCCGATCCACTCGCCGGAAGCCAGCTTGGGCACATATTTCCGTTTTTGCGCCGCCGTGCCGTGCATGTAAATCGTGTCGGCGCACAAAAAGGTGTGCGCGCCGTAAGCCAGCAGCAGACCGGCGTCGACGCCCGCTTCGCCCAGCGCCTCGGCCGCGAGCACCGAGGTCGTCACGTCCGCCTCGCTGCCGCCCAACTCGGCGGGGAAGTGCAGGCCGAGAATGCCGAACTCGCCCAGTCGCCGCCAGGCTTCGAAATCGAACTCGCTCTTGAGGTCGGATTCCTGCGCGCGCGGCGCGAGCTCTTTGCGCGCGAACTTGAGCACCTGCTCCTTGAACATGAGCTGTTCGGAGCTCAGGTCGAAGTCCATGCGAACCTCCCCGGGTCAGCGGCGGGATGTGCCCGGCCGGGCGCCGTCGAAAAACTGGGCCAGCAGATTTTCGGCGATGCGCTCCTTGAGCCGCTTCCCCTTCAACGGTTGATTGTTGAGGACCATGGTGCTGATCATGGTTTCCAACGCACCCAGAAAGAACGTGGACAGGTAGCGGGCTTTGATGTCCGCGCGCAAGGCGCCGTCGGCCTGCGCTTGAGCGATGAGCTGCTCGGTTCGAATGATCGATCGGCGAAACGTATTGAGCCGCTCCGGGTTCAGGTTGACCGTGGAGCGCGACACTTCGGTGATGAACAGGTGCACCAGATCGGGATTCTGCTCGTACTGATCCAGGAAATAATCGATGAGGATGCGCAACTGCGCGTCGATCGTTTCGGCCCGCGTCAGGTCGCGGTCGAGCATGGCGTACAGGCCGTCCCACCACTCGGCCAGCAGCGCGTCGAACAGCTCGTCCTTGTTTTTATAATAATGATAGACCAGCCCGTAGG
>DAINPV010000041.1:0-18936 GCA_036743315.1 bacterium | reverse complement strand
CGATGCCGAGGTACAGCGTGCCCATCACCATGCCGAAGATCAGCAGCGGCAGCATCGAGGTGAACATCGAAAGCACGACGCCGCCCATCGCCAGTGCGCCCAGCGTCCAGACGATCGTCAGCCCGGTCGCGCCCAGCGTTACCGCCAGCGCGCGCCCGCTGCCCAGGCCCCAGTACAGCGCGGCGATCAGCAGCGCGAACATCGCGGTCATCACCGCGATCGTCCGCGGCGACGCGATCGCCTGGGCGAGATAATCGATGATCATCTCCACGCCGCCGAAGTAAATGCGCTGCCCCGGCGCGGCGGCCGAAACGGCCCGTTTGATCTCGCCGCCCACGGTCGTCGCGTCGGCGTCCTTGTCCAGCATCACCGACATCAACGCGGTCGTACCGTCGGCGGACACGAGGTTGCCCACCAGCAGCGCGTTGCCCAGCACGTTCGCGCGCAGCTTCGCCAGTTCCTCGGGCGCGGTGGGCGGCCCGGCCGGATCGATCAACTGCCGCACCGAAATCGAGCCTTCGCCGTCCGGCTGCATGTCCAGCATGTTGGCCAGGCTGATCACGTTGTTGACGCCCGGCGTTTCGGCGGCGGCCTTGGTCATCGCCTGCAGCGTCTTGAGCGCGTCGGGCGTGAACAGGTCGGCGGTCTGCAGCGCGATCATGTTGATGTAGTTGCTGCCGAAGCGCTCGCCGGCCTCGTGCGAAAACTGCACGTCCGGATCGGCGGCGGGGAAGATGTTCATCGGATTCGGATCGCTGCGCAGCGAAGCCGCTTGGTAACCGAACCAACCGCTGAGCGCCAGCACGAGCAGGATGACGATCGACCGGCGACGAACGATGAAGGAGGCGAAGTTGTTCATCGGGAACCCTTATTCATTGGGCAGGTAGAGGTAGTCCACACGTTGGCTTTCCGCCGGCGTGTGGTTGCTGTAATAGAGCCGGGCGATCGCCGGATCGCGCTTGGCGATTTCCGCGTAGTTCCAGGGCGGCGCCATGCACTGCGGACACCAGTGCCCGGCGGCGATCGTCTGCGGCGACGCCTCGAACTCGTGCCCGAAGCCGCAGCGCCATTTGTGCTTGCCGTCGCCGCGTTCGCGCAACTCGCCGCCGCGCGACTGCGCCCACTGTTCGGGCGTGGTCGGCAACGGCGGACGTTCGTTGGCCTGATGTTGCCTGGCGAACGGCTCGCCCCACGCGGGAATTTTTTTCCATTCGTCCAGGCTGCCGTAGAAGGCCTTTACGATCTCCTGCTTGCCTTCGGCGATCCACTTGAGCGGATCGGCCAGGCGCTTCATGTACAACCGCGACACGAAAGCCGGGCTGAGCTTCGAGCCCAGCTTCATCAGCGTGGGGATGCAGCTTTCGACCTGCCGCTGGTGATCCTGCAGCGATTGCCACCAGTGGCCGAGGTGCTTGTTGAGTTCGTCGCCGTCCTCGTACCAGCCGCAGTGGAAGTTGCGCAACGTAAACCAGTTGCGGTCCACCACCCGGCGGTAATCGCCCTGGCCGAAGGCCGCCATCGACCATTTCAGGTAATCCTCGTACACCACGCGGCACGACGGTCCGCCGCTCATGTTGTACACGCGGCCGTAAAATTCGTCGGGCACCTCCAGCGTCTGCACCAGGCCGTAACCCGCGTCGGCGTCGGTGATCAGTTCGATGTGCTGGTCCAGCGGCTGATGGAACATGATCGGGTCCATCAGCGTCCACGCCTTGGGAATGGCGATGTAGGTCTGACGCATCGAGGCCCAATACTTCAAGCCCGCTTCGATCACCGCGCGCTCGGCGGCGATTTTCGTGATCGCATAATAATCGCCGACGCTCGGGTACAGCGGATCGCCCACGCGGATCATGTGGTTGGGCGGCAGCCGGTCGCCGTACGCCGCCACGGTGCACACGTTGACGAACCGCACGTGCGCGCCGCCGTCGGGCTGCTTTTTGATCGCCTCGACGAGATTCACCGTGCCCTCGTAATTGGATTGGCGCGCCTGTTGCGGATGATGGTCGGCCGCCGGGGCGATCATCGCCGCCGGGTGCAGCACGTAATCGACGCCGTCGACCGCTTGCCGCACGTCGTCGGCTTTGCTCAAGTCGCCCCAGACGATCCGCACGCCCGGTTCGCCGGCGTAACGCGCGAAGGCCTCTTTGTTTTTCGGCGATGGCCGCAGCAGCAGCACGATGTCGTATCGATCGCGCCGGTCCAGTAGTTCGCGCAACGCCGCGTTGCCCATCGAACCCGAAGCGCCGGTCAGCAAAACCCGCTTGTTCGCCATTCGTCCGTCCTTGTCTCCCCGAAGTTGAAGGCTCGTCATCGTCGCTTATCCCGCCGTCTGAGGCCGATGGCGGGTTGCGAAATTCTGTCATTCCCCACCGGCACTGTCAACGCGAGCAACGGCGAATCGTCGGTCGATTGACATTGAAATACCGATGCCTCTAAATGAACCGACCTGATTGCCGAAGGAGCCCCCGGTGAACAAAACTCGCCTTGTTTGGTTGTTGTCGCTGTTGCTGGCGGTCGCCGGCCTTTTCGCCTGCGGCGCGGATGACGAAGACGACGGTTATACGGCCGATGACTATGTGAATCTCGGCAAGAAACACCTGACGAAAAACGAGGGCGTCGAAGCCGCCGCGGCGTTCCAGAGCGCCATCGAGCTCGAGCCGCGCCACGTCGACGCGAATTTCGGTTTGCAGTTGGCGCACACCCAGGCCCTGTTCAACCTGGCCGACACGCTGGTGAACATGGTCGAGGATCTGCTGACCCAGACCGATTGGGGCCGCACCGATTACGGCGATCAGGCGCCGGTGACCGGCCCGCCGATCGGCGAGAGTCTGCAGGCGATCGTGCGCGACACGGTTGGGCAGGTCTTCACCGAGGCCGACGGCGCCTACAAGCTGCTGCTGGACGAAAACGAAATCGACTTTTTCCTCAGCCGCTACGATCTGGTGTTGCTTGGCGAGCCGTTGTTGGAGCTGGGCGGCGAATTCGACAAGACCGACCTGCATGTGGTGGGCGCCGTCGCCGCGCTGCTGACCGCCGTGGCCGATCTCGCGCAGGGCGTCAACCTCGACCTCAATCTCAACGCGGTGTACATCCCTGCGGATCTGGACCTCGCCAGCGATCCCGCGGGTTTCCTGGACTGGCTGCTCGGTTTGCTCGACGCGCTGCTGAGCGACGATGCCTTCGATCGATTCCTCGCGCTGGATAGCGCAGAGGGCGTCGCCTTCATGCAGAGCGCGGGCGTCAATCTGGGCAACGCCTTCGCCCGCTTCGCCGCCGCCTTCGAACAGTTGGCGCAAGAGACCGACGCGCAGGACGACGATCAGTTCGCCTACCGGGATGAGAACGGCAACGGCAAGTACGACGCGCTGGTCGACCCGGTGCAACTGGGCGCGCTGGTCATCGAGCCGGCGATCGCCGCGGCGCTGCCGGAGCTGTGCCGCAACCTGAGCCTCGCCTTCTGGGAAGGTTCGGCGGCCGACCCCAATCCGCTGCTGCCCGATAAAATCTACGTGTCGATGCTCGACGACCTGCTCATCGCTCTGGGCTTGATCGACGACGATCTGCCCCTGGGCTGGCTGGGCATCAACATCGGCCGCTTCTTCGCCGAACCCTCCGCCGACGGCCTGCGCGGCCTGCTCCTGATGCTGCTGGACGTCACGGAGATGCTCGGCCTGTAATCGCCGGCACCGCTGAAATTTTTTCGCCGCTCGCGTGAATTGCGCGTTTTTCAGCGTTGCGCCCGTGGCGCGGAAACGCTTCTTTTCGTTATCTCACGAAAACAACTCTCTTTTTTTGCGGCCGATGAACAGGGCGAGTGGGCTCGATTATTGCTTATTCGAAATTGGATGTATCCTATCCGTGGGAGGGGCCTGTCATGAACGGGGAGAAAATCGGAAAAACGGTCGCGTTGTTTTTGCTGATTGCCGTGTTTGGTCTCTTGGTCGCTTCATCGGCGCGGGGAGAAATCGTTTTTCGAGCGCCGCAGGTGTATTACGGCCACATCGCGATGGACTTTCTGACCGTGGCGGATTTGAACGACGACGGCCTGGGCGACCTGATCTTCGCCGGCGGGTATCCCGATAAAATTACCGTGGCCTTGCGCGATTCCTTCGGCGTTTTCGCCGAACCGCAGGTGGTCATGACCGGCTACAATTTCACCTTCATCCTGGCGTACGACATCAACCGCGATGGAAAGACGGATCTGCTGACGAATGACTATTATGATAATAAAGTAATTACCGCACTCGGCAACGGCGACGGCACCTTCGCCGCCCCTGTCGTCTACGACACGCCCCATACCATCTACTCGCTGGCCGCCGGCGACTACGACGGGGATACGTACATCGATCTGGTGGCCGGGCACGGGCGACTGCATTCCCTCGCCATGTTGTGGGGGCAGGGCGGCGGCGCCTTCGCCGCTCCGGTCTTGATCGAATCCGGCTACAACCCCAGGTTCGTGATCGCCCACGATTTCAACGGCGATTCGTATCCGGATCTGGCGATGGCCGACGGTTACTACAGCGTAATCGACGTACAGCTCAATGACGGCATCGGCAATTTTTCCGCCCCGGTGGATTACACGACGGCCTATCGAATGCGGCATTTAACCGTCGGCGATTTCAACGAGGACGGTGTGACCGATTTGATCGGGGTGTCCGGTTCCCTCAATTACGTCTCCCTCTTGCTCGGTCACGGCGACGGCACGTTCGCCAATTCCACCACGCTTATTCTCGAATACGGCGGCGCACAAAATCTGGCCATCGCGGATTTCAACGAGGATGGTCACGATGATCTGGCCGCATACAACGGCTCCACGTTCAATCTTCGTTACGGCCGCGGCGACGGCACTTTCGACGACAATACATGCTTTTACTATCAAGGTTACGACAAGTATCTGGCGGCTGACGATTTCGACGGCGACGGCCACGCGGATATCGTCGCGCCGCTCGGCGGCGGCCTGATGTTGCTGCGCGGTCTGGGCAACGGCGACTTTATGCGGGAAACGTATGTCACCGCCGGTTCCTATACTTATTACCTGGCGACGGCGGACTTCAACGTCGACGGTCGCGACGACCTGGTGGTCGTCAACGCCGAAAGCGACGACGTTTCGATCCTCCTGGGTCATGAAGGCGGTCTGTTCGCGCCGGCGGTGAATTATCCTGTTCATGAAGAACCCGGCGCGGTGGCCCTGGGCGATTTCAACGGCGACGACAAGCTCGACCTGGTCGTGGCCAATTGGGAAACCAACGACGTTTCGCTGTTGCTCGGCCAGGGCGACGGCACGTTCGCCCCGGCGGTGAATACCCCGGCAGGCGTGGGGCCCGACTTCGTGGCCGTCGGCGATTTCAACGAAGATGAAAATCTCGACGTAGCCGTGCTCAGCTACTACACGGCCGAACTGGGCGTCTTGCCGGGCCTGGGCGACGGCACGTTCGGCGAAATCGTTAACACAACGGTCGGCGACGATCCGGAAGCGGTGGCCGTCGGCGATTTCAACAACGACGGTCATCTGGACGCCGTAGTCGTCAGCGCGGCCGAAAATGAGATCGAGATTTTGCTGGGCGTCGGCAACGGCGCGTTCATCGTCGGCGCCCGCTATCCGGCCGCCGATTACCCGCTGTTCGTGACCGCGCCCGACCTCGACCGCGACGGAGAAGCGGATCTGGTCGTGACCAACTACCAGAGTCCGCAGGTGGATATTTTAATGGGCAATGGCGACGGCACCTTCGCCGCGGTCGAACCGGCCATGCTCGCCTATGGCGCCTCGTTCGTCGCGGTGGACGATTACGACGGCGACGGCGAGCTCGACCTGGCGGCCTTCAGCAGCGGTCGTTTGTCGGTCATGCGCGGTCTGGGCGGCGGTGCTTTCGACGAACCGGTCGATTTTTTTGCCGGCAATAAAGGTAACAGCGTGGTGGCGTTGGACGTCGACGGCGACGATCTCAAAGACTTGGTCGTAGCCAACGAACGTGATCTGACGGTGCTGCTCAACGAATCCGAGCCGACCGCCGATGATGATACCGTGGACGATGATACGACCGATGATGACTCCACCGACGATGACACCACCGACGATGACTCGGTCGATGACGACACAATCGACGACGACACCACCGACGATGACACGACCGATGACGACACGACCGACGATGACACCACCGACGATGACTCGGTCGATGACGACACAATCGACGACGACACGGCCGACGACGACACGGCCGACGACGACACGATCGACGACGACGTCGTGGATGACGATACAATCGATGATGATGCGATCGACGACGATACGATCGACGATGATTCAGCGGACGACGATGCGGATGACGATGTCGATATCGATGATGATGATAATGACGACGACGATTCCTGCGGCTGTCGTTAGGTGAGAGTTTCCATTTACCGCCGAATCGAAATCGTATCCGCTTCCCAGACGACGGCCACGGCGTTGTCGCGCTCCAGCAAATCCAGGTAGGCGACGGTTTCGCTCAGCGCGAGGAACATGTTCATCGGGTCCAGTTCGCCGAAGAAAGCCCGCGCCAGCGCGAAGGGCGACAGCGGTTCGTCGCCGAGTTTGGCCAGGTACCGTTGCTTGCGCTTATCGATGAACGACAGGTTGCGCTCGATCAGCGCGTCGACCTCGGCGATCACCGCGCCGTGCCCGGCATAGCCGACGCTCGCGTGCAGCGCTTGCAGCGCGTTCAACGAATCGATGTACTGCAGCAGACTGGGGGCGCGCCGGTAGCCGTCTTCCGGATGCAGATGCAGCAGCGGATTGGGCGTGATGTGCGCCAACAACATGTCGCCGCAAAACAGCGCGCCGTCGGCCTCGTCGACGAAACACAGGTGATCGGGGCTGTGCCCGGGCGTGGGCAGCGCGCGCAACGTCACGTCGCCGCACGCGATCGTTTCGCCGCCGCGCAGCGTTTCGAGCGCGAAGGGTTCGGCGTCCACCGCGGCCATCTGCGGTCCGTGGTTGAACATCTTGCGCGCCAGCGCCAGGTGCTCGTCGCTCAAGCCGCAACGACTCATGAAGCGCAGCAGTTCCTCCAGCCGTTCCGGATGCGGCGCGACCGTCAGCGACGATTGTTCGTGCAGATGGATCGGTGCGTCGGCAAGCTGCGAAAAATGGTATGCCGCGCCCGCGTGATCGTGGTGCCCGTGGGTCAGCAGAATCCGGCGCACGTCTTCGATGCGGCGCCCGTGCGCGGCCAGTTGCGTGCGCACCGCGGCCAGCGAGCGGTTCCAGTACACGCCCGTGTCGATCAGCGTCGGTTCGTCGCCGTCGATCCACCAGGCGTTGATGTCGCCCACCGGGTAGGGCGTGGGCAACGTCAGGCGAATGATGCGCGCGGGGTCCATCGATGTTTTTCTCCGGCTTTGCAAACGGCGGGTAGTGTAGCACAAACCATTGCCTCGCCAAGGCCGGGCGGCTACAATGCGCCCCGGACGTTAATGCGGCACACTCCCACAGCATCAGGAAAAACGCGATGAATCAGCAATCCACCGGCGGCAAACGCGGCATGTTCATTACCGTCGACGCCAACATCGGCGCGGGCAAAACCAACGCCTGTCATGCGATCGCCTCGGCGGCCACCTCCAGCGGTTGGCCGGCGCGCGTGCTCGAAGAACCGACGCACAGCGAAAAGTTCAGCCACTTCCTCGCGCACTACTACCGCGATCTGCAAACCGGCCAGAACACCGGCGGCGGTTTTTCGATGCAGATGTTCATGCTCTGCGAGCGCTACGAACAGCACCGCCTGGCCGTCGAATTGGCCTGGGGCGAGCAGGGGATTGTCGTCGTGCAGGACCGGCCGATCTACGGCGACACCGTTTTCGCCACCACGGCGATGGAACGCGGCTTCATGGCCAAAGAGGAATACGAGCTGTACGTGAATTTTTTCCGCAACATGAGCCGCGACGTGATGCCGCCGGACATCTTCATCTACCTGCATTGCGCGCCGGAGGAATGCCACCGCCGCATGGGGATGCGTGGGCGCAACGAGGAAGACGGTGTGCCGCTGGATTACCTGCAACACCTCGACCGCAACTACCAACTGCTGATCAAAGAGATGCGTCGGCGCGGCGTGCGCGTGTTGACGATCGATTGGCACGAGTTCGGTCCGCCGGTGGAAATCTGGAAACGCATCCGCTCGATGGTCGGCTCGGACGACAAATGGTTCGAGCAGCTCACCTTCTCGTTCGGCAAGCATCCGCAGATGCCGCTGGGCAACGGCGGGCGTGCCGACGGCTGATTATGCTACCGATCGAATCGCGCGGCATGAGGCGGTAATCCCAATCCGTTTCCGAAATAAAATGGGTTGCAATCATTCGTATATAGAGGAAATGAGAAGGCGTTGATCGGCCATCCTATCTTGTGATTAATAGAGAAAAATCGCCGGTATCCGGCGGTCGTTTTCAGGGCACTTCAATGACCCGGATTTTCCGCCCTGTGCCGTCGTCTTCGATGTGCGAATCATCCGGTTTTTCCGCCGGATTCACCTGCGCGAGGTAGCTTTGCGCGATGTATTCGCCCGCCGGCAAACCCAACACGACCGCCCGCGCCCACAGTTCCTGCGGCTCGGCTTTTTTCACGCGTAATATATATTTGATTTTATAAGATTTACCCTCTTCGAGGTTGGTCAGAACAAACGAGGCGTTGCCGCTCGTCAGTTGCAGGCCGTCCGGCACGGCAAGGGTCAGTTGCACTTTGGCAAACGCACGCAACGGTTCGATGCTCAAGGTCAGGGTGATGTTCTGTCCCGGCACGGCAATGATTGTCTCCGGCGCGAAGCCTCCATGCAGCGGATTGAGCTCCTTGGCCGGGCCGCTCCGGTACAACGTAGCCAGAGCGGCCGCCAGGATCAAAAGGGTTAGCCAACGTTTTCGACGCACATCGTTTCCTTACTTGCAGGAGTCGAGCTTCTTGAAATCGTAGCTGAGTTTGTGCAGTCCTTTGACGTTCCCCTTGACGCCCTTGGTGTTGTCGCCCTCGTCGCCGAAGCCCAGGCAGAACCAGCCGTCGAGGAAATCGACCAGGTCGCGCCCGGCCACGCCGCGATCATGGAACTTAGCGTAACCTTCTTTCAGGTACGAGGTCATGATCGTCCAGATGGCCGTGGTTTTGCTCGAAATCGTGTCCTTGGTTTCATTGGTGGCATCGTCCAGGTCCAGCAGCACGGCGGCGACGACCGCTTCGCTCAAGTCGCCTTCGAGCTTGTCGTCCTTATTGCCCAACGGTTTGGACGACGGCAGCGTTTCCAGGCTGTAAAACACGCCCATGCCGTCTTTGTCGGTGTCCATGTAGGAGGTTACTTTGTTGGCGGTGATGCCGAAGTAGGTCGCCCATCCCTCTCCGAAGGCCAGCGTCGGAACGCTACGACTGTTGGAGGAATGCGAGCCGCCCGGGCTGTCGCTGGTGCTGTATTGATTCTGCACAACGTGGCCGTATTCGTGCCCGATGACGATATCGTCATCGGGCACGAATACGGCCACGTTGTGCAGAATCAATACAGCACCAGCGACAGCCCGGGCGGCTCGCATTCCTCCAACAGTCGTAGCGTTCCGACGCTGGCCTTCGGAGAGGGATGGGCGACCTACTTCGGCATCACCGCCAACAAAGTAACCTCCTACATGGACACCGACAAAGACGGCATGGGCGTGTTTTACAGCCTGGAAACGCTGCCGTCGTCCAAACCGTTGGGCAATAAGGACGACAAGCTCGAAGGCGACTTGAGCGAAGCGGTCGTCGCCGCCGTGCTGCTGGACCTGGACGATGCCACCAATGAAACCAAGGACACGATTTCGAGCAAAACCACGGCCATCTGGACGATCATGACCTCGTACCTGAAAGAAGGTTACGCTAAGTTCCATGATCGCGGCGTGGCCGGGCGCGACCTGGTCGATTTCCTCGACGGCTGGTTCTGCCTGGGCTTCGGCGACGAGGGCGACAACACCAAGGGCGTCAAGGGGAACGTCAAAGGACTGCACAAACTCAGCTACGATTTCAAGAAGCTCGACTCCTGCAAGTAAGGAAACGATGTGCGTCGAAAACGTTGGCTAACCCTTTTGATCCTGGCGGCCGCTCTGGCTACGTTGTACCGGAGCGGCCCGGCCAAGGAGCTCAATCCGCTGCATGGAGGCTTCGCGCCGGAGACAATCATTGCCGTGCCGGGACAGAACATCACCCTGACCTTGAGCATCGAACCGTTGCGTGCGTTTGCCAAAGTGCAACTGACCCTTGCCGTGCCGGACGGCCTGCAACTGACGAGCGGCAACGCCTCGTTTGTTCTGACCAACCTCGAAGAGGGTAAATCTTATAAAATCAAATATATATTACGCGTGAAAAAAGCCGAGCCGCAGGAACTGTGGGCGCGGGCGGTCGTGTTGGGTTTGCCGGCGGGCGAATACATCGCGCAAAGCTACCTCGCGCAGGTGAATCCGGCGGAAAAACCGGATGATTCGCACATCGAAGACGACGGCACAGGGCGGAAAATCCGGGTCATTGAAGTGCCCTGAAAACGACCGCCGGATACCGGCGATTTTTCTCTATTAATCACAAGATAGGATGGCCGATCAACGCCTTCTCATTTCCTCTATATACGAATGATTGCAACCCATTTTATTTCGGAAACGGATTGGGATTACCGCCTCATGCCGCGCGATTCGATCGGTAGCATAATCAGCCGTCGGCACGCCCGCCGTTGCCCAGCGGCATCTGCGGATGCTTGCCGAACGAGAAGGTGAGCTGCTCGAACCATTTGTCGTCCGAGCCGACCATCGAGCGGATGCGTTTCCAGATTTCCACCGGCGGACCGAACTCGTGCCAATCGATCGTCAACACGCGCACGCCGCGCCGACGCATCTCTTTGATCAGCAGTTGGTAGTTGCGGTCGAGGTGTTGCAGGTAATCCAGCGGCACACCGTCTTCCTCGTTGCGCCCACGCATCCCCATGCGGCGGTGGCATTCCTCCGGCGCGCAATGCAGGTAGATGAAGATGTCCGGCGGCATCACGTCGCGGCTCATGTTGCGGAAAAAATTCACGTACAGCTCGTATTCCTCTTTGGCCATGAAGCCGCGTTCCATCGCCGTGGTGGCGAAAACGGTGTCGCCGTAGATCGGCCGGTCCTGCACGACGACAATCCCCTGCTCGCCCCAGGCCAATTCGACGGCCAGGCGGTGCTGTTCGTAGCGCTCGCAGAGCATGAACATCTGCATCGAAAAACCGCCGCCGGTGTTCTGGCCGGTTTGCAGATCGCGGTAGTAGTGCGCGAGGAAGTGGCTGAACTTTTCGCTGTGCGTCGGTTCTTCGAGCACGCGCGCCGGCCAACCGCTGGAGGTGGCCGCCGAGGCGATCGCATGACAGGCGTTGGTTTTGCCCGCGCCGATGTTGGCGTCGACGGTAATGAACATGCCGCGTTTGCCGCCGGTGGATTGCTGATTCATCGCGTTTTTCCTGATGCTGTGGGAGTGTGCCGCATTAACGTCCGGGGCGCATTGTAGCCGCCCGGCCTTGGCGAGGCAATGGTTTGTGCTACACTACCCGCCGTTTGCAAAGCCGGAGAAAAACATCGATGGACCCCGCGCGCATCATTCGCCTGACGTTGCCCACGCCCTACCCGGTGGGCGACATCAACGCCTGGTGGATCGACGGCGACGAACCGACGCTGATCGACACGGGCGTGTACTGGAACCGCTCGCTGGCCGCGGTGCGCACGCAACTGGCCGCGCACGGGCGCCGCATCGAAGACGTGCGCCGGATTCTGCTGACCCACGGGCACCACGATCACGCGGGCGCGGCATACCATTTTTCGCAGCTTGCCGACGCACCGATCCATCTGCACGAACAATCGTCGCTGACGGTCGCGCCGCATCCGGAACGGCTGGAGGAACTGCTGCGCTTCATGAGTCGTTGCGGCTTGAGCGACGAGCACCTGGCGCTGGCGCGCAAGATGTTCAACCACGGACCGCAGATGGCCGCGGTGGACGCCGAACCCTTCGCGCTCGAAACGCTGCGCGGCGGCGAAACGATCGCGTGCGGCGACGTGACGTTGCGCGCGCTGCCCACGCCCGGGCACAGCCCCGATCACCTGTGTTTCGTCGACGAGGCCGACGGCGCGCTGTTTTGCGGCGACATGTTGTTGGCGCACATCACGCCCAATCCGCTGCTGCATCTGCATCCGGAAGACGGCTACCGGCGCGCCCCCAGTCTGCTGCAGTACATCGATTCGTTGAACGCGCTGCAAGCGCTGCACGCGAGCGTCGGCTATGCCGGGCACGGCGCGGTGATCGCCGAGGTCGACGCGCTGATCGAGCGCAACCTGTCGTTCATCGATAAGCGCAAGCAACGGTACCTGGCCAAACTCGGCGACGAACCGCTGTCGCCCTTCGCGCTGGCGCGGGCTTTCTTCGGCGAACTGGACCCGATGAACATGTTCCTCGCGCTGAGCGAAACCGTCGCCTACCTGGATTTGCTGGAGCGCGACAACGCCGTGGCCGTCGTCTGGGAAGCGGATACGATTTCGATTCGGCGGTAAATGGAAACTCTCACCTAACGACAGCCGCAGGAATCGTCGTCGTCATTATCATCATCATCGATATCGACATCGTCATCCGCATCGTCGTCCGCTGAATCATCGTCGATCGTATCGTCGTCGATCGCATCATCATCGATTGTATCGTCATCCACGACGTCGTCGTCGATCGTGTCGTCGTCGGCCGTGTCGTCGTCGGCCGTGTCGTCGTCGATTGTGTCGTCATCGACCGAGTCATCGTCGGTGGTGTCATCGTCGGTCGTGTCGTCATCGGTCGTGTCATCGTCGGTGGTGTCGTCGTCGATTGTGTCGTCATCGACCGAGTCATCGTCGGTGGTGTCATCGTCGGTGGAGTCATCATCGGTCGTATCATCGTCCACGGTATCATCATCGGCGGTCGGCTCGGATTCGTTGAGCAGCACCGTCAGATCACGTTCGTTGGCTACGACCAAGTCTTTGAGATCGTCGCCGTCGACGTCCAACGCCACCACGCTGTTACCTTTATTGCCGGCAAAAAAATCGACCGGTTCGTCGAAAGCACCGCCGCCCAGACCGCGCATGACCGACAAACGACCGCTGCTGAAGGCCGCCAGGTCGAGCTCGCCGTCGCCGTCGTAATCGTCCACCGCGACGAACGAGGCGCCATAGGCGAGCATGGCCGGTTCGACCGCGGCGAAGGTGCCGTCGCCATTGCCCATTAAAATATCCACCTGCGGACTCTGGTAGTTGGTCACGACCAGATCCGCTTCTCCGTCGCGGTCGAGGTCGGGCGCGGTCACGAACAGCGGGTAATCGGCGGCCGGATAGCGGGCGCCGACGATGAACGCGCCGTTGCCGACGCCCAGCAAAATCTCGATCTCATTTTCGGCCGCGCTGACGACTACGGCGTCCAGATGACCGTCGTTGTTGAAATCGCCGACGGCCACCGCTTCCGGATCGTCGCCGACCGTTGTGTTAACGATTTCGCCGAACGTGCCGTCGCCCAGGCCCGGCAAGACGCCCAGTTCGGCCGTGTAGTAGCTGAGCACGGCTACGTCGAGATTTTCATCTTCGTTGAAATCGCCGACGGCCACGAAGTCGGGCCCCACGCCTGCCGGGGTATTCACCGCCGGGGCGAACGTGCCGTCGCCCTGGCCGAGCAACAGCGAAACGTCGTTGGTTTCCCAATTGGCCACGACCAGGTCGAGCTTGTCGTCGCCGTTGAAATCGCCCAGGGCCACCGCGCCGGGTTCTTCATGAACAGGATAATTCACCGCCGGCGCGAACAGACCGCCTTCATGACCCAGGAGGATCGAAACGTCGTCGCTTTCGGCGTTGACGACCACCAGGTCGTCGCGACCGTCGACGTTGAAGTCCGCCGTCGCCAGGTAATAAGTATAGGAACCGGCGGTGACATACGTTTCCCGCATAAAGTCGCCGTTGCCCAGACCGCGCAGCAACATCAGGCCGCCGCCGAGCGGCGCGACGATATCCGCGTGGCCGTCGCCGTCGAAATCGTCAGCCGCCAGATACTTGTCGTAACCTTGATAGTAAAAGCATGTATTGTCGTCGAAAGTGCCGTCGCCGCGGCCGTAACGAAGATTGAACGTGGAGCCGTTGTATGCGGCCAGATCATCGTGACCATCCTCGTTGAAATCCGCGATGGCCAGATTTTGTGCGCCGCCGTATTCGAGAATAAGCGTGGTGGAATTGGCGAACGTGCCGTCGCCGTGACCGAGCAAGAGGGAGACGTAATTGAGGGAACCGGACACCCCGATCAAATCGGTCACACCGTCCTCGTTGAAATCGCCGACGGTTAAATGCCGCATTCGATAGGCCGTCGTGTAATCCACCGGGGCGGAAAAATTGCCGATGCCGTCATTGAGCTGTACGTCGATTACGCTGTAGTAACCGTCGGCCATCGCCAGATCCGGATACGAATCGCCGTTGAAATCGTGGGCGATCACGAACCTGGGGTTGTAGCCGGATTCGATCAAGACCGGAGCGGCGAAGGCGCCGCCGCCCTGCCCCCACAACATGGCGAGGGAATGCAGTCGCCCGTGCCCGGCCACCAGATCGATGTACGTATCCCCGTCGTAGTCGCCGGCGGCCAGCGAGTAGATGGTATGGGGCGTGTCGTAGACGACAGGGGCGGCGAAGGTGCCGTCGCCGTTGCCGAGTGCGGTAATTACTTTATTATCATAATAGTCATTCGTCAGCAGATCCGTCTTTCCATCGCGGTTGATGTCGTACGCCAGGATGAAGGTGAAATTGTAGCCGGTCATGACCACCTGCGGTTCGGCGAAAACGCCGAAGGAATCGCGCAAGGCCACGGTAATTTTATCGGGATACCCGCCGGCGAAGATCAGGTCGCCCAGGCCGTCGTCGTTCAAATCCGCCACGGTCAGAAAGTCCATCGCGATGTGGCCGTAATACACCTGCGGCGCTCGAAAAACGATTTCTCCCCGCGCCGATGAAGCGACCAAGAGACCAAACACGGCAATCAGCAAAAACAACGCGACCGTTTTTCCGATTTTCTCCCCGTTCATGACAGGCCCCTCCCACGGATAGGATACATCCAATTTCGAATAAGCAATAATCGAGCCCACTCGCCCTGTTCATCGGCCGCAAAAAAAGAGAGTTGTTTTCGTGAGATAACGAAAAGAAGCGTTTCCGCGCCACGGGCGCAACGCTGAAAAACGCGCAATTCACGCGAGCGGCGAAAAAATTTCAGCGGTGCCGGCGATTACAGGCCGAGCATCTCCGTGACGTCCAGCAGCATCAGGAGCAGGCCGCGCAGGCCGTCGGCGGAGGGTTCGGCGAAGAAGCGGCCGATGTTGATGCCCAGCCAGCCCAGGGGCAGATCGTCGTCGATCAAGCCCAGAGCGATGAGCAGGTCGTCGAGCATCGACACGTAGATTTTATCGGGCAGCAGCGGATTGGGGTCGGCCGCCGAACCTTCCCAGAAGGCGAGGCTCAGGTTGCGGCACAGCTCCGGCAGCGCCGCGGCGATCGCCGGCTCGATGACCAGCGCGCCCAGTTGCACCGGGTCGACCAGCGCGTCGTACTTGCCGTTGCCGTTCTCATCCCGGTAGGCGAACTGATCGTCGTCCTGCGCGTCGGTCTCTTGCGCCAACTGTTCGAAGGCGGCGGCGAAGCGGGCGAAGGCGTTGCCCAGATTGACGCCCGCGCTCTGCATGAAGGCGACGCCCTCTGCGCTATCCAGCGCGAGGAATCGATCGAAGGCATCGTCGCTCAGCAGCGCGTCGAGCAAACCGAGCAGCCAGTCCAGGAAACCCGCGGGATCGCTGGCGAGGTCCAGATCCGCAGGGATGTACACCGCGTTGAGATTGAGGTCGAGGTTGACGCCCTGCGCGAGATCGGCCACGGCGGTCAGCAGCGCGGCGACGGCGCCCACCACATGCAGGTCGGTCTTGTCGAATTCGCCGCCCAGCTCCAACAACGGCTCGCCAAGCAACACCAGATCGTAGCGGCTGAGGAAAAAGTCGATTTCGTTTTCGTCCAGCAGCAGCTTGTAGGCGCCGTCGGCCTCGGTGAAGACCTGCCCAACCGTGTCGCGCACGATCGCCTGCAGACTCTCGCCGATCGGCGGGCCGGTCACCGGCGCCTGATCGCCGTAATCGGTGCGGCCCCAATCGGTCTGGGTCAGCAGATCCTCGACCATGTTCACCAGCGTGTCGGCCAGGTTGAACAGGGCCTGGGTGTGCGCCAACTGCAAACCGAAATTCGCGTCGACGTGGCGCGGCTCGAGCTCGATGGCGCTCTGGAACGCCGCGGCGGCTTCGACGCCCTCGTTTTTCGTCAGGTGTTTCTTGCCGAGATTCACATAGTCATCGGCCGTATAACCGTCGTCTTCGTCATCCGCGCCGCAGGCGAAAAGGCCGGCGACCGCCAGCAACAGCGACAACAACCAAACAAGGCGAGTTTTGTTCACCGGGGGCTCCTTCGGCAATCAGGTCGGTTCATTTAGAGGCATCGGTATTTCAATGTCAATCGACCGACGATTCGCCGTTGCTCGCGTTGACAGTGCCGGTGGGGAATGACAGAATTTCGCAACCCGCCATCGGCCTCAGACGGCGGGATAAGCGACGATGACGAGCCTTCAACTTCGGGGAGACAAGGACGGACGAATGGCGAACAAGCGGGTTTTGCTGACCGGCGCTTCGGGTTCGATGGGCAACGCGGCGTTGCGCGAACTACTGGACCGGCGCGATCGATACGACATCGTGCTGCTGCTGCGGCCATCGCCGAAAAACAAAGAGGCCTTCGCGCGTTACGCCGGCGAACCGGGCGTGCGGATCGTCTGGGGCGACTTGAGCAAAGCCGACGACGTGCGGCAAGCGGTCGACGGCGTCGATTACGTGCTGCACCCGGCGGCGATGATCGCCCCGGCGGCCGACCATCATCCGCAACAGGCGCGCCAATCCAATTACGAGGGCACGGTGAATCTCGTCGAGGCGATCAAAAAGCAGCCCGACGGCGGCGCGCACGTGCGGTTCGTCAACGTGTGCACCGTGGCGGCGTACGGCGACCGGCTGCCGCCCAACCACATGATCCGCGTGGGCGATCCGCTGTACCCGAGCGTCGGCGATTATTATGCGATCACGAAAATCGCCGCCGAGCGCGCGGTGATCGAAGCGGGCTTGAAGTATTGGGCCTCGATGCGTCAGACCTACATCGCCATTCCCAAGGCGTGGACGCTGATGGACCCGATCATGTTCCATCAGCCGCTGGACCAGCACATCGAACTGATCACCGACGCCGACGCGGGTTACGGCCTGGTGCAGACGCTGGAGGTGCCCGACGAATTTTACGGCCGCGTGTACAACATGAGCGGCGGACCGTCGTGCCGCGTGGTGTACGAGGATTACCTGAAATGGTCGATGGCGGCCTTCGGCCAGGGCGATTACCGCCGGGTGGTGGACCGCAACTGGTTTACGTTGCGCAACTTCCACTGCGGCTGGTACGAGGACGGCGACGAACTCAACAAGCACCTCGGCCACTGGTGGCAATCGCTGCAGGATCACCAGCGGCAGGTCGAAAGCTGCATCCCCACGCTGATGAAGCTGGGCTCGAAGCTCAGCCCGGCTTTCGTGTCGCGGTTGTACATGAAGCGCCTGGCCGATCCGCTCAAGTGGATCGCCGAAGGCAAGCAGGAGATCGTAAAGGCCTTCTACGGCAGCCTGGACGAATGGAAAAAAATTCCCGCGTGGGGCGAGCCGTTCGCCAGGCAACATCAGGCCAACGAACGTCCGCCGTTGCCGACCACGCCCGAACAGTGGGCGCAGTCGCGCGGCGGCGAGTTGCGCGAACGCGGCGACGGCAAGCACAAATGGCGCTGCGGCTTCGGGCACGAGTTCGAGGCGTCGCCGCAGACGATCGCCGCCGGGCACTGGTGTCCGCAGTGCATGGCGCCGCCCTGGAACTACGCGGAAATCGCCAAGCGCGATCCGGCGATCGCCCGGCTCTATTACAGCAACCACACGCCGGCGGAAAGCCAACGTGTGGACTACCTCTACCTGCCCAATGAATAAGGGTTCCCGATGAACAACTTCGCCTCCTTCATCGTTCGTCGCCGGTCGATCGTCATCCTGCTCGTGCTGGCGCTCAGCGGTTGGTTCGGTTACCAAGCGGCTTCGCTGCGCAGCGATCCGAATCCGATGAACATCTTCCCCGCCGCCGATCCGGACGTGCAGTTTTCGCACGAGGCCGGCGAGCGCTTCGGCAGCAACTACATCAACATGATCGCGCTGCAGACCGCCGACCTGTTCACGCCCGACGCGCTCAAGACGCTGCAGGCGATGACCAAGGCCGCCGCCGAAACGCCGGGCGTCAACAACGTGATCAGCCTGGCCAACATGCTGGACATGCAGCCGGACGGCGAAGGCTCGATTTCGGTGCGGCAGTTGATCGATCCGGCCGGGCCGCCCACCGCGCCCGAGGAACTGGCGAAGCTGCGCGCGAACGTGCTGGGCAACGCGCTGCTGGTGGGCAACCTCGTGTCCGCCGACGGTACGACCGCGTTGATGTCGGTGATGCTGGACAAGGACGCCGACGCGACGACCGTGGGCGGCGAGATCAAACGGGCCGTTTCGGCCGCCGCGCCGGGGCAGCGCATTTACTTCGGCGGCGTGGAGATGATCATCGATTATCTCGCCCAGGCGATCGCGTCGCCGCGGACGATCGCGGTGATGACCGCGATGTTCGCGCTGCTGATCGCCGCGCTGTACTGGGGCCTGGGCAGCGGGCGCGCGCTGGCGGTAACGCTGGGCGCGACCGGGCTGACGATCGTCTGGACGCTGGGCGCACTGGCGATGGGCGGCGTCGTGCTTTCGATGTTCACCTCGATGCTGCCGCTGCTGATCTTCGGCATGGTGATGGGCACGCTGTACCTCGGCATCG
>DAINPV010000040.1:0-19018 GCA_036743315.1 bacterium | reverse complement strand
AAACAGGGCGACCAACTCGCATGTCGGCCGCCACCATGATCATTGGCTCTGTTGTCCCGGTCTTCGGGCAGTTAACGGATAAACTCGTTCAGCAGGTTCTCCAGCATCTCCACCCGACCCGACGCGATCGTCTCCACCTCGCCCAGCGCGAGATTGCCGTTGATCAACTTGTACAGCGCCGCTTCCTGCCCCGGGTTTTCGCCATAACGCAAGCCCTTGCGTTCACCCTCGACCTCCCACAGCACCTTTTCGTAGATCATCGTCCGGCGCGCGTCGCCGCTGACGAAACTGATTTCCATCCGTTCGGGGAAGTGCTCCTCGACGATGGTCGAATACGCTTTTTTCAGATCCTGTGCCACGAACATGCTCCTTTTATTCGGCATCCATCAGAAGGTAGGCGGATGGCACCCGCTCCGGATCCTGCTTCGCCAAATACTCGCCGATCGCCTTGTCGTAGCCCGCCGTATGCGCGAACGATTTACGGGCCAGCGCGAACCGCTGCGCCAGGCTGATTCGGCCGCCGTTGGCGCGCAGGTCGTCGAGAAGGCGCGGGTAATCGGCCGGATCGACCACCGAAGCCACGCGCAGATAATTTTTCGCCGACGCGCGCACCATGCAGGGGCCGCCGATGTCGATGTTCGCGCGCGCCTCTTCGACGGTCGCCTCGGCGCGAGCGACGGTCGCGGCGAAGGGATACAGATTGACCACCACCATGTCGAAGGGCAACGCGCCGGTGCGCGCCAGATCGCCCTGGTGATGGTCGTTGTACTTTTCGGTGAGCAGGCTGAGGTAGATTTTGAAATCAAGCGTTTTGACCAAGCCACCCTGGGTTTCAGGCTGGCCGGTGTAGGCGGACACCTGCGTCAAATGGTTCGCGGCTTTGTCGCCCAACAGCGCGGCGATCGTCTGATACGTGCCGCCGGTCGAATAAAAATGGATCGACGGATTGATCGCCAACAAGCCGGGAATCAGCGTTTCCAGGCCGGCTTTGTCCGACACGCTGACCAGCACGCGCTCGATTTTCACCCAATCATCCACCTGACTGACGATATTGACTGCCACCGCATTTCTCCTTTTTCAAAGGTCTTTGATCTTGTTCCATTCCTTGGCCGGAATCGTGAAGGTATGTTCGGCCGCGGGGAATTCCTTCTGCTTCACGTCCTGCACGTAAGCTTTGACGGCTTGCCCGATTTCCGGACCGATCTGGCCGTAGGTCTTCAAAAACTTGAACGACACATTCGGGTTGAAGCCGAGCATGTCGTGCAGCACGAGCACCTGCCCGTCGATGTCCGCGCCCGCACCGATGCCGATCACCGGGATGTCGATCAGCGAGGCGATCTTGCCCGCCACCTGCCCCGGCACGCATTCGAGCACCAGCATGATCGCGCCCGCCGCCGCGATGGCCTTGGCGTCGGCGATCATCGCCTGCGCCTTTTCCGCCGTGTTGCCCTGCACGCGGTAACCGCCGATCATCGAGGCCGTCTGCGGCGTCAGGCCCAGATGGCCGACCACCGGAATACCCGCCTGCGTCATCGCGCGGATTTTATCGATCATCACCCCGCCGCCCTCGAGCTTGACCGCGTCGCTGCCCGCCTCCTTCATGAAGCGCGTGCCGTTGACGATCGCCTGTTCGGCCGACACGTTGTACGAACCGAAGGGCATGTCGCCGATCACGAACGCGTATTGCACAGCCTTGCGCACGGCGCGGTTGAGCACCAGCAGCTCGTCGAACGTCACCGGCACGGTGTCGGGATAGCCCAGCACGACGTTCGCCGCGCTGTCGCCGACCAAAATCGTCTCCACTCCGGCCTCGTCGAGAATTTTCGCCGTGGGGTAGTCGTAGGCAGTAAGCATCGTAATCTTTTCCCCGGCCTTCTTCTTCTGCTGCAGGTAACCGATGTCCACTTTTTTGCGTTCCATGGTCTTCTTCCTGTGTTTGCGGTTGACGGGTTCAAGTTACACTTGCAGCGACCGGGTTGAGTCTCGGCCCGCGGGCGGGTCCAAGCCGTCTGGAGGAACGCCTGATTTTTCCGGCTTCCATCCCGTAACGTCCTGCAAGCAAGTACATTCGGGCGCTAACGCCGTGTGCTGTAGTTCCTTCGATGAAATACGCGCCGCATTTTATGACAACGGTCCATACAGTCAAGGGCGCGACGATTAACCTAATAACTAAACAGGAAAACGGCCGAGGGAAATTGACATTTTCGCCCGGAGGGTGTTATCTGAGCGCAACCTTATCTGTGTATTTTTTCACGGACGACCCGCCTTGGCGCGGAGAACATCGCAAGGGGAACGAACCATGCCGAACGATCCGATAACCGATTTCCTGTTTGACGACGATCTTTCCGCCGCCGATCCGATCATGGATCAGCTCATCGCCTGGGAAGAGGAGCGCCAGGCGCGCTCGATCATTTTGATTCCCTCGGAAAGCATCTGCGCCTGGCCGGTGCGGCGGGCGTTGGATAGCTGCTTCACGAACCTGTACGCCGAAGGGTATCCGCCCTCGGCCAACACCAAGCTGCCGCTGGAGGAGCTGACCGACTATTCCTACCGCCTCGCGCATTACCGGCGCTACGCGGATCGCCGTTTCTACAAGGGCAACGCTTACGTGAACCTGGTCGAGTCGATCTGTCGTCGGCGCGCAGCCGAGGCGTTTGCGACCGAAAAGAATCCGGCCGAAAAGATCTTCGCCAACGTGCAGCCGTTGTCGGGCGCGGCGGCGAACATCGCGGCTTTCGACGCGTTCGTTAAACTGGGCGACACCGTAATGGGCATGGACCTGATGGAGGGCGGCCACCTCTCGCACGGCAGCCAGTTCCACATGAGTGGCAAGCGATACAAGATCGTCTCCTATGGCGTGGATCCCAAAACCGAATTGCTCGATTACGACCGCATTCTCGCGCTGGCCAAGCAGCATAAACCGAAGATGATCATCGCCGGCTACACTTCGTATCCGTGGGCGCCGGACTTCGCCAAATTCCGCGCCATCTGCGACGAGGTCGGCGCGTTCCTGATGGCTGATATCGCTCACCCGGCGGGCATGGCCATCGCCGGCGCGTATCCCAACCCGATCGACCATGCCGACGTGGTCACCTTCACGACGCACAAAACTCTGATGGGGCCGCGTGCGGCGGTGATCCTGACCACCAACGGCAAATACGCCACGAAAATCAACAACGCGGTCTTCCCCGGCGAACAGGGCGGCCCACACATGAACACCATCGCCGCGCTAGCGGTGGCCTTCCACCTGGCCCAGACCGAATCGTTCAAGACGCTACAACACAAGATCGTCGCCAACGCGAAGCTGCTGGCCGACGAGTTCAAGAAACTCGGCCAGCGCTTATCCTACGGCGGCACCGACACGCACCTGCTGCTGATCGACCTCAAGGGTCTCAAGCGGAAAAACGGCGAGTTGCTTTACGGCGAACCGGCCGCGACGATCCTGGAGACGGCGGGCATCGTGCTCAACAAAAACACCATCCCCGGCGACGAAATGACCCCGCTGGCCACCGGGTTGCGCCTGGGCACGCCGTGGTTCACGCAGCGCGGCGCGGGCGAAGCGGAAATCAAAGAGCTGGCGCGCTTGATCCACAAAACGCTGACCAACATCGAGCCTTTCCATTATCAATATTCCGATCGCATTCAGCCGCGCGGCAAAATCGATCTGCGCGTCATGCGCGAAATCAGCGAAGAGACGGCCGCCCTCGCCGCCCGGTTACGGATCGAACCGGCGACGACCCACGGCTATCCACATTATCCGTACCTCGATGCACCGACCGCCTCGACGATGCTCAAGCTGACCGGCGACAAAGCCGAGGCGTTCCTACAGCATGTCGTCGCCGCCGATCTGACCAAACTGGGCGACAAGCCGCTCGCCGCGCTGGTGCTCGATCAGGACGGAAAGGTCATCGACGAAATCGCCATCGCCCGGCTGCCCAAGGCGGAAAATCCGCGCCGCAACGGATTCCTGCTGCGCGCCAACAAGGAAAACCTGGCGCAGTTACTGCCCTGGCTGCGCGGCCTGAGCGAAGGCTGGCTGCATTTCGACGCGGACGTCACCGCCAAGCTCGACGGCCCGGTGGTGCTCATGCAGGTGCCCGAGGATTGCCAAGCTGCCGCCTATCTGAAAAACGCGCCGAAGCTCGAGGCTTCGCTCGCCGGAAAATCCGGCGCGGAGTTGCTCGGTCGCATCGCGATGAACAAGGTCTATTTCATCGGTCAGAGCGCGCTGGCCGCCAAGGTAACGGCGGACAACAAGGTCGAATTTGCCTGGGAAGAAAAGGAAACGCCGCTCAAGCGCACCACGTTGTACGACGAACACGTAAAGCTCGGCGGGCGCCTCGTGCCCTTCGCCGGTTACGAAATGCCGGTGCGCTACGGCTCGACGATGGAAGAGCACGCGGCGGTGCGCAAGGCGGCCGGCCTGTTCGACGTCAGCCACATGGGCTGCTTCGAGGCCAGCGGGCCGCACGCGGTCGAACTGATCAACCTGGCGACCTCCAACGACGCGCGCCAGTACGAGCCGGGACAGTCGTTCTACTGTTACCTGCTGGATCACGACGGCCGCGTGATCGACGACCTGATTGTCTATCGCCTCGCCGAGGAACGTTTCCTGATGGTGGTCAACGCCGCCAACGAGGCCAAAGACTGGACGTGGCTGAACCTGGTCAACGACGGCAAGGCGCTGCTGGATCGCACCGCCCCCAGCCGTTCGCTGACCGCGCCGGCGACGTTGCGCAACCTCAAGGACGAGCAATGGGGAGATGCCCGCCGTGTCGATCTCGCGCTACAAGGGCCCAAGTCGATCGACATTCTCGCGCGCCTCGCCGACAAGGGGCAGGCGCCGATCATCAAACGCCTGAAGCGCACCGAGTGCACCGAAACGAAATTGATCGGCCTGGATGTCGTCGTCTCGCGCACCGGCTACACCGGCGAATCTTTCGGTTACGAAATCTTCGTGCACCCGGACAAAGCGCCCGAACTGTGGCGAGCGATTCTCGAACAGGGCGCGGACCTGGGCGTGCAGGCGATCGGCCTGGGCGCGCGCGACAGTCTGCGCATCGAAGCGGCGCTGCCGCTGTACGGCCACGAGTTGGAAGGCATGTACGGTATTTCGCCGGCCGGAGCGGGCTTCGCTTCGTTCGTCAAGTTGCACAAGCCGTTCTTCGTCGGCAAGGCGAAGTACCTGGAAAGCTTCCGCGGAAGCGACAAGATTGTCATGGCTTTCAAGGCGCCGACCAAGGGCACCAAGCCGGTCAAGCCGGGCGACCCGGTGGTCGACAAACGCGGCGCGTTCATCGGCAACGTGACCAGCGCAGCGGTCGACGCCGAGGGTTTGCAGGTCGGTTTGGCGTATCTGTTCAAGAAAAACGCCCAACCGGGTCCGGTGTCGATTTATCCGCTGCCGCCGACCAAAGACAAGGGCATGACCACGCCGTTGGACCTCAAACCCGGCGTGCGCCTGACCGTGCCGGTGGACGCCGAGATACTGTAACCGATATCGCATCCATCCCCAGGACCGGCCCCGCGGCCGGTCCTTTTTTGTGGCGGCGCATTGCCACCGGCGGGGCGCTGTGCGATCATTTTGCTTTCAAGCATGCACCAGGAGGAAAACCATGCGCCGGCTTTGGATATTGGTAGCGCTCGCCCTGCTCGTCTCGGCCGCCGGACTTGTTCGCGCACAGGACTTGGACGGTATGGCCATCATGAAAAAAGTGGCCGACCGCGAGGAGAGCAAATCGTCAGTGACCGAAACGAAGATGATTCTGGTCGACAATCGCGGCCAACAACGCGAGCGTTCGTTGATCGTGCGCGCCAAGCAGATCAACAAACGCGACCACGTGATGACCACCTTCCTTTCGCCGCCCGACGTGCGCGGCGTGAAATTTCTGGTCATCGAAAACCCGACCGGCGATGACGATCAACGCATCTACCTGCCGGCGATCAAACGCGCGCGGCGCATCAGTTCTTCGCAGAAATCCGGCAGCTTCATGGGCAGCCAGTTCAGCTACGAAGACCTGCAAAGCCGGGATCCGGAAAAGTACCAGCATCAACGTATGGCCGATATGCAGATGGCCGGTCACGATTGCTACGTCGTGCAGTCCGTGCCGCTGGATCCGAGCGACACGCAGTATTCCAAAGCGATCTGGTGGGTGCGTAAGGACGCCTGGACGCCGATCCGCGCCGAGCTCTACGATAAAAAAGGCACTCTGTTTAAGGTCCTGGAAGTCCAGCAACTGGAAAAGCAGCCTGACGGCACGTGGCTGACCAAGCTGACCAAAATGAGCGACGTTCAGGAACGGAAAGTGACCGTCATGCAGATCACCAAATACCAGACAAACGTGGCGATCAACGACTCCGTGTTCACTGAACGTTTTCTCACCGACGAGAGCCAAGAGTAACCGCCGCGGTGAAGAAAATCACGCCGTCGCTGCTGGTCCTGCTGTTGGCTCTGGCGTTGTGTCTGACATCCTTGGCCCTCGCCGCCGAGGATGACGAAGAAGACGACGCGCCCGCAATGCCCACGCCCGTGCCGCTGCCCGGCGTCACGCCGGAAATGCCCACGCCCATGCCGCTGCCAGGGATTGAACCGACCATGCCTACTCCGGTTCCTCTACCCGATACTGAACCGACACCCACACAGCCCGCGCCGGAACCGATGCCCGGAACGCTGCTAACCGACGAAGCGGCGCCCGAACCGCCGACGATGAAGATGGGCGGGCGCATCGATCTGAAAACCGCCGCCGACACCAAGTGGGATCCGGATCACGAGGACGTGTGGGAGTCGCGCTTCTACGGTTTCGCCGAAGCGACGATCGACTGGCGCGGCCGTTACAGCGCCTATGTGTCCGGCCTGTTCGAGTACCGGCACAACGTGGCCGACGAGGCGCGCGGCGAAACTTTTTCCGAGCTGCGCGAGCTGTACGGCAAGGTGCGTCTGGGCGAAGTGGATTTATTTTTCGGCCAGCAGATCGTTTCCTGGGGCGTGGCCGACGGCCTCAATCCGTTGAACTTGCTTAATCCCTACGACTTTGCGCGCGTACCCGACGTGGAAATCGGCTACGAAAAGTTGGGGACGTTCATGATCCGTCCCGTGTGGTACGTGGGCGACTTCACCATCGAAGGCGCGTACCTGCCGTTGTTCACTTCGCCGCGCTACGACCTCGTCGGTTCGGATTGGGCGTACTTCGGGCAGGGCTTCCCGTTGGGCGATCTGCTGCGCGAGCTGCGCACGTCGGCTGACTGGCGACAGACCGAACGCTTCCTCGCCCATTGGGCGCCGGACTGGCAGAACGATGTACGGCATCTGCTGGACGATCCGGATTTCTACCTCGAGCGCACCGACCTGCCGCCGCAGGATCTGACCGCGCCAGAAGCGGCGGCGCGCGTAAAATGGACGACCGCGGCGATCGATGTAACCCTCGCCTATTTTTACTTGTGGGACGATCTGCCCACCTTGCACATCAATCCGCACCTGCGCGATCTCGACCGGTTGCTGGGCGCAACCCCGGCCGGTTTTATGCAGTTGATTCCGCCCGATGAATACCCGCTGGACGCGGCGCTCGATCCCTTCACGCTGACGCACCACCGCCTGCACACCGCCGGGTTGGGCTTGGAGAGCATCGTCGGCGATTTCGGGTTGCGCGCCGAGGGCGCTTACAACTTCGGGCGTTACACCTATCGCAACGACCTGACCGCGGAGCGACGCGACGAAGTCGATTGGGTGCTCAACGCCGATTACACCTTCCCCAACAACGTGTTGTTTTCGGCGCTGCTGATGGAGACCTACATTCCCGACCGCGAGGACGATTTTCTCAGTCGCGGTTGGCAGCACATTATCGGCGGCGTGTTACGCGGCGATTTTCTCGACGAACGTCTGGCGCTGGAATCGATCGCCCTGTGGGACCTGACGTACCTTAACGGGGACAATTGGCGTGACGGCGATTGGTTCGCCTCGGGGTGGACGATCAACGGCGTGTTGACCTACGAATTCAGCGATGCCTGGAAAACAACCCTTGGAACCAACCTCTTCGGCGGCGGACGCGATTACACGCCGCTCGGGTTTTTGGAGGGCAACAGCCGCGTCTTCGGTTCGTTGCGCTTTGAATTTTAACGGAACTTAGGGACCGGGAACGCGCGGTTGATCGGGCGGCGGCGCGGAACCGGCGGCGGCCGGTTTGCCGATATCCATCAACTGCCGGATTTCCGGATCGACCATCCACTCGTCGTTTTCCCACACCCAATACTGGCGCAGCAGCGGCGAATACACGCGGTTACTGGGCTTGATCGACATGTTAATGAAGCGCACCAGCACCATGGCGTAGAATTTTTTCGGCATCTTCAGGTCTTCTTTGGGCTTCTCCTCATCCTCGGGTTCGGGCGTGGGTTCCGGCGTGGGCGTCATGGCTTCCGGCGGATCAAGCGGCTTGGGTTGATGAACGACCTCGCCGCGCAGCCGCGGAAACGGCGCGGAGCTGACCTGCACCAACGATATTTTATACCCTTCCATCGTCACGTGGCTGCGCAGCAGTTCGACTTCCATCAGGAAGTCGGCGCGCCTTTCGGACACGACCATCGCCGACGCTTCATCGTAATAACCCCAGGAAACCAGGCGATTGAATTCGCCCGCCGATTTCCATAGATCGTCCTGGATGTCATCCATCTTGTCGGCAATGCGCCGCTCGATACCGCAACTGGCGCCCAGCCACAGGCAGGCGGCCGTGACGAGCAGCAGCAAACTAAACAATCGACGATTCATCCGTTCCTCCCGCCAACCTACTCGATGGCGTATCCGGCGTCGCACCGACGCACACAATCAACTCTTGGCTTCCTTTTTATCCTTCATCTTCTTATCGAAATCTTCATCCGACTTGGAGCGCCGATTGAGGAAATCGCGGATCGCCTCTTCCTTGTTGGCGATGGTCTTACCGGTTCGCGCTTCTTCCAATTCAATTACCGCAAAGCGGTTGCGCGGGTTGGCTTTGACCACTTTGGCCAGATATTCGACCGCCTGGTCCTTGCGCTTTTCGCGTTTGAACATCAAACCCATGCACAGGTTCGCCACTTCGGATTGCGGCTTCATGTTGTACCCTTTACGCACCATCCGTCGCGCCTCTTCCGTCATGGCGATATCCCGCTGGTAGTACTTGTAAAACTGCGCCAATCCCAAGGCTGAATAGTATTCGCCGTCCCGGTCGTACACTTCGATGGCGGTGGTCAACTCTTCGATCGCCAGATCGGTCTCTTCCTTGGTAAACAGGTAGCTCTCGCCCTTCTGCCGCAGAATATCGCTGCCGAAAATGATGAAGTCGCTGTCAAAAATCTCGTTGCGGTAGGCCCGTCGCAGTTCGATCGTCTTGATGCGATCGTAAGCCTTTTTGAAATCATCTAGCAACCGCTCCTGCAGATGCCGCTCCAAACCGGTGCTCTTGGCCATGATTTTCTCTTGCTCGGCAAGACGCTTCTCATAGCCGATCCGGACCTTCTCGTCGTTGGACGTCCAGTGCACGCCAAGCACATCGAACATCGACTCGCGCTCGATGGCCTTGAGACGTTGTTGCAGATCCTCGATACGCGCCAGCGATTTGTCTTCGCGCGATTCCTGAAAGAAATCGATCATGCCCGTCAGGTACAGCCCCCAGATCACGCGGTAAGTCTGATCGGGCTTCATGTGACTGACGATAAGCACACGTTTGACCAGATTGTCTTTTTCCAGAATCGCCTTGTAGAACTTTTGGATGCTTTTGCCGATCGCCAGATCGTCGATGGTAAAGCTGGGATTTTTCACGTGCCCGACAAACATATTGGCTCGTTTGTCGATCTGCTCCTTCAGAACATCAAACGGATAACGTTTCCAAATCAAGGCAAAGAGGATACGCGGCAGTTCCAGGTCGATCGGCGCCACGTATTCGGGAAGCTTGGCGAGGTTTTGAAATTCCCACTGCCCGTTTTCCCAAATCATGATGTCGTTGAGTTTGACCTCCATTTGCACGCGCAGAATTTCCGGCAGCAATTCGCGCCGCACCACGCCCATCGCCACCAGTTCCTCCCCCTGCAATCGGCCGGACGATTTCGCGCGCTCCAGCGAAAGAACGACCTTGTCCGCCGTGACGCGCCCGGCCCGCTGTAAAATACGCCCCAGGCATTCGGAGGAGTCGAAGGGCACCGAGGTGACGTTCACCAGCTTGCCCATATTGAAATACAAAACCTTGTACTGTTTGGGCATTTTCTGAATGCGCAGCAGACCGGTCCGTTGCTCCAGGCTCAACCGGTTGATCAGACGGAAAATCGAATCGAGATCCCATTCACCGACCTCGCGCTCCAACTGGGTTGCTTCGAATTCGTGATCGACCGCTTCGACATTCTTGTCGATTTGTTCGTCGACAAAGTGCAGATGTTCATCGTCGCTGTGCACGACATCGATGCCCTGCAACAATTCCCGTCGAACACGACTGTCACTAAAGGAAATCAGGTCGTTTTTGACCAATTTGGTGACAATACGCTCGATTTCCAAGCGGTTGAAATCGAAGGCTTTGGATAATTCCCCCAGGGTGATCATCCCGTTGATGCGCGCCAGCAAAGCGACGTCCTGCTTTTCCAGCACGACGGGCAACCGGGTGAAATCGATCTTGGTATTGAGTTGTGGAATTTGTTGCCACAGGTCAAATGTTAACATATTGCCGCCAAAATTCGTTGGTAGGATACGGACGAATCCCGCATTGCCTCATTCCCGTTTCACCTTTTTCGTGATGGCGATTGTATTATAGGAAAAAGCGGTCGTCTATGTCATCTCCCATTGTTTTTTTGCATAGCCGGAGCTCGATGCCGTTCCATTCCGGTTTGCATTCAGCGAGTGAAAATGCACAATTATAATGACGGATGCTTTAAAGGGATAACAAGCGATGAGCAAAACAATCTGGTTCTACCTTCTCCTGGTGACATTATCCGCGCTTGGCGCTTGCCACGACGATGACGACGACAACGATAATGACGACAATCAACCGGTCGACGATGACGCAGGCGACGACGATACGCTCGACGATGACGAGATCGATGACGACACGACCGACGACGATATGGTTGACGATGACCTGACCGATGACGATGCGGACGACGACGACACCGCTGACGACGACACCGCTGACGACGACACCACGCCGGCCGATCCCTACGAGGGCCTGGCGCCGGTCGGCAAATACGTTGATCAACTGCTGGCCATCTCCAGCCATATCAGCAGCAGCGTCAATCCAAGTACGATGCGCGATTTCGAAATAGAAAAATTGAACGACGCGGGTGTGGGTCTACTGCGCACCGACTTCAGTTGGGGCGCCATCGAGCCGACCGACGACGCCTGGAACTTCGAGGGTTACGACATGATGGTCGGCCTGCTCGACGAGGCGGGCATCAAGGTCGACGCGCTGCTCGATTACGGCGTCGGCTGGGCGATGCCCGGCGGCAGTCACGACGAAATCGATCCGGCAGTCTGGGCCGACTTCAACGGCACGGTCGCCGCGCACTACGCCGATGCGATCGACATGTATGAAATCTGGAACGAAGAAAACACCGAACGATTCTGGCAGCCCGCACCCAATCCGGCACACTACGGCGAACTGCTCAAGGCCGGCTACACGGCGATTCACGCCAACGACGACACCGCCGAGGTGCTGTTCGGCGGTCTCTCGCCCTTCGACATTTTCATCTTCGGCGAACATTGGATCTGGAATTTCCTCATGCGCGTGCACGAGGAACACCCGGACATCTGCGACTATATGGACGCCATGGCCATTCACCCCTACACCTTCCTCCAACAAACCAGCCCCGAGTTGCCCGTCGATTTCGGCCTCTGGGCTTACGGCAACCTCGAGGAGATGATCGACCACGCGCGCGTCCTGCTCGACGAAATCGGCTGCCCCGACAAGCCGCTGTACCTCACCGAAATCGGCTGGCCGCACTACCTGATCGGTCAGGCCCGCCAGGGCGCCTACCTGGCGCGCGGCTTGCTGATCGCCGCAGCCGAACAGGTCGATGCCTATTTCTGGTACACCTTCTGGGACAATGAAATTCACAGCATGCCGCCCACCGAAGACACCTTCGGCTTGTTCACCTGGCCCGGCGGCGAGATCCGGCCCAAACCGGCCTACGCGGCGTTGCTTGCGGCGCACACGCTGCTGGGCGAATCGCGTTTCGCCGGCGACCTGAGCGCGGCGATGGAATGGGAGAAAGACCTGCACGCGCTGGCCTTCGTCGCCGACGACGGCCGCTGGACGATCGGTTTGTGGAGCAGCCGCGCTTCGGGCGGATCCGTCGCCATGACGGTGCCGCTGCATGCCGACTGCGACGGCGCGTGGGAATTGTACGATCAGGAGGGCGGGTTGCTCGACTCCGGCGTAGCTGCGACCGGCGAAGTGGAAGCGGTTCTTTCCGGCAACGTCGTCTATCTGCGTTTTAACGTGGATTGATCAGCGCAACAGATCCAGCAGCATCAACGCATTGGTCACCGCCTTCGCCTCGAAGTGATTGTTGGTGAAGGCATAGGTGCGCTTGGTCAGGTTTTCCAGCCTCTTGATTTTCGGCGTCCACTCGGCCAGTTCGTCTTTCGTATACAGGTAATTGTAGCGCTCGTATGCATGCTCGTGTTTGAACCATTGTTGCGCGTTGCGGCCGTGGAAACGCACGTAGCCGATGTCCGAGGTCGCCACGGCTGTCGGCGGCAGCAATCCCTTGAGCTGCGGTTCGTCAACGTTGCACCAACCGAAACGCAGCTCCTTGAGCAGTTCGAAGGTCTCCTGCTTAACCCAACGCGCGTTGCGCATCTCCACGACCGCATCGCTGTCGCCCAGTTGCTCGCGCAGCTTTTTGAGATATTCGCGGTTGGTCTCGTTGCAGTGAAAAGAAAACGGGAACTGCGCCAGCAGCGCGCCAAGGCGATTTTGCTCGTGCAGCGGGGCGCAGGCGTCCAGAAACGCGCGGTAGTCCTCGGATGAAGCGGTTCGCTCGTGGGTCATCGCGCCGTGCAGCTTGACCACGAAGTTCACGCGCCCTTCGCTCTTTTCCGCCAGGCCGGCCATCGTGCGCGCGGTCGGCATGCGGTAATAAGTGAAGTTGATCTCCAGCGCGTTCAACCGCTGCGCGTAGTAGGTCAGAAATTGATTCTTGTTCAACTCCGCCGGGTAGAAATGTCCCCGCCAGTCGTCGTAGGAAAAACCGCTGGTGCCCACATAGATCATGTTCAAGGTTTGTCATAACGCAAAAAGAGAAGCAAGCAGAGGTAAAAACACAGACGATCTATAAGCTCTCGACCCATTGGCGGAAGTATTCACCTACCTCGTCGCCGGCCTCCTCGCCGATCAACAAACCGGCGTGCCCGTAATCGTCGCCGTAGCGGCTGGCGCGGTCGAACACGCGATGGCGTTTGTTCGCGCTGCCGATGCGGTCGAGCATCTCGCGCGAGGCGACGGCGGGGAATAAATTGTCCTGCCCACCCGACAGCAACAGCACCGGGCACGTCAGCGACGGCAACCCGGCGCGGTAATCGATGCGCCCGTCGTGGCTGGTCCACTCGTTGCGCTCGGCCCATTGCGCCGCCTGCCGCGCCACGCCGATCGACATTGGTTCCAGCGCAAGCCGGTAATAGCGCTTAACAGTCGGACGCGCCAGGTTGCGGCCGTTGCACAACAGCACGTCGAACAGACTTTCGCGCGTGCCGATAAACGGGGCCGGCGCGGTCGCGCCTTTGTGCGTGGGCGCCGCGCCCAAGAACGCCAAATGATCGACGCGCGCCAACAGCGCACGATGCAACTCATTGAGCGGCCCGAAACCGTCGGCAACGCCCCACCCGGCCAGCGCCGCTATCTCCTCCGGCGCGGCCGTCGCATACGCGAAGCAAGCCAGCCCGCCCAGGCCGTGCCCGGCGAGAACGATCTTCCGGCCCGCATAGCGCTCCTTGACCACCGCTACGATTGCCGGCAGATCCTGTCGGACGTGCGCCTCGAAAGTCCAATCAGCGCGCCGATCGTTCCACCAGGCCGGTTTCTCGCTCAGGCCTTGCCCGCGCAATTCGGCGACGACGACGCCTAGATCGTGGGCGGCCAGGCGCTCCGCCAGGTTGTGTTTTTCGTCCAGCGCGAATACGCGTCCGTTTTCATACAGGTCCGGCACCAGCACGACGACCGGCGCACCCGGACGCGGCGCGGCGCCGTAATGCTGCAACGCCAACGTCCAGCCGTCGGCGGTAACGGCGGTGGAAACCGGCGCTTCATACTCTCCGGCCGGATGCTGGGTCGAACCCAGACAAGCCGTCAGCAGCAGCGTCGCTGCCAGACAAAGAAAAACGAGGCGCGGACGCATGTGTTATTCCTCTGCAGTTTCGGACTTGACCAGCTCGAATTCACCGGTCTGTTTCAGCGGATTGGTCAGTACGCCGGTCATCCGCTTGATGTCAGGATTGAACTTGCCGTGCAACGAGACCGAGCGTGTTTCGCCTTCATTGATGCTGCCCAGGGTCAGGGAGATCGAATTGCGGTTGTAACGCCCGGTGTAAATGATGTTGCCGCTGCCCATGATCACCTTGAGCACCTTGGGTTCATCGATCCGCTCCAACGAGTACTTGTTCGGATAAAGCTTGCATTCGAGCATGCCGGTCAGTTTGGATCCTTCGGGCATGAATTTGGTGGCGCACTCCACCTTGCGTCCTTCGTCATCGGTAAAGATCGCCAGGTAAGGGCCTTCCAACACATAGTGGTTGTGGATGTATTTCGGTCCGGCGAACAACACAAATAACAAAAGCGCGACCTGCGGCGTCAACCATTTCAACAGGAACGAACCCGTGTCGACTTTGTTTTTCGGGCCGCCCTTGGTTTTCATTTTGGTGATGACGGCGTCGTCTTCCTTCGGCGGCGGAAGAAATGGCTCCGGTTCCGGTGCGGGGGGAGCCGGAGGATGTTCTTTCAAACTCAAATCCCCCGCCGACATTTTCGGCGCTTTGGGCTTTTCCGGCACCTTCGGCGGCGCCGGTGGCACTTTGTCGGCGCCGTACTGATGAGGCGCCAATTCCAGATCGAGATTGCCGCTCGCGGCTTTCGTTTCGTGCAGCGCGGCGGTGGTCTCCTGCAGATCGTGCGGGTTGTCGCTGGGATCCATCAGCCATTGCTGCATGGTGCCGACTTCCACCTTGCCGCCCTTGGGCGCTTCGACAGGCCGGCCGTTGGCGTCGCGACGAACCTCTTCTTCGTTAACCGATTCGCCGGTGAAGGTTTCCAACCCGTCCATCGCCTTGATGCTGTCCAGCGAATAAAAGGACGTCTTCCCGCTGGCGGCCACCGTGGCGCCCTCTTTCGGCTTGCGCGTGGGCGTCAGGTCGCCGTCCACACCAAAACGACGTTCGGCCTCGCTGGCAGCCACGGGAGCGACCGGTCCGTGCTGCGGACGCGCCGGGGTCCCGCGCTGTGAACGCGCCTTGCGCGCCCGTCCCTGCAAAAAGCGCACGGGAGGGGCATCCGGTCCCAGAACCTCTCGGCGCCGTTTGATGGCCATTTTCAATCCGCACTCAACACATTGGCCGGCGGTAACCGGCGATTTGGCGCCGCAACGCGGACAAGTCAGCATTCGCTCGGTCATTCACTTCACCTATCTTGCACCGAAGGTGCCTGGATGATGTTGTTCATCACATGTTGTTTGGAGGGGTGTGGGATATTTTGCCGCGAATCGTCTCCGCACGAAAATGCCGATCGATCGTCGGTCCTGCTTCAACCGGCGACACGCATAAAAACGATTTTCGATTAAATCTAATACCGGTGGCGTCGCTCTGCTCCGAACGAATCGCCACCTGTTTCGCTTTTCAACCAATCCCGACAATGCACCCCTCGCGCCGTCCGTGCCTCGACGGCCTTTAATCTTATAAATTATAGCAAAAAAGGAAAAATCTCACAATGACGGGCCAGCCCAAATCCACCCCTCGCTGACCATGCATCCCTGGTCGCTGCAATCCAGCACCACCAGGCTGATGCGCACGTTGTCGGCATCGATAACCAGTGTGTACCCCGATCCGCCGGCCCGCATCTGCCCTTGGCCGAATTGTTTGGTCCAGTCCAGTACGGTTTGCCGCACCCGCTCGGGCGGCCAGCGGTCGGCGTAAACCACACCCACCGACGCCAGACCGTCCGGCTCAGCGAATCCCAGTTCCCACTGAATGCCGTTTTGCGCATCGGCCCATTTGCGGCTTTCCTGTCCGGTGAAAAAATTCGACGGCTCCAGTGTGTGGCCCAGCGTCCCTTCGGCTTCGGCCAGGGACATCCCGAAGCGCAGGTCGTGGATGCGCAGCTGCGCCGCCGCTTTTTTCTGATAGCGTTGCCGCGAAACGTCCACCCCGCGGTAGATGTCCAGATCGACGAAAGTTGCCGCCGGCGACTCGACGCCCCCGGCGACGAACACCCGCATTTGTTGGGTGCGATATTCCAGCCACAGTTTTTCGCCCGCCGATAGATCGGCCTCCAGTTCGTACCCGCGCGCAAAACGGTCCTTGATCGCCAGCATGTCGTCGAGCCCCGCGCCGTCCATGTGCAGGCGCACGCGGTAGAGGCGATCGTCCCAGAAGGACAGCGCAACGCGCGTGACCGGCGCCGTCAGCCACGATGGTTTGATCTCCCGATCGGCGAAAGGCTGCAGCACCGACCAGGTCTGGCCCAGCGGCGTGTCGTTGGTGTCCAGGTTGAAATCCTTGCCGGCCAGCGCCGCCTTCGCCTCCGCCACCGTCATGCCGAAACGCAAACCGCCCAAAGCGAACGGTTGACGCACGCCGGGCAGCGTCGAGCAGCCGCACAGGATGACCATCAACAACAAAACGAAACGAGTTTTCATCATCCCTTCACTACCGCCAGCGGGCGCAGCCGCGCCACTTTACGCGCAATGCCCGCGCCGTGCATCACTTCGACCACCTGACGGACGTCCTTGTACGCTTCGGGCATTTCTTCGGCCAGCGTGCCGCGCTCGTGCGCCCGCACGACGATCCCCCGCCCGCGCAGCTCCAGGTCGATGCGTCGCCCTTGCGCCTGTTTGGTCGCCGCTTTGCGCGACAGCACCCGCCCCGCGCCGTGGCACGAACTGCCGAAGGTTTCGTTCATCGCCTTTTCGGTGCCGACCAGAACGTAGCTGCACCGGCCCATGTCGCCGGGCGCCAGCACCGGCTGACCGACCGCGCGATACGCGGCGGGGACCTCGCGCCTTTCCGGTCCGAACGCCCGCGTCGCACCTTTGCGGTGAACGATCAGCCTTTGCCGCTCGCCGGCCACCAGGTGCGTTTCGATCTTGGCGATGTTGTGGGCGACGTCGTACAACGTGCGCAGGCCCAACTCGCGCGGCGATAACGACAACGCGGCCAGCACCGCCCGCTGCGCCCGCGCCAGCAGAATCTGTCGATTGGCGAAGGCGTAGTTCGCCGCTGCCGCCATCGCTGAGAGGTATTGCCGTCCGGCGTCGCTGTTCGCGTGCGCGCAAGCCAATTGACGATCGGGCAGGATCAGCCCCTTGGCGCGAACATATTGCGCCATCGTCGCCAGGCTGTCGTCGCACACCTGGTGCCCCAGGCCGCGGCTGCCGCTGTGGATCATCACCGTCACCTGCCCCGGGCGCAGGCCGAAGGCGTCGGCCGCCGGCGGATCGAAAATCTCGTCGACCACGCCCACTTCCAAAAAATGGTTGCCGCTGCCCAGCGTGCCCAATTGTTCCGCACCGCGATCCAGCGCGCGTTTGCCGACCGCCGCCGGATCGGCCCCGGCGAGCGTACCGCCGTCTTCGATGAACGCGAGGTCCGCGTCTTCACCGTAGCCTTGCTGCACAGCCCACGCCGCGCCGTCGCGCAACACGCGTTGCAACTGCTGGTGGTTGAGTTTAATGTCGCCGCCCTTGCCCAGGCCGGCGGGCACTTGGGCGTACAGGTAGTCGACGAGTCGCGTCAGTTCGTCGCGAATATCCTCGCGATCCAACCGGGTGACGGCCAGCCGTACGCCGCAATTGATGTCGTAGCCCACGCCGCCCGGGGACACCACGCCCTCGTCGGCGTCGAAGGCCGCCACGCCGCCGATGGGAAAGCCGTAGCCCCAGTGAATGTCCGGCATAGCCAGGCTCGCCGAAACGATGCCCGGCAGATGCGCCACGTTGCGCACCTGCTTGGCCGCTTCGTCGCGCGCCAAGTCGCGCTCCAGCGTTTCGTCGGCGTAAATAATCCCCGGCACGCGCATTGCGCCGGTGCGGGGCAATTGCAGGCGGAAAGCATCCAGTCGTCGCCAGTCGCTCATCGTTTTCTCAATCGGCGAAATAGAGCATGCTCGCCACGGCGGGCAGCGTTTCGCTCTCGGTTACGCCATTTTCGGTCACCGTGATCGTCGTGTCCATCCGCAGCCGCAACAGCACGGGCTTGGCAACCAGCAGTTGAATGGCCTTGCGCTCGAAGGCCGACAGCGAACGGATCGGATCGACGACCTCCGCGTAGCGGCCGTTGCGCATCGTCACGGTCACTTGCGTCGGACCGGCCTGCCCGCGCAATTCGAACGCGGTCGGATGCATGTAGCCTTCTTTCTTCGCCTGTCCCAACAGTTGGAAATTCACCGCGCCGGCCGTTTGCGCGGCGGCGCTGTCGCGCGCGAGCATCAGCGTGCGCACGAATTGATCGTCCTTGGTTTTCATCTGCACGAAATTGACCGTCCACTTCTTGCCGTGGATGCGCGTGGACAGCCAATTTTTCGAATAATCGAAAAACGCTTTGTTCGACCAGGTGTGATCCAGATACCCCAGGCCCGCCGCGTTATAGGTCTTGCCGTTGACGGTGATCTTCCCGGCGATGCGCCCGCGCGCCACCAACCCCGCCCAGTTCCATACGTCCTTATCGTTACCCAGCAGCATGCGGCCCGACTGACGCCGCCATAGCGGCGCGGTCGGCGTGATGGTCAGGTCCAGCGCCACCGGTGGGCGCGGCACGATCAGCCGCACCTTCTCGCCGCTTTTCACCAGGCGCAGATCGCCCATG
>DAINPV010000039.1:0-19382 GCA_036743315.1 bacterium | reverse complement strand
TCGTTACTCAAGGAAAAGATGCTGCCCGATCGCGAGGCGAAGTCGTTGATCAACGCGTTGATCAAACTGGGGCTGCTCAGCCGGCATGCTTCGTAGCGCCCCGCTCCAGCCACGCAACAATTCGGCCAGTTTTCGCAAAGCGTTTTTATCGCCGATGGAAATGAGCGTGTCGCCCGGAGTCATGACCTCGTTCGGTGTGGAGGGTAATCAGGGTCATGTCCAGGGCGTCACGTTTTCAATCAGCATAGAGGCGATGCTGCCTCAACCTTAAATGAGCAGAAGAGCCAGAAAAATATATTTCACCAACCACAACGAATCCACAGACGCTCCCCGACGAGGTTGGCCGGATCCTAAAGGAACGTTGGAGAAACCGACAAGCTCCTCGGGAAGCGGCCGGGGGAGCGACGACCGGATCATCACAACGGCTCGGGAAGAATATTCGCTTGATGTAACGGAGCAAACACATTAAAAGAGCAGAGGAAATCCGTCTTTGACAACCAAGCCGCCTTGTGCGCCGGAAAATAGTGCGGATCATTAGATGATTCACGTGCTCATTCGACGTCGATCTCAACAACGTTACGCAATCCGTTTGGCCGTTTTCTTACACGTATTGTTTCTGCCGCGATCGACAGGTTCGATTCCGTCCCAACTCGAGGAAAGGAGTGGCCATGAATTTATTCACCAAGATTAGGCTGTTGGCTCACATCGCTCACTGGCGCGCAACCTGGAGTCAACGCGACCTGGATTTCCGGGTCAAAGGCGTCAAGAATCCCAAATTCATGACCGCACGGGAAGCCGTCAAACTGATTCCCGACGAGGCCGTCGTCATTTCCAGCGGCATGGCCGGCAACACGCGTTGCTCGGTTTTCTTTTACGCCATTCGCGAATTGTTCACGCGCACGGGGCATCCGCAGCATCTGACGTGGATGACCGTCGGCGCACAAGGCAGCCGCGGGCGCGTGCCGGGCACGCTGGAGGAACTGGCGATCCCCGGGTTGCTCACCCGCCAGATCAGCGGCCACCTGGAAACCTACAAAGCCCAATTGCGGATGGCCGACGCCGGCCGGCTCGAGCTGCACACGATGCCGCAGGGCGTACAAACCTTCTTGCTGGAAGCACAGGCGCGCGGCGAAAAATTCCTCGAGCTGGAAGCGGGCGTCGGCACATTTCTGGATCCGCGGGTGGGCGGCGGCACGGCCGTGACGCCCGACGCGAAGGAAAATTTCGTCGCGGCCGCGGGCGATAAGCTGCGCTACCATCTGCCGCCGTTCAATGTGGCCATTTTCGTGCTGCCCTATGCCGACAAAGAAGGCAACCTCTACAAGCATCACACCTGCATGGTCACCGAGAGCCGCGAGAGCGCGCTGGCGGTGCGGCGCAACGGCGGGGTGGTGCTGGCGAGCGTCTGCGACATCATCGAAAAGGACGAGAGCCGCATTTTCATCAAGGCCGAGGACGTCAACGCGATCGTGGTCAATCCGTACAGCGAGCAGACCGGTTCGGTGCAGCAACGCAAATACTGGCCGATGTTCACGGTCGAGCATCGGGTGGACACCAACGACGCGGTCGAACAGCTCAAGTTCGCCAACAACGTGTTGAAGATCACGCCGGTGCGCGGCCGGGCCGACAACGCGCTGGCGCGCATGGCCGCCTCGAGGTTCGTCAAGGCGGCGCGACCGGGCTCGCTGGTCAACATCGGCGTCGGCCTGCCCGAGGAAGTCAGTCGGTTGCTTTACGAAGGCGGCATGCACGAGGACGTCACCTTCTTCACCGAAACCGGGGTCGTTGGCGGCCTGCCTACCCCGGGCATCTTTTTCGGCGCGGCGATCAATCCGTTGGAGATCATCCCCTCGGCGCAGGTGTTCCACCGCGCTTACGAAAAGCTGGACGTAACCATCCTCGGCCTGCTCGAAGCCGACTCGGAAGGCAACGTCAACGTCTCCAACCGCGGCGAAGGCGCAATCAACTACGTGGGCCCCGGCGGCTTCCCCGACCTGACCGCGGCGGCGAAAACGATCTTCTTTGTCGGCTCGTGGATGGCGCACGCTAAGTTCGATATCGTCGACGGCGAGTTGAAGATCCTCAAAACCGGTCCGTGCAAGTTCATGGAGCACGTGCGGGAGATCACCTTCTCCGGCAAGATGGGCCTCAAGCGCGGGCAGAACGTCTATTACGTGACCAACGTCGGCGTGTTCAAGCTCACCGAACAAGGCATGATGCTGGTCGAGGTCATGCCGGGCATCGACGTCAAACGCGACATCCTGGAGGTGAGCCCGATGAAAATCGTGCTGCCCGCCGGGGAAATTCCGGTCGTGCCGCGGCAGATCGTCACCGGCGAGAACTTCAAACTGAAGTGGGAAAACGGCTCCGCCTGACGCGCACCCTTGCTTTTCGCGTCGCCCGAACGCATCTTGAAACGACGGGGTCTGTCCCGGGGGAGGAAGAATGTCGGTGCAGGATGCCGTTCGGCGCGCTTTGCTGACCGTGCCCAATCCGGTCGCGGCGCTCACCGTCACCCATGAACGGCAACGCAACGGGATGATCGTATCCTGGCTGACGCCGGTGTCGGTCGCGCCGCCGATGATCGCCGTGTCCATCCATCGCGAGCGCTTCAGCCACCGCCTGATCGAAGGCGCGGGCCGGTTCAATCTCACCCTCTTGCGCGAAGACCAAAAAGACCGCGTGCCGCAATTTAAATTAAAGGATGAGAACCGCGAGGCCAAATTCGCCGGCCTGCCCGTGGCGACCGACGCGTACGGCCAACCGTATCTGACCGACGGCGTCGCCGTGCTGCACTGCCTCGTGACCGATTCGCTGGCGACCGGCGACCATACCTTGTTCATCGCCGAAGTGCAGGATGCCGCCGTCGGCGAAGGCGCGGCGCTGTGCACAAAAAGCTTGGGAAAAACCTATAGCGGGAAAAAATAACGGAGGGGAAAATGACGAAACGCTCCTGGCTTCCTTTGGTTTTGCTGGCGGCGCTGCTGTTGACGATTGCCGCCTGCTCTTCATCCGATGATGACGACGACAACGATGCGGCTGATGACGATGCGGCCGACGACGACGATGTCGCCGACGACGATACCGGCGACGATGACGACGATGACGACGATGACGATCTCTCCGACGATGATGATGACGACGATTCGGCGCCTCATCCATACACACCGTGCTGCGACGTGGCGGCCGAGGCGCTCAACCTGACCGACGCCGGTCTGCCCGCCGACGGCGACGGTCAATACCAGTATGTGCAACAGGCGCGCACATTCATCGACGCCGAGCGCGAGCGGGAAATCGACGCCGACGTGTTTCTGCCTTCCTTGGAAGGTCAGACGCCCACCGACCAGGGCGGACCGTTTGCGGTTGTGCTGGTCGTGCACGGATTCTCCGGCACGAAGTCGATGGTGCGCGAATACGCTCAGCGATTGGCCACCTGGGGCTATATCGCCATCGCGCCGCAACTGCCCTTCACCAACCCGGTGGCGCTGCTGAAAATCAGCCATACCGAATCGACGAAGGATCTGCTGTTCATCCTCAACACGATATGCTGCGAGCATGAGCAGAGCGATTCGGTCTTTTACGGCCGGGTGGATCGCGCGCGGCTGGGCGCGGTCGGACACTCGATGGGCGGCAAGCTGAGCATCAACGCTTCGCTGCTGGACGGCGCGCTGGGCGCCGTGGCGGGGCTGGATCCGGTGGACGGCGCGGGGCCGATTCCAATCGGGCCGGACGACCCGGATTTTCCCGATCTGACGCCCGATCGAGTTGGCGCGTTGACGATTCCCACGTTGTACCTGGGCGGTGAAGTGAGCGGCACGCCGGTGCTCGGCCAAGCTTGCGCGCCGACCGAGGAAAACTACCATGAATTCTTCACCTATTCGCCCTCTCCCGCGGTGGAAGTGAAGTTTTTAGGCGCGGACCACACGGATTTCGTGGCGCAGTTCCCGCTGGATCCGTGCAACATCGGCACGGCCGATCACCAGCGGGTGAAACGGCTGGCGAAAAAATACACGGTGTCGTTCCTCAATTATTATCTGCGCGGCTGGTCGCGGTTCGCGGGCGAGTTTGCCGGCAGCGGCATCGACGCGGACCAGACGGCCGGCGACGTGACCTGGCAGCAAAAGTAGCGGCTATTTGATCCAGACGCGCGGCTGATATTCCACCAGTTCGTTTTTGGTGCGCGGATTGGTGAGACCGTCGTCGCGGCCGTCGAAACGCAGCCAGACATGCGGTTGGGCCTTCGTGTACCACATCCACATCTTCGGTGCGACCAGACCGAGCGCGCCGGTCGGCTTGAGTTCGAGCTTATACGCTTCGATCGCGCCGAAGGCCGTCGGCAATTTTTCCACGCCGCGGTTGATGATCCGCCCGCCCAACAGCGAGCCGTCGACATTGACGATCTGGCCGGTCATTTCATAGCCCGCGCCCTTTTCGAAGGGGAAGCCGCGCAGGATGAGGTTCATGCAATCGCCGGGAATGGCGTCGGCCTGGAACTTCATCGTCTTGTTTTCGTTTTTCCCGGTCGCGCGATCCTGGAAGGAATACTGCGCCTGCCGCGCGGCCCAATTGAAGACCAACTTCCAATCCATCTGCTCGGCGCCGGTGGAGCGTTTTTTCCAGAGGCGGGTGCGCAGACCGGCGGAGGTGATGTCGATGAGCGATTCCTCGTCCCATTCAATGCGTGCGGCGCCTTCCTTCGCGTTGTCGCCGTGCAGCTTGTAAACGATGATTTCCTTGCCTTCGCGCCTGACGCGCTCCAAAGTCCAGCGCATCACATAGACGGTCTGGCCGCCGTCGATGTACTGCACCTTCTGCACGCCCGTCTCTTTGGCGGCAATTTCAATGGCGTTCATCTGCGCCCAGGACCAGCCGGCGAACGCGACGCTCGCCGCCAGCAGCAACCATAAAATCATCTTGAACTTCATGCGTCTCGCCCCTCGGTAATCGATGTTTTTTTCCATTGAGCCTTAAGGCGACGGCGTCGTCAAACGGATATTTCCGATTTTATCGACCAACTTTCTTTTTCTATTTTGCTCATTATAATGTATGGCGCTTATGGGGACGCATCAGGCGTTCCCCTCTCGAAAAGAAGGATGATCCGATGCGAACGAAACTAATGTTGATTGTTTTGTGCGTAACCTTGTTGGCCACCACTACCGCTTTTGCCGCCTGGGTCGATCCGGCGCTGGAGGAGCAGTTGCGCGACGCCGCGGCCGAAAGCGAAATCGACGTATTTATCACCCTCGACGATCAGGTGGACCTGGTGGCCCTGGTCGCCGAACTGGAGGCGCAGCATGCCAGCCTGGGCCGTCGTCACTATGAAGTGATTACCGCTTTGCAGGACAAGGCCGCCGAAACGCAGGACGCACTGCTGGCGCTGGTAGACACGGCCAAGAAAGCCGGTCAGGTAGGCAAGGTGAAAGCGTTCTGGATTACCAACGCGATCGCCATTTCGGCCAAACCGGCGTTCATCGAAGAATTGAAAAAACGCAGCGACATCCGTTCGCTGTACCTGGATTATGAAATCGAATTGATCGAACCGGTAGGCGAACCGATCGTCACGCCGGTCGATATGGGAAAGAACAAGGGCATCGAGAACGGCATTCTCGTGTCGCGTGCGCCGGAACTGTGGGCGTTGGGCATCGACGGCACGGGCGCGCTGGCCTGTGACCAGGACACCGGCGCGGACGGCAACCATCCGGCCTTCGCCGATCGCTGGCGCGGATTGGAAGCAGGCGTCGATCCGACGGAAGCCTGGTTCGATCCGGTTTCCGGTCAGACCTTCCCCACCGACTCGGGTTACCACGGCACCCACACGTTGGGTACGATCCTGGGCGAAGACGGCGACAACCAGATCGGCATGGCCCCCGGCGCAAAGTGGATCGGCGCGAAGACGATCGACGTGCCCGGCGGCAACATCTTCTCCGACGCGGTGGAAGCTTTCGAGTGGTCGGCCGATCCGGACGGCGATCCGGGCACGACCGACGACGTGCCGGACGTGGTCAACAACTCGTGGGGCCTGAGCCAGAGCTATTACGGCTCGTGCCGCACCGACTTCAACGCCTCGATCGACGCGGCCGAAGCGGCCGGCGTGGTCGTGGTGTTCGCGGCGGGCAACGAAGGTTCCGGCTCGCAGACGCTGCGTTCGCCGGGCAACCGCATCGCGACCGAACTGAACACGTTCGCCATCGGCGCGTTGAATCAGGACAACGAAACCGCCGCCGGCTTCTCCAGCCGCGGCCCGTCGGACTGCGACGGCTCGACCATCAAGCCGGAAATCTCGGCGGTCGGCGTGGATGTGCGTTCGGCCTATCCGAGCAACAGCTACGGCCTGCTCAGCGGCACCTCGATGGCCACGCCGCACGTGGCCGGTGCGGTGTTGTTGCTGCGTAGCGCCTTCCCGGAAGCGACGCCCGAAGACGTCAAGCTGGCGTTGTACATGTCGGCGGAAGACATCGGCGCGGCGGGCGAAGACAACACCTTCGGCCGCGGCCGCTTGGACGTGGTGGAAGCCTACTACTGGTTGATGGACTATCTAATCAGTTCCGACGGCAAGGTGAACCTGACCGCGGACGGTTACAACTGCGACGCCACGATCACGATCAAAGTGGCCGACATCGACCTGACCGGTCCATCCGTCAACGTGACGATCGTCAGCGACACCGAGCCGGGGGGCGAAGTCGTGACGCTGGCGGAAACCAGCACCGAAGGCGTTTACGAGGGGACGATCGACACGGCCACAGGCGTTGCGTCGCCCAACGGCCAGTTGGAAGTCGATGACAGCGACGATATCGTCGTGACCTACATCGACGCCAACGACGGCAACGGCAACTTCAACGTGGCAAAAACCGACGACGCCGTCACCGACTGCAATGCGCCGACCTTCGCCGGTCTGGTTTCGATCACTCCAGGCGATTACGAAGCCACGCTGGAGTGGAATCCGGCCACCGACGTGAATCCGGTGCACTACAACGTCTATCGCGCCGACAATTCGGGCATGTACAACTTCATCACGCCGACGTTCGCAGCCACCGGCTCGCCCTTCGTCGACGAGACGGTCGTCAACAACGAAACCTATTATTACATCGTGCGCGCCGAAGACAGCTACGGCAACGAAGAAAAAAATACCGTCGAATTGTCGGTGACGCCGGTCGGTCCGGTGCGCGTGTTCCGGGATGATTTCGAGAGCGACTCGCTCGATCAATGGACGATCGTCAATAGCGGTTCCTGCGGCGGCACATGGCAGGACGACAACCCGGAAGGCCGCAGTTCGCCTTATTTGAACGGCACCTTCGCCATTGCCGACCGGCAGGCGTATCTGTTCGGCCAAATGGACGAAGAACTGATCACTCCGGTGATCGACCTGTCCAATTACACGGATGTCCAGCTGCGCTATACGCACGAATTCAGCCATGGATTGCTGGAGAAAGCCGACGTCGACTATTCGTTGGACGGCACAACCTGGGTGCGGATCAAACGTTACAACTCATCCGACGAAGGCGAAGTCGTGCATGATCTGCCCACCCTGGCCCATGAATCGGAAGTTTATTTCCGCTTCCATTACGTCAACGCCGGCGCGATTGCCGAGTACTGGGGCGTGGACAATGTGGAAATCACCGCTTGGGAAGAACCGGCCGACGACGACACGACCGATGACGACACAGTCGATGACGACACAGTCGATGACGACACGACCGACGACGACACTGCCGATGACGACACGTCCGATGACGACACGGCGGATGACGACACGGTCGACGATGACACTGACGACGATGACACCGATGATGATGACGATACCACCGACGACGACGCAACCGACGATGATGCAACCGATGATGACGACAGCATTATCGACGATGATGATGACGATGACGATGATGACGACGATGATGACGATGACGGTTGCGGTTGCTGATTGAGCAATAACGCCTGACAAGAGCCCGGGGTAACACACCCCGGGCTTTTTTTTCGCCTCGTTTCGTGCACCTCATTAAAGAAGACGCTTTTCCGGCGGCAAATTCTCACTGATGTTGGTAAATCCTGGAATGGTTGAAACGATAGTTTTGACAAAAAAATGCTTTTTTATTGTTTTGCTGTTGCGATTTAAAGCAAATTTATATGGAATAGAACCTCTAACCTATTGATATAAATCATTATTTATTAATATCAGGCCATACAACGAAATTTTCCATATTTTTTTAATATTTTGAAAATTTTTCTTGCAATCCGAAAATAAACTGGTGTATATAGAAGATGCAGAAGATATAGAAGATACAGAAGGCTTCAAGAAGCGATAATGAGCGCGAAAGCGCAGAAGATACTAAACAGGGTTTTTTTCACTTGGAGGTTTCGATGAAGATGTACCGTATTTTCAGTTTGGCCTTACTCATTTCTTTCATCTTTGCCGGGACGGCGCTGGCCGGCGTACCCATGATCGTCGGCGACTATGTTTGGTTCGACGAGAACGGCAACGGTCTGCAGGACGACGGCGCCGAAAACGGCATCAACGGCGTGCGGGTCATTTTCTATCGCGACTACGAGTGCAACGGCGTGATTGACGGCAACGATGAAATTTACGATTACGACTACACGGCCAACGACGAATACGGCAACCCGGGCTACTATTACATTCCGGCCGTCAGCAGCTTCTGCTTCGTGGCGTTCCTGGACTTCGATTATGTCCCCGCAGGTCTGATTTCGAGCACGCCGGAAGAACTGTCGGTGGTCGATCTGCCTGACTACGATTACTTCGAAGTGGACTTCGGTCTGAAAGACCCGACCACGACGCCGCAGCCGGATTTCGCCTGCCCCAAGACCATCGGCTTCTGGAAACAGCAGTTCAAACAAGAGCATTCCGCCAAATACAGCCAGGAAGAACTGAACCTGATCGTTGAAACCGCTCTGGAACTGACCGACGTGTTCGATGACTACGAAGACATCGAAGACGCGCTGCTGATGGACGGCAACGGCTATCATCATGGTCGCGGTTGCCACGGCGGTCACGGTCGCCACGGCCACGGCAAGTGCGGCAGCTGCCACCACGGCGGCAACAGCATGCAGGACAAAGCCGAACAGCAGTTCGCCGCCCTGCTGCTCAACCTGGCCGCCTACGACGTGATCGGCCAGATCGGCTTCCCGGCCGGCCTGAGCGAAGACACCGAGCTGTTCCTGTACTACATCGATGCGGACACCGTGGGCGAAGCGTTCGGCCAGATCGAATGGTCGATCGTCAACAGCACCTGGCTGGAATGGGCGAAAACCGCCGCCGACATGATCAACAACGGCTGGGGCATCGAACTGGACTGCGAACTGTAAATCGACCTGAAAAGTTATTGACCGACAAACCGACCCCGCTTGCGGGGTCGGTTTTTTTTACATCGAAACGGCTCCTTTGCGAAATTCGGTGGCCCCGATCATCGCGTTGATCAACACCGGCGTGCCTCCGCGCGCCAATCGTTTGGCCTGTTGCAATACGGCGGGAACGTCTTCGGCTTTTTCCAGCAGCAAACCCATCGCGCCGAAGCCTTCCACCACGCGATGGTACGCCGTGCGCGCCAACACAGTGCCGACGTCGTCGTGCAGTATCTCGACCTGCTCGCGGGCGATCTGCGCCCAACTGCCGTCGTTGCCGACCAGGGCGATGACCGGCAGGCCGTGCCGCACGAAGGTGTCGAACTCGGCCAGACCGTAACCGAGCGAACCGTCGCCGTACAACAGCCACACCTCGGCCTGCGGTCGCGCCAGTTTCGCGGCCATAGCGAAGCCGGCGCCCACACCCAACGTGCCGAATGCGCCGGGATCGAGCCAGGAAAACGGTCCGCGCGGCCGTACGGTATAAGCGGCGGAGGCAACGAAATCGCCGCCGTCCACGACCAGCACACTGTCGTCGTCGATGATCTCGTTCACTTCTTTGAGCAACGCGAGCGGATTGATGAACTCGGTGGATCGATCGGCCATGGCTTGAATTTCCGCCTCGCGCTCGTCGTCGCGCTCCCGCAGGCGCTTGCGCCACTCCGGGAAACGATCGGCGGACGTTTTCACGCGCTGCGCCAGTTCGATGAGAAACACGCCCGGATCGGCCGTCACGCCCAACGTCGGCCGGCGATTGAGCCGCAGATCGTGCGCGCTGAGATTGACCGAAACGATCGCCGCTTTACGGCCGATCTGCCGTCCGTAATCGAGACGGAAATCCTGCGGCACCCCGGCGAGAATGACCAAATCGGCTTCGCGCAACGCTTCGCGACGACGGTGGAAATGCTGCAGCGGATGATCGCGCCCCAGCAATCCGCGCGCCGTGCCGGCCAGGTACACGGGTACGCCGAGTCTTTCAACCGCGCCGGCCATGTCGTACATCTCGCACGCGCACAGCATCGCCTGCGAACCGATCAGCAGCACGGGCCGCTGCGCGCGACGCAGATAGTCGGCAGCATGGTCGATCTGCTCCGCCGGCGCTTCGCGGCGAGGCGTGGGATGCGGTCGGCCGGGCGCGATCAGATTGCCGTCGGCGAACAGGCCGTTCACGTGCCGGCGCAGATACCATTGCAGAGCACGCGCGGAAAGTCCCTTCGCCTTGCCCTCGCCGCTCGCCTGCCGATACCAGTCGCGCACCAGGTCTTGGTCGTAGAGCAGATCGACCGGCAGTTCGACAAACACCGGCCCGGGCACATCGGTACGCGCGACGGCAAAGGCCTGCTCCAACTGCGGCACAAGGTCGCGCAATCGGGTAATGCGCACGGCGCGTTTGACGTGCGGTTTCATCAAGGCCATCTGGTCGATATCCTGCAACGAACCGCGCCCTTTGAGGAAGGTAGCCGTCGCGCCGCCGAGCAGAACCAACGGCGACTGTGCCAGTTGGGCGTTTTTCACGGCCGTAACGGTGTTGGTCAGACCGGGTCCCGCGGTCACGGCGGCCACGCCCGGAATGCCGGTCAAGCGCGCCATGGCGTCGGCGGCAAAAACGGCGGCGGCTTCGTCGCGCACGTCGATCACCCGAATTCCCTGCCGCTTGGCGGAAACGAGAATCGGCGAGATGTGCCCGCCGCATAAGGTGAACAAGTTTTCGACGCCGTGGTTGCGCAACACCTGCGCCGTCAGGTCGCCGCCGTTCATGATTGGCTCCGTCAGTAAAAGGGCGGCCCGTCATGGACCGCCCGTATCCGATTTAACGATCCGATCAGACGACCTTGTCCGCCGGCAGATCTTCGACGAATTCCAGGCCCAGGCGGGCGCTGTCGAACATCTTGCCGGCCAGATGGTGATAAGGCACCCCGCTGAAGAAATGGTGGCTCTTGGTCGGAAAATCCTTGCCCTCTTCCCATTCCTTCTTTTGCAGGTTGATGTAGCCCTGTTGTTTCTGCTCGGCCATTTCCGACAGCAATACGCTCATGCCGTGGCCCATCGCATGCTGACCGCCGAGGGTGATGAACAGGAACTTGATGCCCATTTCGCCCAGCTCGTCGAAGGTGATCGGCTTGGCGTCGTTGTACCACTTGAAGGACGACGAGTAGTTGAAAGCGAACTTGGCGTCGGGATAGCGCTTGTGCACCTCGCCGGTGAAGGTTTCCAGCGGCTCGCGATCGGAGGTGGGGAACTCGCACCAGATCAGATCGGGCACGCCGGAATCCAGGTACGTCAGGGCGCGATTGACCGCCAGTTCCATGCCGCGCGCCGACTCGGGCGCGTCCACGGCGCTCAGGCCGTCGGTGCGGGCGATGATGACGAAATCCTTGTTGCCCAGATCGTCGGCGACCGCGCGCATCATTTTGAGCTTGCCGACCATCTCGCCGGGGGAGATCAGCGCCTTGCCGCCGATGTGTCCGCAGCGTTTGGGCAGCACCTGATCCTCGATGTGCGCGGCGGCCACGCCGGCGTTGACGTACAATTCGGTGGTGCGCTGCACATTGAAGGCGTTGCCGTAGCCGCCGTCCATATCCACGACGATCGGCGGAATATCGAGATGTTTGGGCGGAATGTTTTTCTCCGGCTCGCCCACGGCCATGGTCAACTGGAATTTGCGCAGACCGCTGGCCACGCGCCGCGCGGCATCGGCGATTTCCACGCTGGCGTACATGTCCATATCCGTCGTGCCCACGTGGCCGATGGCAAAGGAATAGCCGCTGAAATACACCGCCTTGAAGCCGTAATACATCACCAACTGCGCGCCGAAGGGATCGTACACGCCGGGGCCGAACAAATACGGTTCGGTCTTGAGCAACTGCCGCATGCGCGTGCTGGGATGCACGAAGCGCGAGGCGGGAACCTTATATCCCGGCGGCAATAACGGGGTTTCGACCAATTCCATTTTCTCTTGTTTCGCCATAATCCTTTTTTCCTCCCGAAGCGATTGTCATGGTTTTTTAATTCGTCACACCGGATCGTGCCGGCCGTCTTTCATCATTTTTTCGGTCAATTGCCGCGCCAGGCGATAGCGCTCGACGATCTCGGCGGGCGTATCCGGCGGCAGTTCGGCGAGGATCTTGGCCAGTTCCTCGTCGTACACGGCGCTGACGGTCTCCGGCGTGTGCAACACCGGCCGGCCGTCGTCGCCGAGAATTTCCACTTCGTCGCGATGCTTGATGCGCTGATGGATCATCAGCCGATAGATGCGGTCGGTGGCCAGGTCCTCCATGTAGCCGTTGATCAGGCTCGCGCCCTTGCCGCTCAGGTAGCCGAAGCGGTAGTGGATTGTGGTGCGCACCGCCGCGCGCGTGCCGGCGAGCGTTTTTTGACCGACGCCCAGCGGCGCGACGCGCAGATTGGGATAACGCTCCAGGCCGCGTACGAGGCCCAATTGGTTGGGGAACGGGAATTGCGCGAGCGCGATTTCATTTTGATCCGGGTGGCCGGTCCAGGCTCCGTCCATGCCGGAGTGCGCTTCGTTTTTTTTGTCTTCGGCCAGCACCTTGAGCGCGCGCTCGTTGAGGTCGGCGTCGACGCGGCTGGGGTACAACGCGGTCATGCCGCCGATCGCCAGGATGCCGCGCTTGTGGCAGATCTCCGGAATCAGTTCGCGGATGTGCTGGAAGAACGGCACATTGTGCGGAATCGTGTTGCGGTCGGGCAACACCCACTGGGGATCGTGCAGGTTGAAGTTGATCAGGCTGGCCATGTAATCCCACCGGCCGAGGTTGAGCCCGACGAGGTGATCGCGCAGATGGTAGATGAATTCTTCGAACTGATAGGCCATCGGGAAGCTCTCGACCAGGGCCATCGCCTTGATGTAGTCGGGTGCCCAACCGCGCGCCTGCTGAATCGCCTTGAACACGTCGTTCCACCATTGGCCCTCTTCGGCGGCCTCGGTTTTCGGAATGTAAAAAGTCAGCGGATGCTTGAGCTTGGCGATATCGACCCGGTAGGCGATCAGCGCCACGTCGAACAACGACGCCGAAGTCACTTCGCCGGGCACGACGCCCGCCTGGCGCAAATGCAAGCCGCGCGCGCGGTTGAAAATCACCGTCTTGCTCGGCTTGATCGGCACGGTCGCACCGGTCTTGGCGTCGATATAGGTCAGCTCGCCGTAAAGCGCGGCCAGAATATTGTCGACGCCCTGCAGCAGATTCGGCCAATGATTGGCCATGGAATCTTCAAGGTCGAGCATCACGCCGGGCGCGCCGGAGTTGAGCATCTTGACGACCAATTCGGCGTCGTCGGCCGGGCCGGTCATCTGGTTGCGCTGATCGCTGACCCAAGCGGGCAAGGCGATTTTCCAATCGCCCTTGATCGCCGCGGACGGCGGCAGGTAGTCGAGCGCCTCGCCGGCAAGCGTGCGTTGCAGGACTTCGCGGCGTTTGGTGAACAGGTCTTTTTGGCGCGGCGTGAATTGGCGATGCAACGGCAGGTAAAAGTCCTTGAATCCGTGAGGCAGATCCCGGTGCGGATCGAAGCCGGACGGCGCCGTATTCATCTGCGGATAATCCATCGAGCGTCCTCCCATCATGACCGGATACTTTTCTCGCCGAACGATGCGGATCGTCTCAATGCCCGGGCATAACTTCCGTTACGGATCGGTTGCAGTTAATTTTTTGCCATATAAATAACGGCCCATGACGCAACGAAGGCCGATTATTATCTTTTTCTCGTTTTCACCGGGGATCGGCTTCACTTTGAAGATTAATTCCTTTTCGCAAAAAATCCAGGGTGGCGGCGATTTTTTCCCGGAAATAACGCCACTATACAAGACGATAAAGCACGCTAGAGTTTTATTGCGCAATCCCCTACAATCGGGGCGCAAAATTGCTGGAGGCAATGATGAATCGTCGTTTGCATCTCGCGTTCGCCCTGCTTTTCTGCCTGGTGCTGTCCGCGTCGGCCGGCGCGGATTTCGATCCCACGCTGCATCAGCGCGCGGACGACTACAACCAATGGCTGCCGGAATGGCACCACGGCGACCTGGGCGGTCTGACCACGGCGGTGGCGTTCACCGACACCAACTACGACGAATTGGCCGCCGTCCATTACCAGGGCGACAGCCTGATCTGGACCGGCATGTACCTGGGCAGTCAGGCGATCCGCTACCTGATCACCGGTGAGCAGCAGGCGCACGACGAGATGGAAACGATCGTCACCTACCTACACAACGCGATGGACATGACCGACACGCTGGGCTACATGCCCCGCTGGGCCGGCCACGACGAATGGCCGTGGAACGTCTATTACCCGGACACCAATACCTGGAAAGTGAAAGGCGCCGGCGAATGGGAAGGCTATTTCTGGGTCTGCCAAACCAGCCGCGATCAATACAGCGGTTACATTTGGGGCATGGCCTGGGCTTACGACGCGCTGCAGAACGAAACGCTCAAGCAGTGGATCCGCGACGATCTGGCCGACGTGGTCGAGATGCTGGAAACGAACCAGTGGCACATCACCGACCACAACGGGCAATGGACCGGCAACAACGCGCACTGGGTCGGGCCGTTGATGCGCATCGCCTGGCTGGCGAACATCGCGCATGTACTCGACGAGCCGTATTACTGGGAATTGTTGGAGACGCAATACCAGATCAACAAGCCGTTCCTGGCCATCGACGCGAATGCTTTCATCAATAAATACAGCGAGTATTACGGCAACAACCTGCGGCATTTGGCCTTCCAGGCGATTTTCCGGCTATGGCCGGATCGCGCCGAACTGGAAAACCTGTGGGACATCTGGATGAAGCAGAACCGCCCGTGGGTGAAAAACACGAACAATCCGTGGTTCGACGCGGTGCACGTCACCGGCTGCCTGCGCCTGGGCGTGTGCGACGAGAACGAACTGGCGGAGATCGAGGAAGACGCCTCGCGCACGTTGGGGCTGTATTGGGACGTGCCCAATGCGAAACCGGCAATCACCTGCTCGACCATGGAACTCGATCCGTTTTCCGTGTTCATGGACAACCTGCTCAACGAAGTCCCGTGGCTGCGCGAGTTGATTGATATCAGACCGCAAACGAAGGATCCGCGCGAGTTGAACGACCGGCACTGGACCGACATGTACTGGCAAAGTCATGGGGTATTCGAAGCCTCGTGCTCTCACGCCGCCGAGCCGTTGTTCGTCGGGTGCGGTTTCGATTATCTGGTGGCGTATTACATCAACGTGTACTACGGCATTCTGCCCGGCGACGGCCCCTACGGCGACGACGATTTCCCGGACGACGACGACACAACGGATGATGATTCCGTCGACGACGACACCCTCGACGACGACACCGCCGATGACGATGCGGTGGATGACGACACGGTCGATGACGACGCAATCGACGATGACGCAGCGGACGACGACGCCAACGACGATGACATTATCGATGACGATGATGACAATAATGACGATGACGGCTGCGGCTGTTGAATATTCCTGCAAGGAAACTGCATAGTGTCCAAGTTCAGGTCCCAATATTAATTACGCAATGTAACGTCACGTGAAATTTTTTCTCACCTTCTATTACTTCCATATATTTCATCCTTTCATGACTTAGGGAGAATGTATTAATATTCACTTTATTATCAATAAGTTAGTAAAAACATCGTCCAAAAATTCTTTTTCGGCATCTTCTTTGCTGATCCGTGTATGGTTCCGAACAATCCGTTTGCGGAAGAAGAGGGGGGACGAAATGAAGGGATTACGGGAGATCCATTCAACGACTTGGCGTCTGTTTGCGTACTTCGTATTGATATCTTGCATTTATTTCAGCCTCGCTTTAAGCCCGCACACGATCTGGAACAAGACGTTTGCCTGGGCGCAAAGCCCGGATGGTCCCGAATTGCTGGAAATCTCTCCGGACATCACGCGCAACAACGTGGTTTTAAACGTGGACATTTTCGGTGTGAATCTGAACAACATCTACGACTTGCGCCTGACACAGAACAATCGGTTCATTGTGGCGGAAGATGTGCAGATCGTGGCGCCGAACCATGTCAACTGCAATTTCGACTTCGTTTGTGTCAGCCCCGGCGAATACGATCTGTGGATCGAAACGTCCGGCGGCGTTTCGGAACTGCCCAAGAGCATGCTGATCAAAGGAACCGGCCATTGCAACGGCGATGACGACGATACAACCGACGATGACACGGCCGACGACGACGTAGCCGATGATGACGTGGCCGACGATGACACGGCCGACGACGACGTAGCCGATGATGACATGGCTGACGACGACGTGGCCGACGACGACGTAGCCGATGATGACGTGGCCGACGACGACGTAGCCGATGATGACGTGGCCGATGATGACGTGGCCGACGACGATACCGGCGGCGACGATGACGACACCACCCCGGCCGGCGACGATGACACCGGCGGCGATGATGACGACACCACCCCGGCGGCCGATGACGATGTGACCGACGACGACACCGGCGGCGATGACGACGATGACGACGACATCACCCCTGCGGCCGACGACGACACCGGCGGCGACGATGACGACACCACCCCGGCGGCCGATGACGATGTGACCGACGACGACACCGCGCATGATGACGACACGACCGACGACGACACCACCGATCCCGAACTACCGCCGGACGATGACGAAGACGACTCGATGCTGCCCAACGCCGACGACGATGACGACGATGACGATGACGACGATGCGGAAGACGAGGGCTCGGGCGGCTGCGCCTGCTAAACAGCCCTAACCGGCACTGTATTCCACAGTGCTTTCTTGCCCCGATCGGTTCGCCGTGAGCACCTCGATCACGGCGAACCCCTCTCCGTTAAAGACGATACGTCCGCGCCGGTCGAGAAAACTCTGCCAGAGTTCGGCCTGCGCGTCGTTCAATTCATGGTCGATAAAATACAGGTTGACCAGAAGGTGCGTGAAGCCGTCGGCCAACAAGCTACGCGCGAGGTACTCGGCCGAATCGCTGGTGTCCAGGTAGTTGCGAAACACCCGTTCGTCCATGAAGCTTTCCGCAAAAAACGATCGGTCGAAATAGTAGCCGAAGTTGCCCGTATTCACGCACAGGACATTGACCTCAGGGTGCGTCTGCTCGTTGATGAAGCGAATGGCTTGATAACCGGGGACGTGGTCGGCGAGAAACTCCTCTTCCGTTTCCAACCCAAACACCGGCCGATAGGCCCCCAACCGGAACGTTTCCTTTGCCAAAGCATAGGCATTGTACGTCAATCCGAGAAGCAACAACACGATCATCGCCGGGCGGGCAACCGCGCGCAGGCGGTCGGCGACAGCCAGATGGTGGATCGTAACCGCGGCCACGACGATCGTCAGTAGATGCGGCGCCAGAAAAAAGCGCGCCTGGTGCGTGTGAAACGCAAAGAAGGCCAAGGCCAGCACGGTCACATAGCCCAGGCCGGGCAGCAATTGCCGCTCGCCCCGTTGCCGCCACCAGACCACGCTCGCCGCCGCCGCAGCCGGAAACAACAACACGAACGGCCCGAGCACGCCGTCGAAATCCAAACTGTCGAACCGGCCGGAAAAGGCCAGACGCAGCGGCAGCAGGAGCATTGCCGGCCACGCGTGTCCGGCGCCGAAGCTGTCCAGGTAGCGCCCGAAAAGTACGGCCATCTCGCCGTTCCACTCCACGCCGCCGAACCACTGATAGGCATAGGGGAAGACGGGATTGCCCAGCACCAGCCAGTTGCTGATCAGCCAGAAAACGGCCGGCGTGGTCATCAGGCAACTGAGGATGACCGCCGCAATCGATTCGCGCAGGTTGATCCGGCGCACGCGGAGAATCAGCAGGAACAGCAACAACAGCAGGAAAATCCCGCCGGAATACTTCAAGGCCAACAGCCAACCGCCCAACAGACCGACCAACAACGCGGGCGTGCGTTGGTCGTCGGGTTCGAGAACGGCCAAAGCAATCAGCGCGGCGACCAGCGCCAGGTTTATCGCCGGCTCGACGTACCCGCCGCCGGCGAACACGACCGCCGCGGGCAGCGCGGCAAAACCCAAGCCGCCGACGAAAGCGGTGAAGCGATCGAAGCGCCAGGCCAGCAACGAATACAGGCCGATCGCCGCCGCGAGTTGTTGCACGACCGGCAGCATCTGGGCGGCGCGATCCCCCGCGTGATCGAGCATGAGAACGGTGAGCATTTCCTGCCCTTTGGGAAACGCCGCGTAAAAATAGCCGCCAAAATAGGTGATGCGCCGCGCCTCCAGATACAACTTGGGCAGCGCCAGATGCATCGTCAGCGCTTCGCGCATCACCGGGGGCGCGAGCGCCGCCACGATCGCGGGCAGATAAAACAAACCGAGCACAATCAGGTACAGGCGGTCACCGGCGGCGAGCGTCGGCCACAGACGTTTGTGCGCGATTTCACGATAGCCTTGCACGAGCAACGCCGCCGCGCCGCTCAGCGACAGCGCGCCCATCCACCATTTGTCGAGCAAGCCCAACCAACCCAAAAAGAGCATCAGGTAGGAATACAGGGCACAGCCCAAGGCGAAGGCGGTGACGTGACGCAGGGTTGGCGTCGGGAAATCGTCGAGCCAGCGGTGAAAGAGCACGCCGCCCAACCCCCAACACAGCAGGGCGAAAATGACGGCGAACAACGCTTGCGGCAGGTGAATCATCGTTCGATATATACCAGAAAAGCCGCTTTCGCTTCTATGCAGAATCGATCAATTAAGTTAAGAAGATTGGTACCGCTGAAAATGCGCCGCGCGGTTCGATGAGCTTCATCGGCGCGGCAGGGAGGTTTCATGAAAGTCGGTTCGTCTCACCTCTGGCCGTTGTTGCTGTGTGCCGCGTTGTTGCTGTCGGTCGGTTGTCAGTCCGTCGACGACGACGATAACGACAACGACGACAATACCGTGCCCGCCGACGATGACGATAACGATGACGACAACGCGACTGGCGCGCAGGAAGCGCCCGTGGCGCTGGTGCTGCCCGCCGATGCGGAAGATTCCTTGCTTCTGGCGGCCGCCGACGCGCAGATGC
>DAINPV010000038.1:0-19630 GCA_036743315.1 bacterium | reverse complement strand
ACGTGATCGGCGTGCTCAACATCACCAATTTCGCCGGCCGCGAGCAGTTCCAGCAAAGCGACGTGCAGTTCCTGTCGCTGCTGGCCGGACAGGCGGCGGTGGCCATTCAGAACGCCAACCTATACAACACGCTGCAGACCAGCTACCTGCACACGATCATCAGCCTGGCCAACGCCCTGGAGGCGCGCGACCAATATCTGTCGGGCCATTCCACGTCGGTCATGCGCAACGCGGTGCGCATCGCCCAGAAGATGGGCCTGACGCCGCGCGAGGTGGAAGACGTGCGCAACGCCTCGGTGCTGCACGACATCGGCAAGATCGGCATCCGCGACGCGATTCTGCTCAAGCCGGGCAAGCTCGACGATTCCGAATGGCTGATGATCAAGCAACACCCGGACATGGGCAGCAAGATCGTCGCGCCGGTGCGCCACCTGGCGCGCTGCGTGCCGCTGATTCTCAACCACCACGAGCGGTGGGACGGCAGCGGGTATCCGATCGGCCTGGCCGGCGTCGACATTCCGCTGGGCGCGCGGGTGATCGCCGTGGCCGACACCTACGACGCGATGGTTTCCAACCGGCCGTACCGCAAGGCCTTCTCGCACGAGGAGGCGCTCGCCGAGATCAAGCGGGTCGCCGGTACGCAGTTGGATCCGGACGTGGTCGCCGCTTTCGTCGAGGTCGCGCGCGATGACCGCGAAATCGACGACTGATCCGGCCGCGACGTTCGCACAACGCTTCCACGCCGCGCCCGCCGTGCGCGCCTTCGCGCCGGGCCGGGTGAACCTCATCGGCGAACACACCGACTACAACGACGGCTTCGTCATGCCCATGGCCATCCAATACGGCGTGCGGGTCGCCGGCCGCTTGACCGACTCGGGCCGCGTGCGGGCGATCAGCGCCAACTTCGACGAACGCCCCGGCGATTTCCCGCTGGGTAGCGAGCCGGACGGCCACGACTGGATCGACTTTCTCCAAGCCGTGCTGCTCGAATTGGAAGCGGTGAGCGTGAAGCCGGCCGGGCTCGAACTGGCCTACGTCGGCGACGTGCCCGACGGCGCGGGGCTCTCCTCGAGCGCCGCCTTCGCCGTGGCGACCGTGCTGGCCGTGTCGCAACTGGTCGGCCGGCGGTGGGACGACCCGGTGGCGCTTTCGCGCGTGTGCCAGGCCGCCGAGCACCGCATCGGCACGCGTTGCGGTCTGCTGGACCAGATGGCCAGCGCCGCCTGCCGCGCGGGCAGCGCGATGCTGCTGGACTGCCGCGATATGAGCCGCTCCATGCTGCCCATCGACCGCGAACGTCTCGCGGTGATCGTCGGCGCCACCGGCGTCAAACGCGAACTGGCCGCCAGCAAGTACAACGAACGCCGCGCCGAATGCGAGCAAGGCGCGCGCCTGTGCGGGCAAACGAGCCTGCGCGAGGTAACGCCGGCCATGCTCGCCGCGCACCGCGACGTTCTGCCCGAAAACATCTACCGCCGCTGCGCGCATGTGCTGAGCGAAAACGAGCGCGTGCATCGCTTCGCCGACGCGTTGCGCGCGGGCGACACGGCCGCGTTGGGCGCGATCGCCGACAAGGGCCACGCCAGTCTGCGCGACGACTATGAGGTGTCCTGCGTCGAGTTGGACGCGATGGTCGAATCCTTCACCGCCTGCGCGGGCGTGTACGGCGCGCGGATGGTCGGCGGGGGCTTCGGCGGCAGCGCCATCGCGTTGGTCGATCCGGCGCGCGCCGCGGACATCATGACCGCCGCCGCGCAAGCCTACGCCGCCAAGACCGGTCGCGAGGGGCGCTTCTATGTGGCGACCGCCGGCGACGGCGCCGTGGTCGAGTTGTTGGACTGAAAATCTCCCCGTCCAAACCGGTAAAAAGTGCTTCCCATGTCCTGATAATTAACTGTTACCTATGTGTGATCTTGACATCCGGCAGCCCTCATCCCCGGCTCTTCTCCCACGGGGAGAAGGGAGTCCAAGCTGCCGACTCTTACCCTCTCCCGGTGGGAGAGGGTCGGGTGCAGCCCGGGGTGAGGGCAAAAAAATCGGCGAGCCAAGCGGCTCGCCGTTGTTGGTTTTATTCGGACTACAGCACCGTAAACGTCCCTTCGGCGATGTCGCCCGCCGCGTTGCCCAGGATGGCCGCGTAGCCCTGTTCGTTGTCGTAGAAGCCCAGGATGAGCGACCGGTCGTCGTTGACGTCGTCGACCGCGACCAGCACGTTGCGGATCACATAGCCGGCGAACGACGCCGCGCCGCAATTCAACCGCACCTCGGCCTCCTCTTCGGTCACTTGGCAAATCGACGACATCTCCTCGGTGTCGATCGTCAGGCTGGCGCCGTCCAGGTCGTCGGCCTTCAGTCCCGTGCAGCGGTTGTCGAGCTTGCGGCCGACGAAATCGCGCGTGACCGTCCCCTGCCACGAGGCGTAAGTCGCCACGCCGTCGGTGAACAGGCCGTCGCTGAAGGTCGCCTCGTAGGTCAGGTCGAAATCGTCTCCGTCCATGCCGAGGGCGATCGCATCGTCGACATTCTGCCCGGTCAGCAAAAACAGGCCGGGCAGATACGTGCCGCTGTCGTCGTAGGCCAGCAACGAGGAGCCGTACAGATCCTGGTCGATTTGCCGCAGGTCGAGGATTTCGTACGCGGCGAACAGCGGGTCGGTGAAATGCAGCAACCACAGACCGTCGGCGTCGACGGTCAGATCGTCGTGGCACGGTTCGGCGTTGTTCAGCGGCGCGAAAGGCAGGCTGAAGATCCGGCCATCGCCGCGCACCAGTTCGCCATCGGCGGCGAGCACGAAAAACATCACGGTGATCTCAACCGCATCCTCGCCGAGCGGCAGGGCGTGGGGAATCGCCAAACCGGCCGGTTCGGCATCGCCGGGCAACATCAGGTTGAAATCGAACGCGCCGCCCGCCTGGTCGGTGATGTTCCGCATCAAGGCCGCTTCGCTTTCATCGTCCCACTGCACGGCGTTGCAGCGGTCGTCGCCCCACGAGGCGCTGAAGGAAACGTACAACAGTTGCTCGGACGTCAGCGCAGGCAACGTCACCGAGCCGGTCAGGTTCACCTCATCGCCCGGACCGACCGACTCGACGTCGATCGCCACGTCGTCGAGGGGCATCGGCAGATTCTCGTCACCGCCGTGAATCTGATATTCGTTGTACTGCGCTTCCCCGGAAACGACCTTCCAGCCGTCGTCCTCCATCGCGAACAACCAAACGCCGCGGATCGTGCCGGTCATGGCCACGTCGAAACCGACCTCGTCGTCGGCTTGTTGCATCATCTGAACTTCATTGAGCGTTTCCGCGCGCGCGGTCACGCCGTCGGAGTCGATCGCCACCGCCACGGTCAGGTCGTACTTGACGACCGTCAGGTTCGGGCTGTCGGCCAGATCGTCCAGCGCGTCCTGCATCAACCCGGCTTTGTCGCGACCGGCATAGGCGTAGTCATCGCTGACGTGCGGAAACACTTTTTCCTCCAAGCCGGCCACGGTGCGCTCCATCTGCCCTGCGGTCATTTCCTCGACGATCGCGATGATGGCTTGTTCCTGGGAGTCGTTATCGTCGCCGCTATCGTCGTCATCGTCGTCGTCATCGTCGTCGCATGAACAACCGGCGGCGATCAGCGATACGCCCATCAACACCGGCAAGAGAATGAGAAGGAAAAGAAATTTCTTGAATCCCATGGTCGTCTCCCCGATCAAACGCCAAAACCCGGCGCCGGGGTTGCCCCTCGACGCCGGACCGTGTTTTCGCTTTCAGTCGACTTCGGTGATGCCGCCGCCGAAGCGGATGCCCAACGCGACGTAGGGTGCGAACAACGGCATGTCCGGGCCGTCCATGTCCAGATCGACATCGTCATGGTCGTCGTCGTCGCTGATCGCCCGGGCCTCCCAGCCCTCGTCCCACAGCGGTACGCGCACTCCGGCCTTGAGCGACACGACCAGGTCCAGCCGGCCGTTGGACGGCCGCATGATCGACGGGGTCCACTCCGCCGCCACCGCCACGGTGCCGAGGTAGCCTTGCTGGGTGAGCATGATTTCATCGTAATCGCTCGGCAGGCGATGGCTCGTCAACATCCATTCGACGTTGTGGATCTGCACATTCGTGCCCATGCCGCCCAGGCCGATTTCCGGGCGCAGGCGGAAATGGTTCGTGTGCACCACGTTGTAGCCGCAATACAGCACGCCGAAACCGCCGCGTAGCGAGGCGTCGGCCAGCGCGCCGCCCTTGGTCTGGTTGAAGCCGTAGCCCTCGAGGCCGACCACCACGCGTCCGCCGAGCAGGGCATAGGCGTCCAAGCCGATCATCGGGACCGTGGCCGAAAAATCGCTGACGCGCAGCGGATCGAGATAATCGTTGAGCTCGCCGACGTCCATCCACATCGCGCCCGCGCTCAGGCCGCCGTAACCGCCCCAGATGACCGTTTCGCCGGCCGACGCCGCCACCGGCAGCAAACCCATTGCCAGCGCCACAATCGCCGCTATCGCCAACCGTTGCATATCGAACCTCCGCTTCAAATCTTAGTCAGCATAGCACAATCGCCCGGATCTTCACGAGTTCTTCCCTCGCCCAAGCGTCATGCACCCGATTTAACGCCGCGCCGGGACAATTGTGTCACCGCTGCCGATTTTTCGCCGATCTTTTCTTTTCACCGGGCGAAGGCCCGATGTATAGTGGATCATTCACCAACGGAGGGCGGGCATGCGACGATGGGGACTGGTCATCGCCTTGCTGCTGGCGACGGCCGTTGCGGCGTCGGCGCAAACGACCGGCCCGGCGCGCCTGACCGACCTGTGGGCGCTGCCCGACCTGACGCCGGGCATTCTCGCCTTCGGCGCGTCCAGCACCGATCCGACCGGCGGCAACGACGACGGCTTCACCGGCATGTGGTCGCGGCAATACTGGGACGACGGGCGGCACGTGCTCTTCGACGCGCAAGGCCCCGGCTGCGTGTATCGCATGTGGTTCACCAAGCTGGGCAAACGCGCGAACCTGCAATTTTTCTTCGACAACGAGCCGACGCCCTCGCTGGACATGCCGCTGACCGACTTTTTCGCCGGCCAAACCGCGCCCTTCACCGAGCCGCTGCTGTGGGACGATCTGGAGTCCAGCGGCGGCTTCGTGCATTACGTGCCGGTGTGCTTCCGCGAGCGCCTGGTGATCGCCACGACCGCCCCGACCTTTTTCTACAACTTCACCGCGCATCGGTATTGGTCCGCCGCCGCGGTGGAGACCTTCACCGGCACGGAAAACTACGACCAGGCGCGCGCGCTGTACGATCCCGCGCAGGCTGGAATCGATCCGAAGGACGCGACGGGCGTGACTTACACCGACCTGAGCGCGACTGTGGCGCCGGGCGAATCGGTCGAGTTGGCCGATCTGAGCGGTCCGGGGTGGATCGCCTCGCTGGAACTGACGCCCGCGACGCTCGACGCCGCGCTGCTCAACGACGTACGGCTGGTCGCCGTGTTCGACGAGGCCGCCGCCGCGCAGATCGACGCCCCGCTGGGCGTGCTGATCGGCACGACCGACCCCGCCGCCGAAGTAACCGCGCTGCTGTGGGGGCTGCTCGACGGACGCCTGTATTGGTTCATGCCCATGCCCTTTTTCGCCTCGGCCCGGCTGGCGCTGGTCAACGACGGATCCGCCGCCGCGAGCTTCACCGGGCGCCTGGGCGTGCGCGCGGGGCAGCCCGACGACCACGCGGGGTTGCTGGTCGCGCAGTACAACCGCAGCAAACCCCCGCGGCTGGGCCGCGATCATCCCTTCGTCGTCGTCGGCGGCCAGGGGAAGATCGTCGGCGTTACGCAACTGGCCGGGGGCCTCAAGGATCAGGGCTATCTCGAGGGCGATGAGCGCTGGTACCCGGACGGTCTGCTGACCCCGACCATCCAGGGCACCGGCACCGAGGATTATTACAACGCCGGTTGGTACTTCAACCAGGGGCCGTTCGCGTTGCCGACGCACGGACATCCGGCGCTGTACGAGGAGGACGATTACCTGGTAACGGCCATGTACCGCCTGCACGCGGGCGACACGCTCGACTTCTACGACGGCGCGGTTTTTTCCATCGAACACGACATGTTCAATCTCTACACGCGCGAGGACGAACGCTCGGCGGCGTACCTGTATCACGTCGACGAACCGGCGCTGGTCCTGCAAGCCGCATTCGACGTGGGCGATCCCGCCGCGGAGGAACGCTTCGCCTTTGCCGGCGGCGACGACGAGGACCTCGGTCCGCTCTACGGCTTCTACGAAGGCGACCGGGACCTCGCGCCGATCCTCGATTCCGGCTACCGCTCGCGCACGACGGCGCGCTTCACGGTGGCGGTCAATCCGCACAACGACGGCCTGCGGCTGATGCGGCGCATCGACCAGCGCTGGGGCCGCGAGTTGGTGCGGGTGACGGTCAACGGCCGCGACGCCGGGCTGTGGGGCGCGACCGAACACAACTTTTTCAAGCGCTGGCGCGACGCGGTCTTCGACATTCCGCCCGCGCTGACCAAGGGCGAAGATTTGGTCGAGATCGAGCTGACCAACCGGGGCGAGCAGTTCACGCAGCTGCACTATTGGCTTTACGCCTGGAAGCGGCCGTTGCTGTCGCGCCTGCGCGATCTGGCGCTCAGCGCGCCCACCGACGAACTGCGCGTCGGCGACACGCTGGCGCTGACGGTCGGCGGCGTGTATCCGAGCGGCGCGGAGGTCGACGTCGCCGGGTGGGTCGACTTCGCGCTGTCGGATCCCGCGCTGGCCGAGGTCGTCCACGGCGAACTGATCGCCCTCGCGCCCGGCGAATTGACCCTCACCGCCTCCGCCGGCGCCCAAACCAGCAACGCGCTGACCCTGACCATTCTGTCCGCCGCGGACGACGACGCGACGCCGGATGACGATTCTTCGCCCGATGACGATGCGCTCGACGACGATCAGACGCCCGCCGGTGACGATGATGACGATGATGGGTGCGGGTGTTAATAACGCGGAATGACGAATGCGGAATGGTGAATACGAAATTTTTCCGTGACAATTCACAAATCGGTAAGCGCGACATCGCTTTTCTTTTGACCGACCCGACGCATCCGGCTACGATGACGCAATCATGAAACGACTGACCACCATCCTGCTGGCCATGCTGGCGCTGTTCAGCGTCCTGGATATGTGGCGCTACGGCGACAAGGCATCGGGCATCGATTTTTATCAGTTCTGGGCGGTGGGACAGGCGCTACGGACGATGCCGGTCGACAACATCTACGGCGCGGCCGACCGGCAGAGGGTGGCGCAGGAGATCGCCCGGCGCGGCAACACGCGGCCCGAATACCAGCGGCATCGCGCCGCCGCGCGAGACCGGCCCGTGTTGGAAACCTACTCGACGCCGTTTTTGTACGCCGCGCTGGCCGTGTTCGGTTCGCCCCGTTACGAAACGGCCTTTCAGACCTATCGCCTGTTCACGCTGCTGTGCACGGTGACCGCGCTGCTGTTGTTGTGCCGCGTCCTGGGCTTCGCGCTGCCCGAGACGCTGCTGCTGATGGTCGTGTTCACCGGCTGGTTCGAGCCGCTGCTGTCGGATATGCGCGTGACCAACGTCAACCAACCGCAACTGGCCCTGGTCGCGCTGGCGGCCTGGGTGATGTCCCGCGCGCCCTCATCGCACCGCGATGTGCTGTCGGGCCTGACGCTCGGCGTCGCCGTGGCCTTCAAACCGAACCTGTTGTTCGTCGCCGCGCTGCCGCTGCTGTGGTGGCTCTTCGCGCGCGACTGGCGTCGGCTGGGCTACAACCTGCTCGGCTGCGGTCTGGCCGCGTTGCTGGCGCTCGTCTCGTCGACGATCCTCTTCGGCTCGCTACGCTGTTGGCTCGATTGGCTGACGGCCCTGCGCCGCCTGCCGATGGAAATCTCCACGGTCGAGATGGGCAATTATTCGCTGGCGATGTTCCTCCGGCAGTTGGCCGACCTGGACGTGCGCGCGGCGCTGCTCATTGCGCTGCCGCTGCTGGGCGCGGGCTTCGTTTACGCGGGCCGCAAGCGCACGGACGATCCGGCGAAGATCGTCGCCGTGCTCGCGTTGGGTTGCCTGACCTACCTGCTGTCGGGCGAGCTGGTCTGGCTGCATTACTACTGGCTGACCGTGCCGGCGCTGCTGTTGCTGCTGCGGCCGGACCAAAACGAGCTGAGCCTGCGGCGGATCGTCGCCCTGCTCGGCTTCCTGCTGTTGACCGCGACGCTGCCGCTGGACCTGATCGACCCCTACCTGATCGGCGTGATGTGCATCTCCGGCGCGCTGCTGCTGACCATTCACACTCTGTGGGAAACGGCGCGCGCTTAAAAAATCGGCCGCCTTCACCCAAAAGCGGCCGAAACCTGCCCGCTGACATCGACCCTTTTTCCACCTGCCGGGAGGAGGACGGCAGGACGCCGAGAGCCTCGGCAACGTCGGTCGTCGGCGCATCGCTCACGCCGAAACAATTTCTATTTATCTACGAATTTCTATCGTCACCCCGCCGCGCCCGCGCGACGGACAATCCGTTATGGTTGCGCCCGGCGCGCACGCCGCCATTGCGCGTGCGCCCGCGATAACGGCGCGGACGTCGACACGACCGCCGCATACCCGGTTGGCCTGCAATTCAATTGTCGGAAGAATAAAAGCCCGATCGGTCTGGCGTTCGCCCGCGTGCGCAAGTGCGCATCCTTTCCGCCCCCGCAGGATTATTAGTCTATCAAACGGTCGGTGAATGGCAAGAGAAAACCGTCGCTCGCGGAAAAAATCAGCCGCACATGCCGCCGCCGGAGTCGTCGTCGCGGGTTTGGGTCGCGCCCTGGTCGTCGTCGTCGTCATCGTCGTCGGTGGGCGGGATGTAGTCGTCGTTGTCGTCATCGTCGTCGTCGACATCGTCGTCGATATCATCATCGTCGTCATCGATGTCGTCGTCATCGTCATCGTCGTCGCCGTTGTCGAGGAAATCGTTCATTCCCTCGCCGTAGGCCACGTTGAACTTGCCGAACTCGTCGAGTCCCTCCATGTAGTAGCAGGACGCATCGCCGCCGGAGAGGACGCCGACCACCTGATGACTATCGTTGAGCAGCGGCGCGCCCGACGAGCCGCCTTCGGTCGAACTTTCCGAATAAAGGACATAAATGAACGAGTAATAGGTGGAATCGATCTGGCCGAAGGTGATGCGCATGAACGCGCCGTCGGGATGATGCAGCGTGGTCACGTCCTTCCCGAACTCCACTTCCGCGGAGGTCCAACCGAGATAGGAAGTGTCGTCGGGCGGGCCCTCATCCAGTTCCAGCAGCGTGATGTCCGCTTCGTAATGGGTGTAGGACATTTCCGACCCTTCACTGTAGGGTGTGCTGTAAAAATCGGGGGGATCGCCGTTGCATTCGTCGGTAAAAAACCGCCAGGAAACGACCACCGTGTCGGCTTCCGCCTCGGTGCTGACGCAGTGGTTGGCGGTCAGAAACCAGGGCGTGCCCGAGGACGCCGTGTCGTTCAACAGCGCCCCCGAACAAACATAGGCCCCGCCGCCGCTTTCCAGGCTGACGTGGCCGATGCCGGTTTTCCGATCGTCCCATTCCGCGTAGCAGGTCGGGTCGAGGTAGCAACCGGCCTCTTTGTTCTGCGCCAAGTCCTCCAGGCCGTAAGAAACCCGATCGATCACCAGTTTCGGCGGCGTGGCGGAAGAGGTCAGCACCTCCACGTGCAACCGCTCGCCCTTGGTCGGCGGCGCCCAGACGTCCGTCTCGCCGGCGACCTCCACCGAGCGTACGCGGCGCGCCTGCGCCGGATCGATTTCGCCGTACACGACCACCACGTCGGTCGCGCCCGGCGAATACACCGCGAAGTGCGCGCGCAGGAATTTCGCGCCCGGGGCGACGATCGCCAGCCGCCAGGACGTCGCGCCCTGCGGACCGGTCAGGCGCTCCCACACGGCGTCGTCGTAGGCCGGCACCTCCACGTGCACGCCCACCAGGCGCCGTTGCTTGTCGACGTCGACCGGCGCGTTTTTCGTTTTGGCCGCGATCTCCTCGGCCGAGACGGTCACCAGCGATTTCTCGCCTACCGCCTTGCCCAACTGCAGCCCGGGCGTGGACAACGGCGGCATGCTCGGCGATGTCGTTCCGGTTCCCGAGTAGGTTTGGGATTGTGTTTCGGCGGCGATCAGCGGGATCGTCCAGAGCCAGGCGACCGTCAGGAGCAACGCGGCGCCGACGAACAACGAACGTTTCATCATCGTTCCCTCCTCGCTTCAGTTGTACGGGCAGGAAGGCGCGCTTGGCAAGAGCGAGTGATTTTCGCTCATGATCGTGGTATAAATCACCGATAGACAATCGAGAACATCAATCATCAAAGTTGTGGAGATCGTGATGAAACGGTTATATTTCCTTGCCATTTTGATATTTCTGTCCCTGACGGTCGTCGCTTGTGGCGGCGGGGGCGACGATGACGACAGCGGTACGATGGGCGACGACGACGATGACGATGACGCGGGCCCGGCCGACGACGATGACGACGACACCGGCGACGACGATGACGACGACGACGATGACGACGACGATGACGACCCTGACTACATCGAGGTGATCGACGGCGGGCGCATCGGCTACAACGGCACTTCCAGCGCCACCGACCCCGACGGCACGCTGTACACCGTGGCCTGCAAGGGCCGGCAGTTGGTGCTGTATGCGCAAAGCGCCAAGGATAAAGCCTGGACCGCCCAGAAGCTCGCCGACTTCGCCATGGACCCGGACATCGCCGTGGACCACGCGGGCAAGCTGCATGTGGCGTACGAGGACACCTTTCTGTTCCAGGTCAAATACATGACCAACGCCGGCGGTTCGTGGACGACCGAAACGGTGGACTCGTGCACCTACCTCGGCCTGTTCCCGTCCGTGGCGGTGGACAGCGCCAACCAACCGCACGTGGCCTACAAATACATCGAGGGGCTGCTGCCGGCGATTCTCAACTACGCGCACAAGGACGACAAAGGCTGGACGATCGAAACGGTCGACGGCGATCCGGAATCGGGCACCCGGGCGACGATCGCGGTGGACAGCGACGACCATGTGCACCTCGTCTACAGCAACTACGAGGTGCTCAACGAACTGCGCTACGCGACCAACGCCTCGGGCGCCTGGGCGATCGAGCTGATCCACGATTTCGACTACTACGGCAATCCCGAACTGGCCGTCGACGAGGAAGGCTTCGCGCACGTCAGCTTCCGCGGCCCGGCTGACTACCTCTGGTACGCGACCAACGCCACGGGCGAGTGGAAGGAATCGGCGGTCGACGAGGAAGGCGGGAAAACCGAGGAAGATACGGCGATCGTCGTGGACGGCGCCGGCAAAATCCACATGGCCTACCTGCGTGACGACCTCAAATACGTCACCAACGTCACGGGTTCGTGGGTGGTGACGACGGTCGATCCGGTCGTGCACGACGGCGAGTACTGCTCGCTGACGCTGGACGCCGACGGCAAGCCGCACATCAGCTACAGCGAAACCAACACCGGCGACCTCTGGCACGCAACCAACGCGGGCGGCGATTGGGCGACCGCGCGCATCGATTCCGGCAAGATCTACGCCGGCGAGACTTCCTTGGCCGTCGCCGCCGACGGTTCGTTGCTCGCCGCGGCCTACCTGAGCGTGGCCGAGGATCTGATGTTGTTCACCGGCAACGGTTCGTGGACCGGCGAGGCGTTGGTCAGCGAAGGTTACGCCGGCGAATGCAGCGCGCTGGCCGTGGACGACGCGGGGCATCGACACATCGCCTTCAACTTCAACGACGGCGTCGATCAGGGGCTGCGCTACGGCACCGACGCTTCGGGCGCGTGGGTCTTCGCCGACGTCGATTTGGACGGCGACAGCGGCCGCGGCGTCGACCTGGCCCTGGACGGCGACCAGGCGCACCTGGCCTACTTCGGCGAAGGATACATCCTCAAGTACGCCACCAACGCCACCGGCGAGTGGGTCGCCGAGATTATCGACAACGACGGGCTGACCGGCACCTGGCCGGAAATCGCGCTGGACAGCAACGGTCACGCGCACATCATTTACGTCAATTACGCCGTCTCGCGGTTGCGCTACGCGACCAACGCCTCGGGTGCGTGGGTCACCAGCATCATCGACGACAGCGGCACGACGCAGGGCTCGACCGACATCGCCGTCGACGGCGACGACAACCTGCACATCTGCTACAAGAAAGACGGCCAGCTTTACTACAGCACCAACGCCACCGGCCAGTGGCAGAGCGAGGTGGCCGACGACAGCTCACAGTATTCAACCTTCCTCGCCTCGATCGCGCTGGACGACGACGGCCACGCGTACATCGGCTACAACATCGACAGCTCACAGCTTTGGTACACGACCAACGCCGGCGGCGCCTGGGAAGCCACGCTGGTCGACCGCATCGAGGGCGCCGGGCAAAACCCGCAGATGGTGCTGAAAGACGGCGCGCTGGAGTTCGTCTACACGGCCATGGGCGCGCTGGTCCACGCCACGATCGAGTTGGATTGAGCGGGGAGTGTCCTAAATATTTCGGCGCACCTTCGGCTATCGCCAGAAGTGTGGCGCATGGGCAACGTTGCGTGGCACCGATTCACCGAATGATGTGAGGTGGATCAATGTTTTCATGATCCAGTGTTATGCTCACTCATTTCATTCGTTCGCCAAACAGCGTCACCCGTCGTCTTCCGTCATCCTCGGGCTCGACCCGAGGATCCGGCTTCAATAAGCACACCTTTGACTTCGCCAAAAGTGAGGCGCTCAGAGGAATGACGCTCTTGCCGGGCGCCGCGGCTTTCGCCTTTGGCGAAAGCCGCGCTCGCACAACAACCAAACACGGCCATGCCCTGCGGGCAAGATCCCGCTTGCCGCGGGATTTCGCTTCGCTCAACCGTTTGGTTTAGCACCCACACCCATCATCGTCGTCATCATCGTCGTCGTCGCCGATGGGCGTCTGATCATCGTCATCGTCGTCGTCATCATCGTCGTCGTCATCGTCCGTCGTGTCGTCGTCAACGCTGTCGTCGTCAACGCTGTCGTCGTCGGTCGTGTCGTCGTCGGTCGTGTCGTCGTCAACCTGAACGGCGACGGTGATCGTAAAGATTTGTTCGGTTACCCCGCCGTCGCCGTCATCGGCTTCGATGGTCACATCATAGTCGCCTTCGGCCACGCCGGTGGTGTCCCACTCCACTTCGCCGGTTGCCCCATCGATCGTCATGTCGGTCGGCGCTTCGGTCAGCGCATAGGCGACGACATCGAACAGATCTTCGTCTTCCGCATCGGCATCGTAGGCGTAAAGATCGCCCGGAGCGACCGTTTCGACCGGCGTGCTGGTGAAGACCGGCGCCGAGTTGCCCAATTTAAGGTAGTAGGTGTCGGTATTGTCATTAGTGGTCGTCACCTCTTCACCGCCGCCGACAAACAAGTAATTGCCGATTGTCACAGCCCATGGGCCGGCCAATGCTTTCGGCAACGAATCCATAATCGTCCAGGTCCCTTTTGTCGGCGAGAAGGCCTCGACGGCATCTGTTGCATCGAACCAAGAAGTATAGCGACCGCCGACGACGATGATTTCGCCGTCATAGAGGGCGCATCCATGATCCCAACGCGGCGTGGTAATCACCGGTGAAAGGCTGGTCCAGGCATCGCCGGCGACATCGTAGGATTCGGGAACGGCCGATGGCGACGAGAAAAACATGGTCGTGGAGCCGCCGACGGTAATCATCTCGCCGTCGATGAAAAACGCACAGTGAAAGATGTTGGTTTCGTTCATTGCGGCGGCATCGGTGAGATAGGCATCGGTAGCCGGATCGTACACTTTCGTCGGCATACCCTGACCCGCAAGATAGATATAGCCGCTGTCCGGATCGACGGCGGCCGATTGCCCTTCGGCGGCCGCGAAGGTAGTTCCGGTATCCCACGAATCGGCGGCGGGATCGTAAATTTGAATGTTCGTCAGCCCCGGACTGGAGACAGCTACAGGGATGTAGTACACATCATCGACCAATGCGCCGCGCATGCGGACGAGAGAAACCGGAGATTCCGTTCCGGATGTCCAGGCGTCGGTCAGCGGATCGTAAATGCGGACTTTGCCGTTGAACGCGAAAGTATTGGTGTCCAAGCCGCCGATGACGTAGATTTTTCCGTCATAGACGAATGCGGTGTTGGTTGTCGCCGGCGGATCGGGCATCGTGGATGCGGTGGTTACCCATTGAGCCCAGGATGTCGAGGCCGCCAACACAATTAAACATACCAGCAGAACGCTACAATATTTTTTACTCATGTTTCCCTCCCTTGCTTGCCGGCAAGCCGGTTATTTTTTTGCACCTATTCTTTATCCGTTTACCAGGATACACCTTCTCAATGCCTACGCAATATCATGGGAAGACCATGGATGGATTCAGCGAAACGAGGGTCACTGCGCCGGCGTCAACCGCCGCCCCGTGGAAAGCTCGGCGCCCCACCCGTCGTCGTCGTCATCCCGCCTCTGGAGACTGTCGATTTTCTCGTTTTGTAAGAGAGAGCGTCTGCCGCCCCTGCGGGGCTTGGGAGAAATTTGAGCTTTTTTGCCCGGCGCTCACGCACCGGGCTACCCGCTGCCGCCCCTGACGGGGCTGATGGTCGCCTTGCGGCGCATTTATCGACAGTTTCTTTGACGGGATTTCGCTACGCTCAATCGTCCTGGCGATCAGCATCCGCAGCCGTCATCGTCGTCATCGTCATCGTCGTGGGTGAGCGTTTGATCGTCGTCGTCGTCATCGTCGGTGTCGTCGTCGTCATCGTCCGGCGTCGTGTCGTCATCGTCCGGCATCGTGTCGTCGTCGGCGACGGATTCATCCTGGGTGAAGGCGTCGTCCAGGCGGCCGGTCTGGCCCAGCGAGCCGACCAGCGCCAGGCCGTACACGCCCGGCGGCAGAGCGGCCGGAACGGTCGCGGTGAGCGTCGCCTCGTCCACGACGGTCAGGTCGTTCAGCGGATACTCCGCTTTGGCTTGGTCGTACAGATAGCCGGTGATGTTCTCCTCGAAAACCGACGCGGTGATCGTCAGCGCCGCACCCGGCGAACCCGTCGCCGGCGCGACCGCTTCGATGAGAGGCACGCACGTGTGCCACAAGTAGGTGTCGGTCGTGCCGCCCCCCTCATCGGACCATTCGCCGCCGGTCATGTACACGCCGTGGCCCGCGATGTACCCGCCCGCCACGCCGACGCGCCCCGGCGAGTACGCGGTGCCGACCGCGCCCCAGGCGCCGTCGTAGTATTGGTCGTCGACGACCAGTTCGTCCCAAACGTCGCCCCCGGCGGTCAGCCACAATAGCCCGCCCGCCTCGGCCAGCAGCGGTCCGTGGCGCGGGCTGGGCTCGCTCAGGTCGGCGTAGGCGCCGGTCGCCACGTCGTAAGCGTAGGTCGCGCTTTCCATCGGATAGCCGCCGGTGAGCACGATCTTGCCGTCAAGCAGCGCCGCGTAACCGAAGGCGACGCCCCCGGGCAGATCGGCGATGGCGCTCCAGGCGTCGGTCGTCGGATCGTACGCGAAGGCGAGCAGCGAGAATTTCGTGCCGATCACCGAGGGCTCCAGCCCGCCGAAGCAATAAAGCTTGCCGTCGCCGCCGTCGGCGCAGACCATGCCGATGAGCAGCGGATCGTTCGCCGGATACGCCGCCACGCTCGACCACGAACCGTAGAGCGTGTCGTAGCGATACACGTCGGTCTCGCGGCTGATCGGACCCTCGCCGGCCACCGCGTACAGGTAACCGTCGACGGCGGCGAAGCCGAAGTTGCTTTTCACGGCCGGCATGTCGGGCAACGCCGTCCACGCGCCGGTCGCCGGATCGTAAACCTGCAGGTCGCCGCGGCTGGTCATTCCGGCCGTGCCGCCATACAGATACAGCAGACCCTCGTCGACCGCCGCCGCGTGCCGATAGCGGTAACCGGCGAAATCGCCCTCGTACGTCCATCCGAAATGGCAGTACTCGGCGCCGGCCGCGGCCGCGAAGAATAGCACCGCCAAACCGATCGCCACGACTTGAATCATGCGTCGCATGTGCGCTCCCCGTTTGGTGACGCCGCGCATTGTAGCAAAGCCGCCGGAAATGAAAAGCGGTGGATATCCTTCATAAAATATTTGCCGCCGGCCACGGATCGCGGTATTGTGGGCCTCATGGACAATCGCCTGACAGCAGACAACCTCGTCGCGCCGCCAGACCGGCTCGACGCTGCCGGGCCTGCTGCATCACCTGCTGCACAATATGATCATCTTCGTGCTTTACGCCGCCGTCGAGTGGGGAGCGTTGCGCTAAGTCATCGGCCGATCAAGGATGCGGCACTTTGCCCAGGTAATCCGGGTGGAAGCCGATGATGATGAACCAGCCGCGATCATCCACCGACTTGACCGGATTCCACATGTGGCCGGCGCCGATACTCATATAATTATTGACGTCGATCATTCCCCCGACGGAAAAATTCGTCAGCGTCGACTCAAAGCGTTCGTCTTCATCATCGTCTCCGTCGTCGGACACATCCTGGCTTGTGCTTTGCTCATAATCCTCTTTGCTCTCCTCGTCCTCCTTGATTTCCACAGTGGCGATGGCCCAACCGACCACGGCGGACACTCCGATGTATTTGGATGAACGTTTCGGATCCACATAAAACTTAGCGCCCCAAGCCAGATTGACCGGCTGCAACGAAATCGGCAGACCTTCGTCACTTTCCTCGTAAAAGATACCAAACAACCCGATGGGAAACCAAAAACCCGATTCGACGCTGCCCGTGCTGTACAACTGGGTGACGTCGGTTCGCTTGATGCTGTCATGATAAACGTAGGGGAGGTTGTCCGGTCCGTAGTATTGAAACGAAACCGAATCCTGCGGCACCAGTTCATGCATGGCCATCAGGTTCAAACTGATGTACGGCTTTTTGTAATTGCGCATGCCGCGATCCCAGACCTGCGTAACCTTGTCCTCGTCTTTGGATGTTTTCATGGTCACCTTGCTGATGGCCTGGCGCACGTCCAGTTGAATCTCTCCTCGTTTATACACGACAATCACCAGGTTGGAATTGGAGTCGGCGAACGGGATGGTCACTTGCGGCCCGCAAAGCGGCTCGACCAAGTTTTCCGCCGAAAGGAAATAATGAAGCGCGTCGGAAATTTTAATCGAAAGCGCCCGGCCCTCACTTGCGGAAATTTTGCTCTCCTGACTCTGTTGGACTCTCTCCAACAGTTGACTGCGTTTTAGTTGCTCATTGGGATTTTTCTTATTTTTTTGCAGCTCTTCGGCCAGCTTTTCCGCCTCGTTATCAATGATTATTTTTTCGATCAAATACGCACGAAGATTGGTGTATTGCGAGCTGTCCGGAATATTGATTTGGTCATCCACTGAATAATTGAAATTCTCTTGGGCGTACTGCGTAAGCAGACCGTCGAATTGCATGAACAGGTCAAACTTGGATTTCTGTTCATACCAAATCCGATAGTTATCGCAGGTCTTGAGACAGTTTTTGCGCAAACATTTCGTCATGCTCCGGTTTAGATACCATGGGAAGCTATCAAAGAGATACGTAACGATTTGATAGCCGTCGTCGCCGGCGTTGAGCGGATCGTTTTTCGAGTGGGTCACCGCCTTGGCTTCCGTCGCTTTCGTCAGCGCCTTTAAAGCGATTTCGGCCGCCAATGTTTTATCTTTTGCTTCTTCCAAGGCTTGCAGTTTTTCAAAATAGGTGCTTTGCAATGTGGCGTTCGTGTTGTCGGCATGGAGCGCCTTTTGCGCTTCGTCGAACGCTTTCTGCGCCTCGGCCTCAGCCTTGCTCGCTTCCTCGAAGGCGGTCGTCGCAAGGGCGATTTTCTCTTTCTCCTTGGCGGCTTTCTCATCCTCTTTCAGCTTGGCGATCAGCTCGGCCAATTTTTCCTTGTTTTTTTCGAGGGCTTTTTTCTTTTCCCCGACCAACTCCTTGGCGAGATCCCGACTTTTCTTTGTCGCATCGTCAGGGGCGGCGATATATTTCTTTTCCATTTCGCTCAGCAGTTCCTTGGCCGCATCCAATTCTTTCTGCGCCGCATTGATCTCCGCCAGAAGAAATTCTTTCTCTTTCGCCTGCAGCTTGCTCAGTTCGCTTTCCTCTACGGCCGGTTCGACCGGTTCCGCCGCCTCTTCAGGTTTCGTTTCTTCCGCCTTTTTCTTTATCGCGGTGGGCGTACTCGGATTGGCCTCCTCCGCCGATAACACCGGTGAAAACATCAACAAGAAAACAACAATCAATCCCCAAACGATCAGGCTGTGTTTAAGCATTGCTCCCCCTCCAATTATCAGATTAATTGAGACAGGATCATTCATTTCGATTTCATTGTATCGAAAGGGGTGATCAGAAGAGGATCAATAAAGGATTTCTCCTTGAATACTGAAAATCGTCACCTTGGAAATGTTACACAAATCAGCTACATTAACTCCCGCAGCTACCACAATTATATGAATTAATTTTACCCCTCTATTGTCATTATTATGCCCATACAAGAGATGTGTCAATAATATTTGTAATGATTATCCCTTTTACCGGGAATCGATCTACCGAACCGGGAATCCCCGCGTCAATCGATCCAACTGACCTGACGGCGGTCGCGCGATTCCTTGGCTTCGGGCAGCTTGTTGGGGTAATCGATGCGGTAGTGCAGCCCGCGGCTTTCGCGGCGTTGCGCGGCGCGGATGATCAAACCGGCGACCAGCGCGATGTTGCGCAACTCCAGCAGGTCGGACGAGATGGTGAAGTTCCAGTAGTATTCGGCGATCTCCTGCTGCAGCATCTTGATGCGCCGCTGCGCGCGGGCCAGGCGCTTTTCGCTGCGCACGATGCCCAGGTAGTTGGACATCGTGCGGCGCACCTCTTCCCAGTTGTGGGTGACCATCACCGCTTCGTCGGGCTCGGTCGCGCCGAAGGCGTCCCAGGCCGGCACGCTGTGGCGCGTGAGCGAAGCGCGGTCGCGGCGCAGGATCTCCTCGGCGGCGTTGTGCGCGTAGACGACCGCTTCCAACAGGCTGTTGGACGCCAGGCGGTTCGCGCCGTGCAGGCCGGTGTAGGCGACCTCGCCGATGGCGAACAGGTTGCGCAATGTGCTTTCACCGCGCAGGTCGACCGCGACGCCGCCGCACATGTAATGCGCCGCCGGCGCGACCGGGATGGGCTCCTTGGTCATGTCGATGCCCAGCGACAGGCACTTCTGATGGATGTTGGGGAATTTGACGCCCGCCTCGGCGCCCAGGTGCGAGATGTCCAGGAAGACGCATTCCGCGCCGGTGCGCTTGATTTCGTGGTCGATGGCGCGCGCGACGATATCGCGCGGGGCCAGCGACTTGAGCGGGTGCAGGCGATCCATGAACCGTTCGCCCTTGTTGTTGATCAGCACGGCGCCCTCGCCGCGCACGGCCTCGCTGATCAGGAAGTTGCGCGCGAACGGGTGATACAGGCAGGTGGGGTGGAACTGGATGAACTCCATGTTGCCCACCTCGGCGTTGGCGCGCCAGGCCATGGCCACGCCGTCGCCGGTGGCCACGTCGGGATTCGAGGTGATCAGGTAGACCTTGCCGCAGCCGCCGGTGGCCAGCACGGTGAACGGGGTGAGGAAGGTGTCGATCGTCCCCGTTTGC
>DAINPV010000037.1:0-19734 GCA_036743315.1 bacterium | reverse complement strand
CAATCACCATTTCCGGCACGCCGCCGATATCGCTGGCGATGACCATGCGTTCCAGGGCCATGCCTTCCATCACCACAGTCGGCAAAGGATCGGGATAAACACTGCAATGAACGATGATGTCGGCTTGTTTCAGCAGCGCCAGCCCATCTCTACGGAACCCCATCCAGGTGATTTTCTTGTCGATGCCAACAGCTTGCGCCTGTTCTTTCAACTGCTCCTGAAATTCCTTGTCGGCCGGCAGATGGCTTTCGCCGATAAAGAAAAAGTGCGCCTTCGGATATATCGAACAGATGGTCGGAATGGCGTTGAGCAGAACATCTTGCCCCTTCCAAGGGGTGATCTGACCGCTCATGACGATTTTTGGACCGTTGCCGGCGGGATTGACGAGCAATTGTTGATCGCTATACGCCTTGTGAAGGATCTTCTCCCGATCCAAACAGTTGTAAATTCGCTTGATTTTCGATTTTGGCGCTCCGACGCGAAGCAGTGCATCACGCGTAGCGTTGCTGACCGCGACGATCTTTTTCACCAAATGGGAATAGAGGCGAACGACCAATATGTTTTTCAATTTAGGTTGCAGAATATCGTACATGTGCCAAATCACCGGTTTGCCGAGCAACAGGCCGACCGGTGCGGCGATCAACGCGGCGCGGAAGCTATTTGCGTGGACAAGGTGGATACGATGTTTGAGGATTGCGCGGTACACCGCGACCATCGACGATAAATATTGTTTGAACCTGGAGTAAAATCCGGCAGTCGTGGATTGCATGGGCAAAAGCTCGACGTGATCCATGGCCTCGGCGAAACGTTCATGCAGCTTACCGTCAAAAGGGCACATACCGATTTTTTCAAAATGCTGTGGGTTGAGTTCGTCGGTGACGCGAATGATCAGAATCTCAGCCCCGCTGACGTTTCCGGTATGGTTGACGTAAAGTATGCGTAACTTATCCAACTATTTCTCCGGGGGATGGGAACATAAGCATGTTCGTCTATCCGACTCTATGAACATCGACGGGTTGGCTGAAAAACTTCAGTGTTTTCATGTGGTATTTTTCAATAAATCCGTACATTTCCAAGATAACGACGATTTCTCGATTTGGGATGGTTACAGGAAGAATTTTTAACGACAAAATATTGTGAGAAATATAATAAATAGAAATAATAGAAGATAAATTGGTTGACCAAGCTAGTTAGAGGAAATTGAAAAAATCAGATCATCCACATTTCGAAAAGCCACACGAACGGCAGATAACGCAGCCGCCTTCATATTCGATGGCGGTTTGGCAGTCGGGACACAATCCTTGTTCCAGCCAGTACAGTTCGTCTTGCGTATGCATCAGATTGACCGGCGCGGAAAGATCCGGCCCCTTGTCAGCCGATTTTTTTCGTTCTTTGCTGAGCATTGCCGAGCAGGTCAGCAGCGCCTGACCGATGGCCGCCGGACAGGAAACGGCCCGGTCGCCGTTGGTGATCAACTCGTTGCGGCGCAAGGCGCTGTGGCAGCGGATGCCCTCGAGCTGATGGGTGATCTCCTCGACCGCAATGCCCGAGCGTAGGGCGAGGCTGACCAGACGGCTGATGGCTTCGCTCTGGCTGGGGCAGCCGCCGGTGCGACCGGTGGAAGTCATCACTTCGCAGATGCCGATGTTGTCGTAGTTGATCGTCACGTACAACTTGCCGCACCCGATGGTCGACAGATCGGTCGAGCCGTCGAGCTTGCGGCTGCGCTGCCGCGGACGAATCTTGTCGTAGATGATCGGCTGGGCGATCAACTTATCCTTAGCAACGCGCTTCTGGGTTTTGGCTTCGGTCAGCGAAAGCACCGGATCGCGCGAGCCGTAACGGAAAATGGTGATGCCCTTGCAACCCAGCTCGTACGCCTGCAGGAACGCGTCGGCAATGTGTTTGGGCTTGGCATGTTGCGGGAAGTTGACGGTTTTCGAAACGGCATTATCGGTGAATTTCTGAAATGCCGCCTGCATACGCACGTGGGAAAGCGGATCGATGTCGTGTGCGGTGCAAAAGACCTTGCGGATCGTTTCGGGCACCTGCGGCACGTTGCGAACGCTGCCGGATTCGGCGATCAGGCGCAGCAGGTTTTCGTCTTCGATGTTGCTCGTCTGCATCGCCTTTTCGAAAAGCGGATTCATTTCGACCAGCGCCGCGCCGTCGAGGACGTTGCGCACGAACGAAAGCGCGAACAGCGGCTCGATGCCGCTGCTGGTGCCCGCCAGCAACGAGAGGGTGCCGGTCGGCGCGATGGTGGTTACCGTGGCGTTGCGCGGCCGGTTGCCGGCGGCCTCTTTGGCGTAAACGCTGCGGTCGATGTTGGGGAACGGACCGCGTTGGTCGGCGAGGGAGCAACTGGCTTTGCGTCCTTCCTTCTGGACGAACGCCATCACCTGCCGGCCCTTGTCGACGCCGCGTTGCGTGTCATAGGCGATGTCCAGTTGAATGAGCATTTCGGCAAAGCCCATGATCCCCAGGCCGATCTTGCGATTGGCGCGGGTCATTTCGCCGATCTGCGGCAACGGGTATTGGTTGGCGTCGATGACGTTGTCGAGGAAGTGCACGGCCAGTTGGATCGTTTGGCGCAGCTTGTCCCAATCGACGTCGCGTCCTTTGACCATCCGCGCCAGGTTGATGCTGCCCAGGTTGCATGATTCGTAGGGCAACAACGGTTGTTCGCCGCAGGGGTTGGTCGCTTCGATGACACCGACCTCCGGCGTGGGATTGCCCTCGTTGAGCCGATCCAGAAACACGATGCCCGGTTCGCCATTGAGCCAGGCCATCTGCACGATCAAGTCGAATACCTTGCGCGCACTCAGACGGCCCTGTTCCTTGCCCGAATGCGGGTTGATCAGCGCGTATTCTTTGCCGTTTTTAAGCGCCTCCATGAATGCATCGGTCAGTGCGACGCTCAGGTTGAAATTGTTGAGTTTGTCCAGGTCCTTTTTCGCGGTGATGAAATCCAGGATGTCCGGGTGGTCGACCCGCAAAATGCCCATGTTCGCGCCGCGCCGCGTGCCGCCCTGTTTGATCGTATCGGTCGCGGCGTCGAAGACGGTCATGAAGGAAATGGGTCCGCTGGACACGCCTTTGGTCGTTTTCACCGGATCGTTCTTCGGGCGAAGACGCGAAAATGAGAAGCCCGTGCCGCCGCCGGATTTGTGAATCAGCGCGGTGTGCTTGATCGCCTCGAAGATCGATTCCATCGAATCGTCCACCGGCAACACGAAACAAGCGGAGAGCTGCCCCAGGTCGCGGCCGGCGTTCATCAACGTCGGCGAGTTGGGCAGAAATTCGAGGCGGGCCATTACCTCGTAAAACTGCCGGGCGAGGGCGTCGACATCCGCCTGTGGATCGTACCGACGATCGATCTCCGCGATGGTGGCGGCCACGCGCTTGAGCATTTCCCAGGGATGCTCGATCGGTTCGCCGGCGGCATCCTTGAGCAAATAGCGTTTGTTGAGCACCACGCGCGCGTTGGCCGAAAACTCAGGCATCGGCAGCCCGTCAGCGGTCACGGGACGCTTGGCGTCTTCGGATTCGTCGGCCAGCATCGCCAGCACCTGTTGCGCCGATAGCGTTTTACCGCCGTTGTCGCCCAGTTTGGCCGCAATGGATTTGGCCAGCGTCTTTTTCTGCTTGAACACCAGACCGCTGTCGTCCATGACCTTCTCCACGAACTGGACAAGCGAGTTTTCCTTGGCGCCCGCGTCCTGGAAGAACAACGGCATCGACGTCTTCTTGGCCCGGGTCGATTGCGGGCTTTTTAAGGAATGACTGGGGGACTTGCCCTTGGGCGGCATCGAGATTCTCCTGTTGCGCTTGAAATTACGGTCGGTATCGCACCTAAGCCGCGTTCGTTTTGCGTCGGCCGCTGCCATGCGCCGACAAAATCTTATAGTTGATTCACTGCTGGATGTAAATATGAACGGCGATTAAACGGCAAACCGGCAACTCCCAACCGGGAGCAGCCGGTTTGCGGGAAATGCAGATTCGTGTTTTATTCGGCGCTGATTGCGTCGACCGGGCAAACTTCGGCGCAAGCGCCACAATCGGTGCACTTGGCGGCATCGATCTTGTAGGGTTCGCCTTCGGAGATCGCCTCGACCGGGCATTCCGGTTCGCAGGAGCCGCACGCAATGCATTCATCACTAATACGATGGGCCATAACTCCAAATCCTCCTTAAACAGAATGTTTCGATAACCGAAACGGCTGGTGAACCGTATTAAACCGCTTCAACAGTAATCAGCGAATCAACTTCCTCGCGCAGCGTGCGTTCGACGCCCATTTTCAAGGTCATCACCGCTCCAGGACACCCATGGCAGGCGCCGCGCAACCGGACTTTAACCAGATGTTTTTCCTCCTCGACGCCGACCAATTCGATATCGCCGCCATCCCGTTGTAGATAGGGACGGATCTTGTCGATGACTTTTACGACTTCTTCTTGCATGACTTGCCTTTCTTCGCGCCAAGGCGCATTCGTACCCTAATTTTGCTGGGAAGTATAGTGACGGTCCCCTGGGGTGTCAATATGAACTGGGTGCTTTGGCGGACCCTTGCATCCAAGCGGATATGCCCTTACTTTACTGAGGAACCAAACGACGTTCGGCTGAGTCAAAACATAGGAACCCGATGGAGATTTCAATGCGACGCAACTGGCGAATTCTGCTGACCGCAGCCGTGCTGGTGGCGGTGACGGCCGTTTGGGCGATCGCTTTCAACGCCATCCGGCCGGAAGGCATTCCGCTGCTTCGTCCACAGGCGACCGACAACGGCGAAGGTGGCGACGGGAAGGTTCTGACTTTAGCCCGCGCCAAGCGGTTGTATGACGAGGGCGCAGTGTTCGTCGATAGCCGTTCGCCGGAGGAATACGCAGCCGGATACATCCAGGGCGCTCGTTTGTTGTATTACATGCACGCCGCCCAGGATTGGGAAAAGGTGATGGCCGACATCGATTTCACCGCAGCGATCGTCGTTTATTGCAGCGGCGAGGGTTGCAACAGTTCCTACCTGGTGGCCAATCAACTCGAGGATGTGGGCTTCGAGAACGTGTACATCTTCGACGGCGGTTGGCCGCAATGGGCGGCGGCAAATTATCCGTTGGTCGGGCAACCGGCTGTAGAACCCAAGCTTTACGAAATCGAGTAGGGCGGCATCATGGAGAAAATCAACAAACTGTTGGGCAACGTGATCGTGGTGCTGGCTTGCCGGTTGGTGTTGGGTACGATGTTCCTGATTGCCGCCGTGCCGAAGATCCTCGACCCGAACGCCTTTGCCGTGGCGGTGGATAATTACCATTTCCTGCCGACGATTCTGGTCAACCTGTGGGCCATCGTTCTGCCGTGGGTCGAGGTGGTTGTGGGCGTGCTGCTGATTCTCGGTCCCGAGCCGGAAAAACCCTTGGATGGACTGATGCAGGCCGGTGCGCTGCTCTCAGGCTTGATGTACATCTCGTTTCTGATCGCCTTGGGGTGGGCGCTCGCCCACGATCTGGATATCGGTTGCGGCTGTTTCGATCCGCAAGGCGCCGATTCGATCGACCTGTGGTACCTGCTGCGCGATTCCTTGCTCCTGGCGGCCAGCGCGATCGTCCTTTTTTACCATCGGAGTTTGGATTCGCGCTCTAATGCTAATTGATTTTCACCACCTGACGCGCCAGCAATTTCGCCCCCGCCGGCGCGACGGCGAATAGTGAAATCGCCTCTTCTCTGAAACGATTCTCGCGCACGAGCAATTCGAAGTTCTTGTCGTAATCGAGATCGATCAGCGCCGGCACTTCGTAGGTGTGATGCCATAGCTTGGCTGGATCGCCGTCTGCCCCGGCCATCTCCAGCGCGTCGGCGGCCGAGGTCGCGTGACCGTCGACGGTGATCCATTCGCCGTCGGGGAACTCGACGAAAACGCCCACCCACTCGTCGGTTTCGACTACGTAGAGCGTCTCAGAACGTTCATCGCCGGCGATATTGAACGAGCCGCTGCCGAACAAGCCGAGGCACGGAGCGCAATCCTCGCCGCCGGCGTCGATGAGGCGATGGGCGATTTTCTTGCGCAGTTCGAGCGAATTGTAATCGAGGGGCGTCAGCACCTTTTGCCAGACATGGCGGCTTAGAAAATACGATTGGATATTGCGTTGCTTGATTTGAAACCGGGTCTGATTTTTGTCGGCCGGCTGAGGCATGGCGAATACCGCCAAGGTAACCGGCTCGATGGCGCCTTGCTTGTCCGCCAGCCACGTGCCGGCATAGCCGCCGACCCTATCGGCGCATTCCGCCGGGCTCAGCCAATGCTGGCGGTCGCTGCCGGCGATGAGGATTGCGCCCGCGCCGGTATCGTACGCCAGGATGTTCAACGCCGGGGGCACCGGCTTGGCTGCGCCGTTTCGGCAGCCGATTAGTAATGCAAAAACGATGAAAAACCATAGAGTTTTCCTCATTTTTCACCCATATGTAACTTCCAGTGGATTTTTATACCGCATTTTGCATATCATGCTGCCCATATCTAACTGTTTCCGGACGGAAAAGGAAAGGGGAATAAAATGAACGTGAACAAACTTTTGTTGCTGTTGTTCATTCTGGGATTGGCGATGAGTCTGACCGTTGTGATCGCGTGCGGCGATGATGACGACGATGACGACGATGACGATGACGACAGCGGCGACGACGACGATGACGATGATGATGACGACGACAGCGACGGCAACATCATTGGCGATTGCGTCGACTTTTACATGGACTGCTACGACCTGGATCAGTCCACGGCCGAGCTGTCCTGCTCGTGGCTGGACACCTACGAGGTCAACGAGTGCGTCGAAGGCGCGTTCAATGACTACCTCGACTGCATCGGCTGCGGCACCTACGACCCGGATGTGATTCAGGCGTGCGTGTACGACTTCCTCGAAGACGTAGCCGGCTGCTATTGATCAGCATCGAATTCGCCAAGGGGTGGTCCGGCAACGGATCGCCCCTTTTTCTTTGGAGTGAGCCATGAATGGTTTCGCGGGTTGGTGGATGCCGGCGCTGCTCGCCGTGCTCGTTTTCGCCTGTGCCGGTAGCGATGACGATGACGACAACGATGTCGATGACGAAGCCGACGACGACGTGACCGACGACGATAACGACGATGCGCCGCCCAACGGTCCGTTCGAGCAGTGCGTCGCCTGGTACAGGCAGTGCGCGGAACAACCATCATACAGCGCGGAAGAGTATTGTCGTTGGATAAAATTGTACGATCTGAATGACGCCTGTTTCGCCACGGCGATCGAAAACTATCTTATTTGCCTGCAACAGTTGGACTGCGCTACGATGACCTACGGCGATACGGCATCCTGTTATGAAACGGTCCAATCCGCATTGTCGGACTGCTATTTATGAACGAGGCGATGATGAACCGGTTTGTCCTTCTTCTGGTGTTGCTTTCCTTGTTGACGATCTCCATGGCGCTGTTCGCCTGCGGCGACGACGATGACGACGACGACGGCGACGTCTACCGCCCCGGGCAGGGTGGCGACGATGACGATGACGGCGACGATGATGACGATGACGACGACGGGTCGGAAGATTGCCTGGCCTTTGCCGAAAACTTCTACGGCGAGAACGGCTGCGTCCCCGATACGGACGCCTATCAGGCGATGGTCGAACTGTGCGATCAACTGGGCGACGTCGACAGCGATGCGGTGGCCGATTACTTTGACTGCCTCGCGGCGATCGATTGCACCGACTATACCGAGGCGATCGATCTGTATGAAGCCACGGCGATCTGCGCGCAGGAAATCATCTAAAGCGCACCGGCGGGAATGGACAGGTCGTAAATCGCGATTGTGTGTTCCTGCCCCTTGCGCCCCCACGGTCCCCGAAATTCGAAGAGCCGGTGATAGCGGTTCATGCGCTGCAACCATTGTGGATGCGCGGCGATCTGCTCGTCTTCCAGGCAACTGACCAGCCAGCGCGCCCCCCAGGCCCGCCGTTGCGACAGCGTGGCTTCGTGGATCGCCCGCTCGTGCCAGCCGCGGCGATGCGCGGCGTAGATCGCCTGGTTCTTGCGCGTTGCGCCGGGATCGAGCACGACAATCAACTCGTGGCGGCGACTGACCGCGCGCGCCCATTCGCCGGCCTTCTGACTGGAGAGATCAAGTTCAAACGACGGGCGCACGTATAGCGCCGATATCAGCGGAAACGCCAACAGCACCAAGGCGATCCACTTACCCTGAATGCGCCGCGACAACGCCGACAGGCCGATGCCGCCTAGCAGCGCCAGGGCGGGCAGAGCGGGCAGTTGGTAGTAATTGTGCATCTGGTTGCCGTCGCGCACCAGGGCCAGATAGACGAGGAAGCCGGCCAACCACGCCAGCGCCAAGCCGGTCTGCTTGCGCCCGTCGGCCCAGACAAAGGCCAGCACGGCGCAGGCGGTTACCAGCGGCGTCGCCATCTGATCGAACAACCGCGCCTGGATGATGAACCAGAATTTCGGCGACCAAAGCAGCGACAGCGGCCCCCAGATGTGCTGCGCGGTAAACATCGATTCGCCGCTGCCCACCACGTTGCCCAACGAACCGACGCTTGCGGCATACAGCACCCAGGTCAGCGGCGGTGCTAGGGCGATCAGCGCGAACACGATCAGCTTCACGTCGAACAAGGATCCAAATCCGCGGCGCGCCAGTTGGAGCAACAGCAGCGTCAGGCCCACGTGCAACGCAAAAGGCTTGAACAATCCGGCCAACGCCACCCCGCCGGCGGCGGTGAGTAACGCGGCGAAGCATTTCTCGCGCGTCCAGAATTCGAAACGCTCGACGGCGAGGATGATCATCGTCAGCATCCAGGCGTCGCTCATGATCGCGCGGCCGAAGAACCAACCGAAAGGCGCGAACAGATAAAACACGGCGGCGAAAAACGCGGCTGGTTCGTCGGCCAGGCGGCGGGCCAGGCGGTACAGAAACACCGCACCCAGCAGCGAGGCGACGATCGACAGCAGGCGCGCCAAAGGCTCGTGCGGACCGTACAGACGAGCCAGCAGCGCCACGACGACGTGATAGATCGGCGCCTCCTCGGCCTCGATGCGCGGGCCGACGGCGGGTCCGGACAGCACGTCCCATTGCGGATGCAGCGGGTCGATGCCGTCTTCGACGAAATGCCGGATGACTGTTGCGGCGCTGACCTGATTCCACGAATGAGCATCGGCGATCGGCGCGGCGATGTGCCACAGGCGCACCAGGAACGCCAGCGCGAGCGCCACGTACAGCAGGCGCCGCCCGTAATCCTCACGCTTGCGGAGTTTCTCGATCCAGTTCACGGCGAATCTCCTGCAACGGCGCCGGACGATAGCGGATCGTCAACGCCGCGCCCATCAGTTCCATGCCGGTCCATTGCAGCCGGCATAACACCGCCGCGACCATGGCGATGCCCAGCGGAAACTGCCACATGGTCAGCAGGCCGGTCAAGACAGCCTCGCGGATGCCGATGCCGCCGGGCGTGATGAACGATAGAAAGCCGATCACCCACGAGAGCATGAACGCCCCGACGATCGGCAGCACCTGCGCCGCGCCGATGTCGCCCAGCGCTTTGATCAATAACACACACGACAGCGCGTATATCAACCAGGCCAGCGTGTACCAGCCGAACAACAGCAGCACGCGCGCGTAGGAGAGACCGATGGTCAGCGGTCCCTTTTTCAGCAGACGCAGGCCGAGGTTGATCGCCCATTGCAGCAAGCGCGGATGAATGCCGATCAAGCTGAGCGCCACCAGCAGCAGCGGCGCGTATTTTACCTGTTCGGGGGCCAGCGCGCCGCCCATTTTCGCCGCGAGGAATTGCCATGTATGTTCGTCGGCCCAGCCGATCGACGAAAGGATGAACACCAGAATCGCGCTGCTGGTCATCATCGTCAGTTCGAGATAGATCGACATCGTCGTGCGGCCGATGTCGACGCCCACGCGCTTGCACAGCGAAAATCGCACCAGCGGCAGCATCATGCGCCCCGGCACGTACTTTGCCGCCTGGCTGGCGAACCAGACCGCGCTCGATTCGCGCAGCTTGATTTTTTGCGGCGTCAGCCCGCGCAGAATGCGATGCCAGCCGATCGCCTGCACGGCGAACGAGACCAGCACCAGCAGCGTGGACGCCAGCAAGGGCAGAATGGAAAGCGAAAATTCCAACTCGCGCAGTTGATTGGCGTTCTTGTAAATCGCGAAAGCGAGAAAGCCCACCACCAGGGCGACGACGAAGATTTTCAGCAGCGTGCGAACGATCGGCCGTTTCATTGCAGGCGGTTTTTGATGGAGTAATCGGGACGCTGGCCGGCGGTGGAGCGGACCATCATTTCGCCGAGCAGGCCGATGGAGATGAATTGAATGCCCACGATCGTCAGCAGCACGCCCAGCGTCAGCAGCGGCCGGTTACCGATCGGACGCACGCCGGCGCACCACAGGCCGGTCATGTACAACAAAATCAGAAAGCCGAAGCCGGAAAAGCCGAAGCCCGCCGCGCCGAACAGATGGGCCGGACGGCGCAGATAGCGCGTGAGAAACAAGATGGTGATCAGGTCGGCCGCGCCGCGCGTGAAGCGCTCCAGGCCGTATTTGCTTTTGCCGTGCGTGCGCGGATGATGGCGCACCGGCAGCTCGCCGACGCGAAAGCGCATTTCGGCGGCCAGCGCGGGCAGGTAGCGGTGCATTTCGCCGTACACCTGAATCGAGTCGATCACCTCGCGGCGATAGCATTTGAAGCCGCAGTTGAAGTCATGCAGATCCACGCCGGTGAACACGCGCGTAAACCAGTTGAATACCTTGCTCGGCAGCGTTTTGCCCAATGGATCGTGGCGCACTTTCTTCCAGCCCGACACCAGGTCGTAGCCCTCGTCGAGCTTTTCCAGAAAGGCGGGAATCTCCGCCGGATCGTCCTGCAGATCGGCGTCCATGGTGAAGACGATCTCGCCGCGTGATTCCTTGAAACCGGCCGCCAGCGCCGCGCTCTTGCCGAAGTTGCCGCGGAATTGCAGCACGCGCACATGTGCCGGATCCTTTTGATGCAGTTCCTGCAACACGGCGAAGGATTGGTCGATGCTGCCGTCGTCGACGAACAGCAGTTCGTAGGTGCGGCCAAGCGCGCCCAGGGCGGCGGTCAGTCGCTCGTGAAGCGGCGGCAAGTTGTCTTGTTCGTTGAACAGCGGAATAACGATGGACAGTTCGGTCTTCACGTCGTCTCCCAGGATTTGCCGATGCTTGATCGCGAAGCAGCAATACCATGAAACCGGCGCTCGATCAAGAAAACGGCCTTACATTTCGGCCCACAGGCGCGGGCCCAACGTCACCGGGTAGGGCGCGGGATTGGCCAGGCGCCGCAACGGCTCGGGAAGTTTGTTCAAGTTCGCGATCGTATGCGCGCGAATGGCGGGCAACGATGGTTGCGGGGGGAGAATCTCACCCGCGCGCAGGCAGGCTTGCAGCAGCGGCTGTGTTTGCACGATGCCGCTGAATTGGTGCGGCGCGGTTTCGCTGGGCAGATACCCGGAAATCGTCTGCGTCGGATCGGGCGCGAACGACGCGAGCTCGATCCAATCGGCTACCATGACCCGGTCGTCGTGCAGCCGCCACACCTGCTTGATGCCGGGCAGGGTAGCCTTTTCCAGCGAGTCCGATTTCTTGCGCGTATTCCGCCAGACGCCCCGTTCGTCGGCGATCGCCGCCAGCTTGTACACGCCGGTCAACGCCGGATCGTCGTGGGCGGTCACCAACCGCGTACCCACGCCGTATACGTCGATGCATGCGCCGGTCTTTTTCAATTGTTCGATCAGCGTTTCGTCCAGATCGCCCGAGGCGAATATTTTCACTGCCGGGAATCCCGCTTCGTCCAGCATCCGCCGGGCTTCGCGCGAGAGCCGCGCCAGATCGCCGCTGTCGAGCCGGATGCCGCGCAAAGCTTCGCCGCGTTCGCGCATTTCGCGCGCGACGGTGATCGCGTTGGGTACGCCGGACGCCAGCGTATCGTAGGTGTCGACCAGCAAGATCGAATTGGTCGGAAACACGGCGGCGAAGGCGCGGAATGATTCGAGTTCGGAGGCAAACGCCATCACCCAGGAATGGGCGTGCGTGCCGCGCACGGGGATCTCCAGGTCGGCGCCGGCTTGCACATTCGAGGTGGCGACGCAACCGCCGATGTACGCGGCGCGGGTGGCCATCCGGGCGCCGTCGGGGCCCTGGGCGCGCCGCAGACCGAATTCGAGCACGTTGTCGAAACCTGCCTGCAGGCAAACGCGCGCCGCCTTGGTGGCGATCAGCGTTTGGAAGTTGATGATATTCAACAGGGCCGATTCGACCAATTGGCATTGCTCCAGCGCACCCTGCACACGCAGCAAGGGTTCACCCGGAAAGACGATTGTTCCTTCCGGCACGGCCCAAACGTCGCCGCTAAAGACAAACTCGCGCAGGTGCGCCAGATAAGCTTCGTCAAACAGATTCAGCGAGCGCAGGTACGCCAAGTCATTTTCGGAAAAGCGCAGATCGTGCAGAAACGCCAGCGCGTCGGCCAGCCCGGCGGCGACGGCGAAACCGCCCTCGAAGGGCGGCTTGCGGAAAAACAGATCGAAGCAGGATGGCCGCGCGTGCATGTCCTGCGCGAAGTAGCCGCGGCACATGGTCAGTTCATACAGGTCGGTGAACAACGGCGAATGGGGTGCGCTCAATGGCTTTCTCCACCAGAGGATATAACATCAATAGATATTTGCAATCATCTGCGAATGAATGCGTGCGACGCCGGCTTCGCCCATCCGCCGCCAGGCCGCGGCCAACGAACCACCCACGTCGATGCCCCGCACGCCGTCCTCGATCACCCAGGCGTTAAAACCCAATTGGCGCGCATCGAGCGTGGAATACAGCACGCAAAAATCAGTGGCCAGACCGACGAAATACAAGTTCTTGATATTGCGTTCGCGTAAATACCCCGCCAACCCGGTGGAAGTCGCCCCATCGTTTTCATAAAACGCGGAATAGGAGTCGATCACCGGATGAAAGCCTTTGCGCAGTACGAGTTCGGCGCGTGGAACCTGCAATTGCGGGTGAAAATCGGCTCCTCGCGTTCCTTGCACGCAATGGTCGGGCCACAGGATCTGGGGACCATAGGAAACCTCGATCGTATCGTACGGGTTTTTCCCAGGATGCGCCGAGGCAAACGAGAGATGCTGCGCCGGATGCCAATCTTGCGTGAGAATCACATGCGGAAACAACCCTGCCAGCGCATTGGCGATGGGAATGATTCGATTGCCTTCCGGCACCGCGAGCGTACCTCCAGGGCAAAAATCATTCTGTAAATCGACTACGATCAGTGTTTCGTCACCTTGCCAGTTCATGTATCATCTCCTGCGCAAAACATAGCCAAACACCGTCATTCAGGCAAGATGATTAAACCGGGAACGTTTGACAAGGTCGTAACGAGCACTCTATGAATTAAGAAAAAGCATCGCAGGAGAGCAATCATGAAAAACAAATCGACTCTTTTATTGGTGGTAATCGTCGCCCTTACCGCTGCGGCGGTGTGGAATGTCGCGGCGGCGGAAAAACCGTTCGAGGGCCCTTATATGATGATGGGCGAAACGGCCGACCTGCTGACCGGCGATAAAATCGTTGTCGAAGAATTTATCTCACCGACGTGTCCGAACTGCTACCTGTTGTGGAAAAACCGGCAGCCGTTCGCTGCCGATGTGGAACATAAAATCGTCTATGTTTTCCAAGCCGATCACGCTGTGCTGCCGACCAAACTACTTTTGGTGGCGCGCGGACTTGGCGCGCCAACCGAGGAAAAAGCATTGGCGATGCTTTTCGACGCGGCGTTCGTGCAGAAAGTGAATATCGAAGATGAGGAGATCGTCGATGCGCTGGCCGGCGCGTTGGGCATCGCCGAAGCGTGGCAAAGCAAAAAAAATTCCCCCGAGTTGAAAAAGAAAATGGATGAGCTGCTGGCCTATCTGAACGAACAGGGCGTCGAACGCACGCCGCGGATCGTCATTCAAAATGCGTTGGTGCTGACGCCACGCAGCAGCGGCGTGACGGCGGAGTATTTGCCCAAAGCCATCAAAGAGACGATCGACGGACTGCGCGCTTATCGTCAGGCGAACAAAAAATGAAACGGTGGTGGTTACTGCCGGCGTTGGCCGGTGTGGTGCTGATGCTGTTGGCGGCAAGCGGTGCGCCATCGCCTTCGGTATTGATCTACACCGGCGCGGCTTACGGTAAATTAAAGCCCTGCGCCTGCAGTCCGGAAACCGACATGGGCGGCCTGCTGCGCCGCGACACCCTACTGACCGATCTGCGCAAACAATATCCGCAATCGTTGTTGGTCGATGCCGGCGGCACGTTTCACGAAGTGAACGAACAGGCTCGCCTCGGCGCGCAGGCGTTGCTGGAGGCGTTGCGCAAACTGCGTTATCAAACGGTGGCGATCGGAGCGACCGACCTGGTCTACGGGCGATCCTTCCTGGAAGAACACGGCAGGGACCTGCTGTTTGTTTCCAATGTGCGCTGGAAAGACGCCGCCGGCGGCTTATCGCAACCGCGGCGGCTCGTCGAGTTGGACGGCCAGAAGGTCGAGCTGTTTGCGCTGATCGATCCGGCGGATGTGTACACGGGACGGCAGGCGGATATCGAAATTGAGCCGATCGACAAGTTCCTCGACAAGCATGCCAAACCGGGCGTGTTGAGCATTGCACTATTGGCCGGCAAACGTGAAACGGCGCAGGCCGTGTTGGCGCATCCGCGCATCGAAATCGTTCTCAATGCCTTTCACGCCGCAGATATTCTCGATCAACCGCGGTTTTCGTTCGCCGTCGGCAAAGTGCTGGCGGAAACGGGAATCTTCGGCTCGCGCGTGGGCGTGCTGCGGTTCACCTTTCGCGGCGAAAAAATCCTGACCGCAGAGAATCATTATTATGAACTGGATAACAAAATCACCGACGGCGAATCGATCAAGCCGCTGTACGATTGGTATGACGGCGAGGTGAAAAAACTATTTCTGGCCAGGCTCGCCGGCAAGCCCGCCTTCGACAAAGAGAAGAGTCCGTATGTCGGCAGCGAAACCTGCGGCAAGTGCCACAAACGTTCCTATCGCATCTGGCGCAACGCCAAGCACTCGCACGCGCTGGAGAGCTTGAAAAAGGTGAACAAGCATTTCGACGCCGAGTGCATCGCCTGCCACGTTATCGGGTGGGAGCAACCGGGCGGCTTTCACAGCGAACAGGAAAGCCCGCACCTGGCGAACGTCGGCTGCGAGGCCTGCCATGGACCCGGTAAAGCGCATGTGAACAATTGGCGGGTGGAAATGACGCCGTTCACGCGCAACGAATGCGTTCGTTGCCACAATGCCGAACGCAGCCCGGCGTTCAAACCCGAGCCGTCATGGGATAAAATCAAACATTGATCATTTCATTATCGTGAAGATGTCGCGCAACGCCGGATAAAGAAGGCGATACACCGCATAATGTTCGCGGTAGTGATTGACCGCCGCCGCTTCCGGGCGGGTCGATTGGTCGTGGCGAATGGTCTGCATGCAGGCCGTGGGCGCGTCGGGCCAGACCTCGCCCCCGACCCCGGCCAGCAACGCCGCGCCGAAGGCGGCACCCTCGACGGCGTTCACGGTGACGGTTTCGCAGTCGAAAACATCGGCGATGATCTGCCGCCATAGCGCCGAACGCGCTCCCCCGCCGCTGATAAGCATTTTCCTTGGCTCGACGCCTGCGACGCGCATCAGTTCGAGACAGTCGCGTAAACCGAAAGCGACGCCCTCGAGCACCGCGCGGATCAGGTGCGCTTTGGTGTGGCGCAAGGTCAGACCAATGAAAGCGCCGCGCGCCAGCGGATCGGCATAGGGTGTGCGCTCGCCGGAGAGGTAGGGCAGAAATTGCAGTCCGTCGCAGCCCGGTGCGATTGAGGCGGCTGTGCGCATCATTATCACATAAGGATCGACGTTCTCCGCACGCGCTCGAGCGATTTCTTCTTGCCCCAATTGATTGCGGAACCATTGCAGGCTGCCGCCGGCGGCGAGCATCACGCCCATCACGTGCCACATGCCGGGCACGGCGTGGCAGAAGGTGTGCAAGCGTCCCTGCGCATCGATCTGCGGCGCGGTCGTCGGCGCGAACACGACGCCCGAGGTGCCGATGGTCGTCGCCGCCTGGTCGGTCAGGGTAAGCCCAGTTCCTACAGCCTGTGCCGCCTGGTCACCCGCGCCGGCGATGACGGGAAGCCCCGCCGGCAAGCCGGTTTCGTCGCTCGCTGCCCGATTGACCCACCCGCTGACCTCGGTCGATTCGCCGCATGACGGCGCCCAGGCGCGGGGAATGTCCAACGCGGCGAACATCTCGTTCGACCAGATACGCCGACGCACGTCGAATAACGAAGTGCCCGACGCATCGGCGACATCGGTGCACAACTCGCCGGTCAAGCGATAGCGCAAATAATCTTTGGGTAGCAGAAAATGCGCGATGCGGGAAAAGATGTACGGTTCGTTTTCGCGCACCCAAACCAACTTGGGCGCGGTGAAACCGGGCAGCAGCGGGTTGGCCGTTTCCGCGAGCAGCCGATGCAGTCCGAGTTGCTCGGTGAGGCGGGCGCACTGCACGCCGGTGCGTTGATCATTCCATAATATCGCCGGCCGCAGGACTGCGTCGTGCGCGTCGAGCAACACCAGACCGTGCATCTGACCGGTCAGGCCAATCCCGAGCAACGATTGCGGATCGACATCATGCTTGTCCCACAGCGCGCGACAACAAGCGACGAACGCCCGCCACCAGTCGGCGGGATCCTGCTCGGCCCACAGCGGCTGCGGCGTGTGCAACGGATATTCGATCATCGTTTTCGCGACAATGCGCCCGTTCGGATCGATGACCAGCGTCTTCACGCCGCTGGTGCCCAGGTCGACGCCCATAAGGTATTTCATGGTCAATCCCGCGGCAGATCGGGCAGCGGCGGCAGATTGCCCGGTCGGATCGCCCGCATGCGGATCAGATATCCCTCCAGCCAGCCGCGCGCCTTGTCGGGATGCTCACTCGCCCAGACGACCTGCTCGTGATCGAGGCGGTTGATGCGTTCGTTGGCGGCGCGCACCGCGTCCATCGAGTTGCGGATCGCCTGCTCGAAGGGCATGCGTTCGGGATTGATGTCGATGCCGAAATAGCCGCGATAGCCGTGCATCTTCATCGCGTACAATGCCGCTTCGAGTTGTTCGGGCGCGATCAGGCCGACGTTGAGATCCTGATCGTAGTTGCCCAACGGCTGGCTGTTGAGATGGCAATGTGCGAGGCGGCCGTATTCGAGCGCGAGGCTGAAGGCGTAAGGCAGGTCTTCGCAAGCCATCGCCATATGTCCGATTTCCGGGTTGAGCGCGGCCAGCGCGTGCCCTTGCGCCAGCAACGTTTTGTTTTCTTCGTTTTGCAGCAACGATTCGATTTTCGCGGCCAGCAGCAAACCTTCGGGCGTGGTGCCGTATAGATGGTGTCCACGCGGCTCGTAGGGCTTGGGCTCGAAACCGATGCGCACGCCCGGCACGGCATCCATCGCTGCGGCCAGACCGCCTGCGAAGCGGTCGCGCATGGCGATGAAGTCGATGCCGAAGGGATTCTCATAACCGTCGATGCCGGTCCAGACGACGCTCAGATCGGTGTCGAGTTCGCGGTTGAGCTGCAGGGTTTCGATCACGCGTTGAATGGCTGTGCGGCGAACCTTTTCGTCGGGGCAACTGAGCGAGCCGAACTCGAATTGCGCGTCGTAGAAAACCATCGGACCGATACTGACGATGCGCACGCCCGTGTCGCGCACGAACTGTCGCCAGACATCGAGGTTGTGTTCGTTAATCTCGTTGGGGTAGTGCGCTTCCATCGCGGCCAGGCCGTAGTCGGCCAGTTTGGCGGCGGCGTCCAAGCGCGCGGCGATGTCCAGGTCCGGTTTGTACTTGTCGTGAAAGCGCGAACTCATCGGCGACATGTACCAGACGCCGGCGGAGAATTTTAAATCCAATTCGAACGTGTCGAGGTGTTCGACCAGGGATTGTGCGGTGTGCCGTATGCTCTGTGAACGCAGGTCGATGAGCGCCATGATCTCCCCCTGTGGAAAACGATTCTCGAATCATTGTGGTCGCCTGGCAAATGCCGCCTGCACCAGCGGCGGCAAGGTGCGTCCCGCTGGTCCGGCGATGAACAAATCGAGGCGGTCGGTCAACGGCGTCTCTGCAAGATTGAACTCCGCGACGAATGCGCCTTGCCGGCGCGCGATCGTCGCCAGCGAAGCCGCCGGTTGCACGACCGCGCTCGTGCCGATGACCAGCAAAACGTCGCACTCGTTCATCATCGCCACCGCCGGTTCGAATTGCGTTACGTTTTCGCCGAACCACACCACGCCCGGCCGCACCAGGGCGCCGCATCGATCGCAATACGTCGGAAAGGGCACGATGGCCGGCGCGTGCGGTTGTGCTTCGCGGCAGACGGAACACAGGGTGGTCAGCAGGTTGCCGTGCAACTCGATGATGTTTGTGCCCCCGGCGCAATGCGCCAGACCATCGACGTTTTGCGTGATGTGACAAAAAGCGGGGACGACGCGCTCCACCTCGACCAGGGCATAGTGAGCCGGATTCGGTGCGACCGACAGTACCTTTTCGCGCCGCCAGTTGTAGAACTCCCACACCAGTTGCGGATCGGCGGCGAAGGCCGCGGGCGTGGCCAGATCGGCCGGTCGACGATTGCGCCACAGGCCGCCGTCGCCGCGAAAGGTCGGCACGCCGCTTTCCGCGCTCAGGCCCGCGCCGGACAACGCGACGACCTTGTGGGCGGCGGCCAGTTTTACCGCCAACTGCCGTTGTGCATCGTTCATGCAACCACTCCCAACAAGGAGATTATCCGGAACCGGCGGTTGTTTGCCAAGCGATCATTCGCAGCAGCTTGCGCGTAAAAGAAGCCATCGCCAATGCATCCGCCTCGGGCTCCGGCAACCAGCGATAGTCGCGATAGCCGCGCAATGAAGGATGTCGATCGGGCATGGCGGCGGAATACAGATCGATGCGCAATCGCCGATGACTGAGCATATGCTCCAGGCGGCCTATTTTTTTCCCTATGGTTACGGTATGTCCGAGTTGGTCGGCAAGCGCTTCCGCCAACGCTCGTTTTCCGGTTGCACCGGCAGGCTTGAAGTCGTACGGCTGCTGCGGCAATTGCCAGAGGCCGCCGAACAGGCGCTTGTATTCGTTTTGCACCATGAGCACCGCCCCGTCACTGCGTCGAATGACGACGGCGGCAATTTGCACGATGGGTACATTTTTTTTCGGTGGACGCACCGGCCGCTCTTCGACGACGCCGCGCGCAAATGCCCGGCAGTCTCGTTTCAGTGGGCAACGATGGCAAGCGGGCGATTGCGGCGTGCACAACAGCGCGCCCAATTCCATCAATCCTTCGTTGAACGGTCCTGGGTTGCGCGGCGGCACGAGCACGGTGGCGATGCGCCAGAAACGTTCGACGACTGCCGGGCGGGTTATGTTCTCGGCAATGTCCAGCAAGCGCGCGAACACGCGAATCACGTTGCCGTCCACCAGCGGCGCTGGTACGCCATAAGCGAGAGAAGCGATCGCCCCGGCGGTGTAGCGTCCGATACCCGGCAGCGTCTGCAGCGTCGGCGGATCGGACGGCAAACAACCGTCATGTTTTTCGACGATTTGCCGCGCCGCCCGGTGCAGGTTGCGTGCGCGACGGTAATAGCCCAA
>DAINPV010000036.1:0-19786 GCA_036743315.1 bacterium | reverse complement strand
GTGGTAACATTGTGATTTCAATGCGTTTTGTGGTGGTGACCTCTCCATCTTTTTTATCGTCAAAATCACTCATTATAATATTCCTCCCATTGTAACAAACCCATTGATGATAACTATTAAATCGGTTCGTAAAAACCATTATTACATGCCATATTATACGATAACGTCAAGTCCTATTGGACCTGGAGAATAAATACTGCAATACTTGAGATACAGCCCAGCCACCCTCCATTTCTAGGGTGGCTGGGCCGTGCGCGTTCATTCTTTAACTAGAATCCGAAACGCGCGCTTGCCGTACTGCCGAGCATAGATACGCCGTTTCGTCACGTGGTTGGTTATCCACGCAACGTATATCCAGCGATACCCCTGCGGGGCAGACCTATATTGGTCAGCCATGATGGCCTCCGTTGTTTTTGGCCATCCAATTTGCGGAGAAACTTCTTGACACTCGCAGGGAAGGGCGTATTCTATACACAGGGGCGTCCCTCCAGTATCAATACGTTTCAAAGGCTGGACGGCGTTTGCCTTCAACGGCTGCGGAAGTCACCCGCGGCCGTTGCCATAATAAGTTACAAAAATCTGTTTCGACGAAGCGTTTCTATATGTTTTCTCGCAAAAGATTGGCTAACTCCGAAGACGCTGGCGACGCGGTCGATGTTGCCTGGTTGCATAATTTCCTTCACATGATGAAATGGCATCATAATACAGCCCGCAAGCGCCCACGCCTGCCATTCTGGATCTTCAAATGCCGGAATATCTGCGCGACTGAGACGATTGAGTAGATCGGGTCTGTCTGGATACCTTTTTCGTTCGCGAAGCTCTTGAACATGTAAAATGACATGGCTTAGTTCATGAACAACAGTGGCTCGTGCCCGATTCGAGCGTTTATTGCCCATGAAAAGCTGATCATAAAAATCATAGCGCAGTAAAATTTCGATTTCACCATTGCCAGATGCATCTGTCGCTGCTTCTCGATCTTTCAGCTCTGCCAATGTAGCTGGCGAAATATGTATTCCTCTTTGCGGCAAGTCGAAGTCTGCCCATCTGGCGACATTGACCGCCATCGGGGTTGTAACTGCTTCCGGTTGAAGTTCATACAGTACGGCTTGTCCTATTTGGATAATTCTTCGTAATGAAATCGGTGGCATTTGGATTACTTTTTCATCACTCAGAGTCATTTTTTACCTTCCCGTAAAATTTTTCCGATCTGTTCGATTTCCTCAGGTGACAAATCTGCCTTTTCTATCCGTCGTGCTAATGCTAATGCAAGGTCTTGATATTGTGGCGCTTGATCTTCGAGTTGAAGTTGAAATCCATGCACTTGCGCGTTACGTTCAAGTTCCGATAATTCGATTCCTGGAATTGCGGATGCCAGTGCCGCCCATCGTTTTTGTTGCAAAGGCGGCCGAACTCCTCTCTCAACCTCTCCAAGATAGACATGTGTAATCCCTATTCGCTTCGCGGCATCTCGCAAACTAATGCCCGCCTCGATTCGTTTTCGACGTACATACCGCCCAAAAGTGTGTCCAGCCATTACATTCCCTCCTGTTCAAAACAGCGTCAAAAATTCATCACAACGCACCTGGTAACCTCGACGCCTTACAATGGTAACTATAACGCCTTCCATGTGGGAGTCAAGCGAAAAAAATAATTTTACCGGGAATTTCCGGGGACACCCATCCCCGCGCCAGTCAAGAGCATCCCCTTCTTGCTTCTTTGTTGCTTGGCGAGGGCTGGGCCTTGCGGTAGCCGCGCTTCGCACGGTGGGAAAGGAATCCTGGATCCCCGGGCCAAGCGAGGATGACCAGGAATAATTCCTGGACCTATAATTTTCCTTCATTGTGTGATGCCTCGGCCGGCGCTATCGCGCCCGGGAGTCTCTATCTGTCGCGGCCGGATCCCGCGTCGGCGCGTGGGATGTATGGAAAGAAATGTCATTCCGGGCACCGACCCGGAATCCAGAACCAGCCGATACTCTTCCCGACCTTATTGAAAGGTGTGCCGCGCTTCGCGCGGCGGTAAAGGAGAGTGTCATCCTGAACTCGATTCAGGATCTGGGTTCAATAACAAGGCTGACTTATGCGAAAATGATTACAGGTTGCCCCTGATAAGTTTTCGTGTACTCGCGAGCTTGTCGCGGCCAGATCCTCGGGTCGAGCCCGAGGATGACGGAAGGATCGTCATTCCCGCGCAGGCTGGCATCCAGGACCAGCCGTAGCCTTTCCCGACCTTATGGTAATTATGGGACACTAGGTAATTCTGGGACACCCCTAACCGCAGAATTTCCCGGCTCGGAAATCCCGGAAATCTAGAGCATTCCCGAACGTGCCGTAGGGCTTGGCCAAGGCCGATAAAGTATGCTAGACGATTGAGGAGGCGAACCGTCTCTTGTCAACCCAAAATAATTCCTTCGACCGACAAGGAGGCATTTTGGCGAAGCTCATACAGCTCATTTACAGCAGCGCCGCCAGCCATCTTTTTAATCGCCGACAACTGACCGATTTGCTACTTAAGGCCAGGGCAAAAAACGACAAACTCGGCATCACGGGAATTCTGCTTTATACCGAGGGCAGTTTCTTCCAGGTCCTGGAAGGCGAGGCGGAAACGGTCGATGCGATGTTCGCCACCATTTCCGCGGATGATCGCCATACGCAAGTCACCCTTATCCTGCGCGAAACGATTTCCAGCCGTTTTTTCGGCGACTGGACGATGGCTTATGCCCAGCTTTCGTCGGAAGAAGTGAATGTCATTTTAGGCTTAAATGATTTTTTCCACACCGGTCGATCTTATGCACAGCTAGGCGAGGGGCGGGCGAAAAAATTGCTGGCGGCTTTCAAAGAGGGACGGTGGAGAACCAAACTCAGCAACATCGATACGCCTGTGTCAAACGCCTATACCATCGCTTCGGTCAAAGGCGCCGAAACCAGGCCGCTAGGCACGGTCGCCGCCGCAACGCACGGAACGGCGGATAAGCATTGGTACTCTTTTGCCTACCAGCCCATTATCAATGCCACCACGGGGAAGATTCATTCCTACGAAGCATTGGTGCGCACCAGGGATAATCAATCGGCCGTGTTTGTTTTTGACCAGGTGGCCGAGGATGAACTCCCCGCCTTTTCCGAGAAAATAAGCATCGACGCCATTGAACTGGCCGGAAGATTGGGGTTAACCACCAAACTGAACCTCAACCTTTTTCCGTCGAGTATGGAATCCTCTTCTACGGCAATTTCTTCGGTTATCGAAGCCGCGGGTCGCAATCATATATCGCCCGATCAGATTATTGTCGAAATACTTGAACGGGAATTTGTGCGCAATTTCGATCAGTTCAACGAAAGTATCAATCAATGCCGAAGTGCCGGAATTTGTTTGGCAATCGACGATTTCGGCTCGGGTTATGCGGGACTGAATTTGTTGGCCGATTTTCAGCCGGAATACATCAAACTGGACATTCACCTTATCCGTTCGATTCATAACCTGGGACCAAGGCAAGCCATTATCCATGGCATTATGCGCGCTTGTGCCGATCTGGGCATCATCGTGTTGGCGGAAGGTGTGGAAACATTGGATGAATACCGGTGGCTTAAAGAGCAAGGAATTGAACTGTTCCAAGGATGGCTTTTTGCCAAACCCACTTTTGAAAAGCTGCCGACAACTTTCGAGATTCCCCGGCAATAATTTTTATCTGGATTTCCGGGGGATTTCCGTTCCCAGTCTATAGAAATTCTCCCTTTCCCGTGCCCGCCCTCATTCCGCATTCCGCATTCCGCATTCGAAATTCCGCGTTGGCGAATCGGCGTCGCGTGGCGGTTTTTTGTCGGGGCACCCCCCGTGGTTGCCCTGCGGCTGGGTTGTGGTCGCGGCCGGATCCCGCGTCGGCGCGCGGGATGTATGGAAGGAAATGTCATTCCGGGCACCGACCCGGAATCCAGAACCAGCCGATACTTTTCCCGACCTTATAAATAGGTAAGCCGCGCTTCGCGCGGCGGTAAAGGAATTCTGGATCCCCGGGCCAAGCCCGAGGATGACGGAAGAGAGCCGTCATTCCCGCGCAGGCGGGAATCCAGGACCAGCAAATACCTTTCCCGACCTTATAAAAAAGGAAGGCCGCACTTCGCGCGGCGGTAAGGAGAGTGTCATCCTGAACTCGATTCAGGATCTGGGTTCAATAACAAGGCTGACTTATGCGAAAATGATTACAGGTTGCCCCTGATAAGTTTTCGTGTACTCGCGAGCTTGTCGCGGCCAGATCCTCGGGTCGAGCCCGAGGATGACGGACAGCCAATCACACCACTCGAACGCCTGTACTATTGAGGTGGGACACTTTGTCCCATGTGTCCCACGGGTTGTTTCTTATAACCTTATGATATCATAGATAAAATACATTTTTCCCAGGTGGGACAAAGTGTCCCAAAGTGTCCCATTTATCCCACAATATGAGGATAAACCGGGACACGTAACGAGTACCTGTCCCTGGATTCCCAGGGCATAAAATAACGGGGACACGAAGGAATCATGTCCCCGGTTTTCCACGTCCCTGACCTTCAGGACCAGCCGATACCCTTCCTGACCTAATCCCTTACGCCGAGCGCTCGACCAGCGCGGTCAGCCACTGGTGCAGTTCGAGGGTCTTCTTGAAATGCCGGAAGGCCCAGTCGACGATCCGGGGCGAAAACAACTCGTCGGGCACCGCCGTCTGCGCGCCCGCATAAAGCCCGTCGTGCAGCAGCAGTTCGGCGCGCGGATGCGCCGGGTCGAAGCCGGGCGGCACGCGCTTCTTGCGCCGCCCGCCGATCTCGTAACCGCGCCGGCGCACCTTGGCCAGCGCCTCGGCGAGGGCGTCGCCGTGCACCGGGTGCAGCGCGGCCTGCCGGTACGCCTCCAGGATGCGCTTGGAGAACTTCCAGATGCCGCTGCCGATCCAGATCGCCTCGGGCTCGAGGTGGAAGTAGAAGGCCGAGTTCTCGTCCTTGGCCAGCGGGCCTTCCCAGAACAGCATCCCCACGTAGGGCTTGTAGGGCGTCTTGTCCTTGGAGAAACGCGTGTCGCGGTAGATGCGGAAGATCGACTTGTTGATCTTGGGGATCGCCTGCACGCCCGGCGCGATCGTCGCCAGCTTCGCGCCCATCGCCGTGACGAAGCCCTGCGCCGGGGCCAGCACATAGCGCTCGTACTCGCCCTTGTGCTCGGTGAACCACGGCTTGTTGTTGTGCTTGTTCAGCTCGCGGAAAAACGTCAGCGTCCGCTTGTCGAAGCCCTCGAACGTCGCCATTGCGCCTCTCCCGTATGGTTTTTCATTAACCTAAGGGCGAACGCGCCCGGCGGCAAGCTCCTCAGCGGCGCGCGGCGCACAACGGATTGACGATCTCCGCCTCGCCGGTCGCCAGGTGCGTGTCCAGGAAGTGGAACGCCTGCTCGCGCGAGGCCGCGCCCAGATCCGTTTCGGGCATGAGGAACATCAGGTGGTTGGCCGTATCGTACTGGAAAAATCCCGAGCCGACGCGCGGACAACCTTCGTGCTCGACGTGCCCCACATCCCACACGTACGGCTCGAATTGCGGCCAGCCGCCCGCGCGGCAATAGTACGCGCCGCTCATGCCGCCGACGATGAAGTCGTCGCTCGCGCCCTGCTGCAGCACGTAGGGATGATGTCCCTCGAGCCCCGGCAGCGGTTCGCCGTTGACGTAGGGCAGGAAGTTCACCGGGTCGCCCGCGTCCAGCACGTGCTGGTACAGGCCGCCGACCAGCCAGACGAACTCGGTGAATTCCATCTCCGGCAGCAGGTAGTCGCCGAACTCGGCGAGGGTGACGATCCAGCCCATCAGCGGGCCTTCCAGCGCGACGCCGGTGAGCTTCGCGCCGGCCACGTTCATCACGAAGGCGTCGATGTTGTCCTCCAGCGCCGCGAACGTGCCGCCGAGAATCGCGTGCAGCGAAATGGCGAAGTAGTAGATGTGTTCGGTGTCGAAATCGGGAAGGCCGTCGCCGCGGTCGTTGGGAATGACGTCCATCGTGTCGAGGTTCTGCACCGCACGCGTGAGCCACAGCAAATCGGCCACCGTTTCGCGCACGTTGTCGCGCATGCGCAGCGGCCGGAAGAAGTCGAGGAAGCCGAACATCGACGCCAGGCGTCCGCCGATCAAACCGTCCGCCCGGTCGCCATGCGCCGCGCCGTCCATCGCGATCATCGCGTAGCCGCGCTCGGCGAAGGCCTCGGCCAGCTTCAGGTAATAAAGGCCCTCTTTGCGTTCGGTGATCGGATGGCCGTAAATGACCACCGGGTACGGCTGGCCGCGTTCGTGCGCGTTCGCCTTGGGCAGCGACAGCAGCACGCGGTAATCGGCCCAGTTCTGGATGACGATGCCGCCGTCGCCGTCGGGCTCCCAGACGCCGTCTTCGTCCTGCCAGACCGGCGTGTCCAGGTGCAGGTACGCGTAACGGCCGACGTGCTCCTCGTTCATGTTCCAATACTGCGGATCGCGCAGCGTCGGCGGATCGGTCGCGGCGAGGGCGTCGATCTGCTCGCGCACGCGGTTGAGTTCGCCGGTCGCGTCCAGCGTGGTGAACTCGCTGAGCGCCAGTATGTCGGCCGGGTCGACGCCCAGTTCTTCCAGCCGCTTCAGCACCGGACGATAGCGCAGCGCGAGGTTGCCGCCTTCCAGGTAATGATGCGTCCGCCAGATGTCCTGCATGCTCGGCGAGGCCCGGTAGCAGTCGTGCTCGGCGGTGACCAGCGCCCGCGTGACCACCAGCGCGTAATGTGTCGCGTCGCGCAACGGAATCGCGGGGCGCAGTTGCAGGTAGTGGTCCTGCGCGGTAGCGGCCAGGGGAATCGCCTCGCCGAAAGACGGACTGTCGCTTTGGATGTTCACCACGAACACCGCGTCGTGCAGCGAAGCCGCGCCGCCGTCGGGCAGCGCGTAGGTCGCCGGCGCGTCGCTGAGGGGCACGTACAGGTCGCTCATCGTCGCGAAGCCGGTCATCGTGTTGACCGCCTCGATCAATGGTTGCAGCAAACGCATGCCCGCCAGGCGCCCGAGGGGCTGCGTGACGTCGGCGGTCAGCGCCACGCGATAACCCGAGGTCGACGCGGCGTCGGCCACGCGGTACAGGTTGTTGGGGTAGGGCGCGATCATCGGCGTGGTGCGCAGATCGAAGGGGAAATACGGCCCGTTCGCGCACGATTCCGGATACGCGCCGTCGTTGTCGTCGTCGTCATCGGCGGCAGGGGAATCGTCGTCGCCCGCCGCGTCGTCATCGTCGTTCGTCTCGTCCTCACACGCCCAGACGCAAACCAGCAACATCGTTAACATCATAAAGAAGAAAACGCGGCTCATCCTCATCCTCCGTGGGCGAGGCGTGCGTCGCCGGCGTCGGGCGATGATGTTGCGCATGGTGGTGTGGTTGCCGGTTGCGTGCCATTCGGGGGAAACGTCGCCGGCGTTCGCGCCCCGATGATTGCTGTGAAATGTATCACGGCTTGGCGGGCGACGGCAAACGCGAGCGATTTTTGCTGCTTGCCTTGGGCTTCCAGGTGGTTAAACTAAACGGTCGCAGGCTTGCAACCACGAACGCTGAACGGCAAAGGAGCATGTGCATGAAACGTTTGATTCCGGCCTTGTTGGCGCTGTTGTTGGTCTTCGCGGCGACGGCGTACGCCGAAGGGCTGCCGATTCTGTTGAAGAACCGCACCATCCAAGGCGAGGAGGCCCCGGTGGCCTGGACCGCGCTGGCCGATTTCACCGGTCGCCACGTGTTGGTGCAATTGGCGCAGACGCCCACCGCCGGCGAGCGCGACGATCTGGCGGCCGAAGGTTTGCACCTGTTGGTGCCGGTGCCGCGGCAAGCGTACCTGGCGTATGTCGCCTCGCGCGACTGGTCGCAAGTGAAAGCCGCGCCGGTGTTGCGCGCGGTCGTCGAGTTGCAGCCCGAGGATAAAATCCATCAGCGCGTGCTCGACGGTTCGATCGAAGGTTACGCGCTGGCCGGCAACGGTCGCGTCGATCTGCTGGTGACCTTCTTCGCCGACACGTCGCCGGCGCAGATGCAGGCCGACATCGATTCGATCGGCGCGGAAATTCTGGAGACGATCGAAGCGGGCAACAGCGCCTTCGTGCGCGTCGAGTCGATCGAAGACGCGTACCTGCTGGGCGGCCTGGACAGCGTGCAGTGGGTGGCGCAGCCGTCGCCGCCCTGGGGCCTGTACAACGACCGCGTGCGACCCTTCGTCGGCGCGGACACGGCGCACGAACCGCCCTACAGCGTGACCGGCGCGGGCGTGAACGCGCTGATCTACGACGGCGGCATCATTCCGACCGTGGGCGATGAATCCAAACATCCCGATCTGGCGGGCCGGTTGATCATCGGTCAGACGGGCACGCCCGACGTGCTGATCGGCCACGCGTCGCACGTGGCCTGCACCGTCGGCGGCACCGGCGCGGGCAGCGACGGCCAATACGCGGGCATGGCGCCGGACGCGACGATCATCAGCATGGACTTCACGCCCAGCGGCATGATCCTGTTCTACAACAATCCGGGCGACCTCTCGCAGAGCTACGGCCACGCGATCACCGACTTCGACGCGCACACGGCCAACAACTCGATCGGCGCGAACATCGGCGCGAACCACTACGATTGCTCCTGGCTGGGCGACTACGAAGGTTCGGCGGCGTTGATCGACGACATCATCGCCGGCCGCTTCGGCCGCGAAATGATCGTCGTGTGGGCCGCGGGCAACGAGCGCACCTCGGGTTGCGCCGGCGACTTCCGCCTCATTCCGCCGCCGGTGCCGGCCAAAAACACGATCTGCGTCGGCGCCTCGGTGGTCAACGACGAATCGATCGCCTACTTCTCCAGCCGCGGGCCGACCGATGACGGCCGCCTGCGTCCCGACGTCACCGCCCCGGGCCACGAAGAGGGCGGCGGCCTGATGAGCGGCACGAAAAGCTGCGTGTCGGTGTTCTACGCGCCCAACATGCTGTACATGGACATGAGCGGCACCAGCCAGGCCGCCCCGGTGGTCACCGGCGCGACCGCGTTGGCTTATGAGCTCTACGAACGCGAAACCGGCGAGGCACTGTCGCCCTCGCTGGCCAAGGCGCTGGTCATTCACAGCGCGCAGGATCTGGGCCTGGCCGGGCCGGACTACACGTTCGGTTTCGGCGGTCTGCGCATTCCGGCGATGCTCGATCTCATTCTCGACGAAGCCTACACGGTGATCACGTTGGATCAGGGCGACCAGTGGTCGCAGCATTTCCGCAGCACCGGCGAGCCGATCAAAGTCACGCTGGTCTGGACCGACGTGCCCGGACCGATCCTCACCGGCCGCGATCTGGTCAACGACCTGGACCTGCAGGTGAAGAGCACCGGCGGCACGATCTACCTGCCCTGGGGACCCAACCCGAGCGACGTGAGCGAAGCGGCCTCGCCGAAAGAGGACCACATCAATCCCGTCGAGCAGGTGTACATCGAATCGCCGAGCAAGGGCGGCTACGAAGTGATCGTCAAAGGCTATGACGTGCCCAGCGGCCCGCAGGGCGCTTCGCTGGTGATCACCGGTCTGGCCACTTGCGACGCCGACAACGACGGCTTCGACGCCGAGGATTGCGGCGGCGACGACTGCAACGACGGCAGCAAGAGCGTCAATCCGAATCAGACGGAAATCTGCACCGACAACATCGACAACGACTGCAACGGCAAGGTCGACGCGGCCGATCCGGAGTGCGGCGGCAGCGACGACGACACCGACGATGACGACAACGGCGGCGCCGACGACGATGACGACGACGATGATGATGACGACGACGACGATGGGTGCGGGTGCTGATTTGGGTTAATAACCGATCGATCCAACGGAGGCGGCCATGATTGGCCGCCTCTTTTTTTTCTGCTACGATGCGGCTGCATTTCCCACCTTGTCGAATACCGGGGAGGGTGGCTATGAAACAAAACGTTTTCTTGGTCGTCATCGCGCTGTTGGTGTGCGCCGGCGTCGCCCAGGCGGATGTCGGTTCGCCCTACGGCATCAACGCCCACGTGCCCGACGTCGCGACGCTGGACAAGATTGCGGCGGCAGGCATCGATTGGATCCGCATCGACCTGAACTGGTTCACGCTCGAACCGAACAAGGATCAATACAACTGGGGTTACATGGATGCGGTGGTCAACAACGCCCGGGCGCGCGGCTTGGAGATCTTCGCGACGCTGGCCTACACGCCGGCATGGGCGAACGGCACGGGCAACATCGCCGATCCGCCGACGGATACGGCCGATTGGTATGACTTCGTCTACGATGTCGTCCGGCGCTATCGCGATCGCATCAAGTACTGGGGCATGTGGAACGAGCCCAACCTTGACGGTTTCTTCACCGGGTCGGCCTGGCAGTACCGCGAGTGGATCCTCAAGGTCGGTTATCAGGCGGCCAAGGAGGCCGACGGCGGTTGCTATGTGCTCGGTCCGGATCTGGCGCATCTGTCCAGCAGCGATTGGCCCGACTGGCTTGAGGAAATCATGAAGGCCGGCGGCGCCGACTGCATCGATATCATTACCCACCATTGCTACAAGGGCGACACCGGTTGGGCCATGTTCAAGTACCTGGACGCCGGTTCCTTTCATTATGCCTGGGATCCGCCGCCGTTGATGGACGTCTTGGCGGATCTGGGCGTCGACGACAAACCGGTGTGGTTGACCGAAACAGGTTGGCCTACGGCGAGCAAAGACGATGTCAGCGAAGCCGAGCAAGCGGAGTACTATCATCAGCTGTTGTGGGGCGTGCACGAACGCGACTACCTGGCCAAGGTGTTCCCTTACGAAATAAAGGACGATCCCAGCCCCGACGTGCCCAAGTGGGGCATCATTCGCGCCGACAACACGCCCAAGCAAGCTTATGACCGTTACCGCGCCTTTATCGCCAATCCGACCGATCCGGGCGGCAGCGGCGGTTGCGGCGGCGAATTGACCGGCGCGCCCGATGCCGATTTGCTGGTCATGATGCTGCCGGCGATGATGGGCCTGGCGTTGCTGCGCCGTAAAAAATAAAAGTCGCCGCCGAAGAAGCAGGCCAAGGGATCCGCTAGGGTCCCTTGCCTTTTTAAAGAGAAAGACCGTGAAGCGGTTTCACGGTCTTTTTTTTGGTCTGGAGATTATCTCGACGCTCAGCAGCCGCAGCCGTCATCATCATCGTCGTCCCGCCGTTGGCGGGATTTCGCTGCGCTCAATCGTCTCGATGCTCAGCAGCCGCAGCCGTCATCATCATCGTCGTCGTCACCGGCCGCATCGTCGTCAAGCGTGTTGTCGTCGTCGCCGGCATCGTCGTCGGCCGCATCGTCGTCGGCTGCATCGTCGTCGCCGGTGTCGTCGTCATCGTCGATGGTGTCGTCGTCGCCCGTGTCGTCGTCATCGCCGGTGTCGTCGTCGGTGGTGTCGTCGTCGACCGCGGCGGGCAGCACGGTGAAGGCGTCGGTGAACTGCGCGGTGTTGCCGTCCAGATCGGTGACGACCAGGGTGACGGTCACTTCGCCTTCGCTGTCGTAGGTGTGCGAGACCATCGCGCCGTCGCCGGTTTCGCCGTCGCCGAAATCCCACGCCCAGGTCAACTCGCCGCACGGATCGTAACTGGCCCGGCCGTCGAAGACCACTTCGTCGCCGACGTGCACATCGTCGAGGTCTTTGAAGAACGAGGCCGTCGGGTTGCCGATGTCGGGTTTAACGACGGTCACTTCGTCGAGCTTGATGCCCATCGTGTCGTAGGCGGCCAGGCGCAGCGTGTCGAATTCGATTTCGATCAGCGTGTAATGCCAGGTGCCGATGCCGTACTCCCACCACCAGGTGAAGATGTTCAGGACCGGATTGACCGCCGCGCCGGCGCCGCCGGTGACGACGTACATCGTGCCCAGGTTGTAGTTGGCGGTGGTGTTGCCGTCGTAGATCGGTTTGGTGCGTTCGTAGATGTGATCGTGCCCGGAGAAGGCGATGTCGAGATGATACTGGTCGTAGATCGGCACGAAATATTCCTGCACCTCGGGCTCGGAGCCGTGCGAGGTGCCCGAGCTGTAGGCCGGACGATGGTGCATGGCGATTTTCCAGATGGCGTCGCTCGCGCCCATCGTCTCGTCAAGCCAGGTTGCCTGCGGCGCGTACGGTTGCTCCTCGGTGTCCAGACCGAACAGATGGAGGTAGCCGTAACGCAACTCCCAGAAGTCGTCCGTGTCGCTCGCCTCGTTGACCGGCATGTGGAACAACGGTCCGTACGCCGAGGTGCCGTGATGTTCGTGGTTGCCCCAGACCGTCATCATCGGGTAGTCGCCGATGTCATGCGATCTGTCGAACCAGTCGTCCCAACCATCGTCGACGTGATCGCCGTCGGCCACCGCGTCGGCGGTGAAGAGAATGAAGTCGGGCACTTCATCGGTCGCCGCGTCCATCACCGTCGACCATAGGATGCTTGCGCCGGAATCGAAACTCGAGCGCGAGTCGCCCAAGGCGACGAAGCGAATCGGTTCGCACACGTCGTCGACGTTCGGCGCGGTGATGAACGTGCGGTCGCCGAACATGTGCGCGCCGCCGTCGCCGCACGAAACGTGATACACCGTGCGCGGCTCCAGTCCGGTGATTTGCACCTTGTGATGCAGTCCCGTCGCGTTGGTGAAGGTGTACGTCGAGCCGGTCGCCTGCTGTCCGTGCGCGGCTGTTTCGCCGAAGTGACAGATCGATTCGGTGACGCCGGTGTCGACGGTGCGCCACGCGATGGTCAGCGTCGCGGTCGGATCATCTTCCCACGAAAGGCGGATCTGATCGGGATCGGCGTTGCCCGCCCACGCGACGGCGAGCGGCAGCAGGCAGAAAAGCGCCAAGAAAAAAAATCGTTTCATCGTTCACTCCCCCGGCAGAGGATCGGATTCATTTTCACTCGCGCCATCCTAACACGATTCATAAAACCATAGCAAACAAAGGGCGTCGCGGCGTTTGTCGTCGGTCGAACGTCGTCGACGAGGAATCGCCGACAAAGCGCGGCGAATATTTTCTATCTAATTTTGTCGCTCAAGCGCGAAAAAAAGTTGACACAATTTGCGCACTTTGCTAATCAAAAAGCTATCTATTGCTGTGGGGGGAAATGATTCGAAGCGACCGGACGATAAAGTTCGGTGTAGGCATGACGCAAGCGGATCATTTCGGGGACAGCGCATCCGGTGTTGATATGACGGGCAACGCGGTTTCGATAACGGAGGGATGCGCATGTTCGACCAACGAGTTGCACAACTGGCGAAGGTTCTCGTCGAATATTCCACGCGAGTGAAGAAGGGCGATGTCGTTCTGCTCAACATGGTGGGCGTCGACACCTACCCGATCAGCAAAGAGCTGCACAAACAGTGTCTGCAGCGCGGCGCGAAATACGTCGCGATCGATTTCGAGTTCCCGGAAATCACCAAGGACTTTTACAACCACGCCACCAAAGCGCAGGCGGAATTTTTTCCGCAGCACAAATTGGACTTCATGAAACAGGTCGACGTGTTCATCGGCGTGCGCGCGCCGGAAAACGCGATGGTCTACGCCAACGCAAATCACGACACGATGCGCCTGAATCAAAAAACGTTGCTGCCCATTCTCGACGAACGCGTCAACCACACGCGGTGGGTGGTCAGCCGCTGGCCGACCAACGCCATGGCGCAAGACGCGAAAATGAGCCTGGAAGAGTTTTACGAGTTTTATTTCCGCTGCACGATTTTCGATTACGCTTCGCTGAAAGCGAAGCAGGCGAAACTCGTGCGACTGCTCAATGCCGCCAAGACCGTGCAGCTGAAGGCTTCGGACACCGACCTGACATTCTCGCTCAAAGGCATGAAGTCGATCAGTTGCCACGGCACGGCCAACATCCCCGACGGCGAAGTGTACACCGCGCCGGTGCGCGACAGCGTCGAAGGGTACATCACCTACAACACGCCCAGCGTGTACATGGGCAAAGAGTACAACAACATCCGTCTCGAGTTCGAAAAAGGCAAAATCGTCAAAGCGGAAGCCGGCGATCTGACCGCCGCACTCAACCACATTTTCGACACCGATGAAGGCGCCCGGTATATCGGCGAATTCGCCGTCGGCACCAATACCGAAATCACGCAGCCGATGCGCAACATTTTGTTCGACGAAAAAATCTACGGGTCGATTCACTTCACGCCCGGAGCGGCTTACGAGGATTGTGACAACGGCAATCGCAGCGCCATTCACTGGGACCTGGTGAAGATTCTCACCGGCGACGGCGAACTGTTGTTCGACGGCCGGACGATTCAGAAGGACGGCGTTTTCGTGCATCCCGAGCTGGTCGAACTCAATCCGCGGGGCACGAAACTGCCGAAACAGTTTGCGGTCAAGTAGACCAAAACCGACTTGAGGTGTGGTTGAGATAAATCGTTGCCGTAAACAAAAGGGCCTGCCCGAAACGGTTGAGACCGCGGGCGCCGTTGCGATCGTCAAGATCGCGGAAAGGAGTCGAGATGGCTGAAGTGAAAAAAGCGGCGGTGAAGAAACCGGCCGCGAAGAAACCGGCCGCGAAGAAACCGGCCGCCAAGAAACCGGCCGCGAAGAAACCGGCCGCGAAGAAACCGGCCGCGAAGAAACCGGCCGCCAAGAAACCGGCCGCGAAGAAACCGGCCGCGAAGAAACCGGCCGCCAAAAAAGCTCCGGCCAAAAAAGCCGCGCCGAAAAAGCCGGTGAAACAGGCCAAGCCGAAAAAGGCGCCGAAGAAAGTCGCGAAGTAACAAGACGGATCATTCCGTAGGGAAGGGACAGGCGATCTTGTCTGTCCCTTTTGCTTTTTAATAGCGCCGGGCGATCGGCGCCGGCGCCTGGTGCGGCACGCCGCCGGCGACGATCCACTTCACGTCGCTCATCGCCAGGTGATAGGGGATGGCCGCGAAATCCTTCACGTCGAAAAAGACGACGTCCGCCCGGCGGCCCGGCAGCAGCGCGCCCGCTTGTTTGTGCCGGTCCACAGCGCGCGCGGCGTTGTAGGTGATCGCCGCCAGCGCCTCGGCCACGGTCATGCGCAGTTGCGTGCAGGCCAGCGTGAAGACCAGAAGCAGGTTTTCCGTGTGACTCGAACCGGGGTTGAAGTCGGTGGACAACGCCACGCGGCAGCCCGCATCGAGCAGCCGGCGGGCCGGCGCGTAAGTCGTCTGCCCGAGAAAGAGCGTCGTCGCCGGCAACAACGTCGCGGTGACCCCCGCGGCGGCCAGCGCGCGAATGCCCTCGTCGTCGATCGCCATCAGATGATCGGCGCTGACCGCACCCACTTCCGCGGCCAGTTGCGCGCCGCCCAGCGGCATGAACTCGTCGGCGTGCAGCTTCGGCTTGAGCCCCAATTTCTTGGCCGCCAACAAAATGCGCCGCCCCTGGTCGACGCTGAAGAAGCCGTCCTCGACGAACACGTCGCAGAACTCGGCCAGTTTCTCGGCCGCGACCGCCGGCAGCATTTCGTGGATCACCAGGTTGGTGTACGCCTCGGCGTCGTCGCCGAACTCGGCGGGAATCGCGTGCGCGCCCATGAAGGTGGGGACGATCGTCTGCGGTGCGTGCCGAGCCGCTTGTTGGATCGCCCGCAGCAGGCGCAGCTCGCCCTCGACGTTGAGCGCGTAACCGCTTTTCGCCTCGACTGTGGTCATGCCCAGGGCGAACATGCGCGCCAAGTGCTTTTCCGTCGCGGCGATCAACTGCTCGAGGGTCGCTTGCCGGGCTTGACGCGTGCTGGCGCGAATGCCGCCGCCGGCCGCGCTGATTTCCAGGTAGGTTTTGCCCGCCGCGCGCATGGCGAATTCGTCGTGCCGCGAACCGACCCAGCACGGGTGCGTGTGCGGATCGATCAACCCGGGTACGGCCACCGCGCCGCCGGCGTCCACGCAGCGATCCGGCCGCAGGTCGGCGGGCAACTCGCGCGCCGGTCCGGCGAAGGAAATCGTCTCGTCCTCGACGAGCAACGCGGCGTCGTCGACCACGCCCAGGTCGGCCTCGGTCACGCCGATGCCGTCTTTGGCCGCCACGCCGGCCATGGTCGCCAACCGCCCGATGTGCGTCACCAGCAGTCGCATGATGCTCTCCTTGTCGCCATTAGGGGAAGGTTAACACCCGCCGGGCGGCGTCTCAAGCGCGGCGCGCCGGAGGGCGACGCGCCGCGTGTTGACAATTCGACTTTCCGAATATATATATATTCGCATAAATCGATAAAGGGCGGCGATGAAAAATCTGGCGAAAGCGGCGGGAACGCTCAAGCTGCTGGGCAACCAAACGCGGCTGCGCATCCTCTGCCAGTTGCTCGATGGCGCCTGCTGCGTCAAGGACATCAGCGACGGCCTGTCGCTGCCGCAAGCCACCGTCAGCCAGCACCTGGCGTTGCTGCGCAACAACGAGATCGTCACCGCGACCCGCCGAGGGACGCAGGTGTGCTATCGTTTGACCGATACGAATACGAAAAATATACTTTCGGCGTTGCATGCCGAAACCCGAGCAAGGAGGCCAAGATGCGCGAAGTAAACGACGGCAACTTCGAGAGCGAAATCCTGCAGAGCGAAATTCCCGCCCTGGTCGATTTTTGGGCGCCGTGGTGCGGACCGTGCAAGATGATCGCGCCGATGCTGGAAGAGCTGGCGACGCAGTACGAAGGGAAAATCAAGATCGTGAAAATGAACGTGGACGATTCGCCCAACACGCCCACCAAATACGGCGTGCGCGGCATTCCCACGTTGATCATGTTCCGGGGCGGCGCAGAGGTGGACAAGATCGTCGGCGCCGCGCCCAAAGGCAAGCTCGAGGCCTTCCTGCAAAAGGCGCTGTAAGCAAAATCCTCAAATCGATGAGCGGGGTCGCTTTAAGGTGAAGCGGCCCTTTTTGCGTGCCGGCATGCGGGCCGAAATCTTGACGCTGCGCCGGGCCCGTGTTAACGTGTGCCGCTCGGGAAAACGTGGAAATAACGGTGAGGAAGCGATGGGAATCGGCGACAAACGCAAGAGGTTGACCGCAGGTGCGACGCTGCTGTTGTGCCTGTTGCTGACCGGCGTCGCTATCGCCGCCGCGGAGACCGCCGATTATCATCAGGCCCGCGCCGAAGCCGCCTACTTGGCCGGCGATTATGCGCGCGCCTTTCGCTTTTTCGAGTTGGCGCTGAGCGCCGATCCCGGGCGCACCTGGAACCTGCACCGGCAAGCGTTGTGCGCCATTCACCTGGAACAATACAACAAGGCCGAACCGTTGCTGCGGCAGGCGCTCATGCGCGCCGATGTGCGGCCGGACGCGCACTTCGACCTGGGGCTGACGCTTTATCACCTGCGCCGCTACCGTGAAGCGCTGGTGCAGTTCACCCTGGCGCGGCAGAAAGGCGCGACGGTCGAGACGATCGATTACTACCGCGGCGCCTGCCTGGTGCGCACCGGCCAATACGAAGCGGCCCTGGAAGCGCTTGACGCGGCTTACCAGGCGCTGCCGGAGAAGCGGGCGTCGATCGCCTATTACCAGGGCGCGTGCGCTTTCGCCGAGGAACGTTACGGCGGCGCGATCGAGCATTGGGAAGAGGCCTACGAACTCAGCGAGCCGGGACCGTTTCGTAACAATGTCGAACGGTTGTTGCGCCGCGCGCGCGAGGAACATCGCCGCACCCGGCTGTGGGACGCGACGGTCGTGTTCGGCGGCGCGTGGGATTCCAACGTCTTTTACGAGCCCGAGGAATTCGAAGTGGCCGACCGCTCGGGCTTCTATTGGTTCGCCGCGGCCGACCTGGCGCTGTACGCGCTGCGCGGCCGCAACGGCGCGCTGGGTGCCGGCTATCGTTTCTACCAAAGCCTGCACGTGGACACGCGCGAGCAATTGCTCGATGACTACGACCTGACGCGCCACGGGCTGCGCCTGGAGGCGATGTCCCGCCTCGGGCAACGATCGCCGTTGTTTCTGGGCGGCGAATACGAATGGGCGCGGTCGATGCTGGCCGGCGACAACTATCAGGAAAGCAACGCGCTTCGGCCGTTTCTGCATTTGCGCGAGGGCCTCGCGGCGGCGACGCGGCTGGGCCTCGACGCGGAATGGAAGAGCTTCGACGAGTATCCGTATCGCGACGCGCTGTATCTGTCGCCCGCGCTGACGCAGATCTTCACCTTCTGGAACCAGACCGCGACCTTGCTGTTGGAAGCCAGCTACGAAAACAACGCGGCGGAAACCGACAACTACGACTACCGCGGGTTCGGCGGTTTCGCCTCGCTGGAATTGCCGCTGGTCGGCCCGTTGACCATGCTGACCGGCGTCCGCGGCCGGTATCTGGATTACCAAAACAACGTCGAGAATCGCATCGACCGCAAGTATGTGATCGACGCCGGGCTGCGCTACCATTTCACGGATTGGCTGTACTCGAGCCTCGGTTACCGCTTCCAGAACAACGTCAGCCTCGAAGCGTACACCTACGAAAAGCACGTTTATCAGTTGGACATCGGGGTCGACTTCTAAATCCGCCGCCAGCGTTCGCCTTCGCAAATCGCCCGGCCGTCGCGAGCCAAGCGCCGCAGGTGTTTGTCGATCATCACCCCTTCCCAAAAACGCATGACCGGCGGCATGTACGGATGCCCGCGGTAAAACGGGCTGGCGTCGACCAGCTCGGCGAGCGTGCGCGGCGCGGCCAGCAACTCGCGCACCAGGCGGTCGCGTTGGAAAAAGATGTCGAGGTAGGCGCGCAGGCGCTCTTGGATCTCGGCGTCGATCAAGCCCTTGTGGCTGGTGACAAGCAAGCGCGGGCGCAGGTCGATCAGGCGGCGGATGTCGGCGATGAATCGGTCGACGTCCGCTTCGGGGTGGCCGTACCAGGGGCCGAAGCCGGTGAGGTCGATGTCGAAGGTCAGCGCCAGGCCGTGGTGCGGTTCGAAGAAGAGGTAATGGTCCTCCAGGTGGCCCGGCGCGCGCAGGGCGGTGAGTTTGACGCGGCCGAAATCGAAGACGTCCAGGTCGTCGAAATGATCGTCGGCGGCGACGTCGCGAATGCCCATGTTGGCGGTGACGAACCGTTTCCACATCGCCGCGAGATCGCCCGGCGCGACCAGGCGGTCGCCCATGGCGTCCAGCCGCCAGAAGAGGTCGGCGTGCTGGATGGGGCTGGTCAGGCGCACCCCGGCGAAGATCCACAGGCCGCCGCAATGATCCGGATGGCTGTGACTGGCGATGACGCGATCGGGCCGCCATCGGCGCGCGACCTCCTGCAGCCGGTCGAGGCCGGCGCCGGCGTCGATGAGCGCCTCGACCTCGTCGCGCACGACAAAACAATGACTTTGCGGGAAACGGCCGCCGTTGGCCGCCGGCAGTAGAAACAGGCCGGGAACGACGGGCGTCAGCAGTTCGGCGAGCTTCTTCATCGATCCGCGTTTCAGGTTCGGGGCGGGCGCATCTGTTCCGCGAATATTTGTTCAAGCTGTTGGGGCAACCGTTTGGTTCCCGCGGCCAGCGAGCGCGCCAGCGACAGGCCGACGAAGATGAAGGCGAAGTTGACGAAGTCGGCTTCCTTGGTCAGCTCGTCGAAACCGGCGGTCCAGTTGAAGTAGATCAGCGCGAGGCCGCCGCCGATGCCCACAACGCCGCAGATGGAACCGAGCACGCCGTTGATGTTCGCCGACGGCCCGGCCAGCGTGCGGATCGTCAGGCCGCTGAGCACGCCGATGAAAATCGCCGGCCAGCCCATGAACCCCCATTTGGACACCAGCCACGCCCAGCCGAAGGCGCTCAACACCGCCAACACCATCCCCGTGGACCACTGGACCGCCCACGGCGAGCGCTG